>CALMSL010000043.1 GCA_937872445.1 uncultured Microbacteriaceae bacterium | reverse complement strand
GGGCCGGGGGGGTGGGGGCTGGGGGACATCCAGGAGCCGGTCCCCCCACGGGACGAGCGTCATGCGGTCCGCCGGGCCCCTCCCGCCGCCGATGGCGCCCGTGAGCACGGCGGTGCGGCCGAGCATGCCCTGCACGCGCGAGAGGGCGTGGTGGATGCGCTCATCCGGCCCGCCGCCGAACAGCCCTTCCTCGTGGTTGCCAATCGAGTCGACGCTCGCCGAAATGAGCCGCACAGTGACGATGCCGGAACTCAACCCCACTTCGGACGCGCCGCCCTGCAGTTGCCAGCGCACGCGGTCGACGACTTCCGACGCGGTGAACGAGCGCGGATGCAGCCACGTGCGCGAGGAGAGTTCGCCGCTCTCCGAGTCCAGTTCGACGCGCACGGCCGTGCACACAAGTTTCGCGGAGGTGAGTCCTGCGATGAACCGGTCGGCAAGGGCGCGTACCCCGAACGCGACCTGGTCGATGCGATCGACGGCGGGTTCGAAGTCGATGGCGCACTCCAGATCGTCTGACGGAACGCGGGCAACGACCGGCCGCGAGTCCAGCCCGCCGGAAAGAGCGTGCAGCCGCGCGCCCTGTTCGCCGAGACGGTCGCGCACATCGCCGGCATCGAGAGCAGCGAAGTCGCCGAGCGTGTACATGCCGAGCCGCCGCAGGAGCGTCACGACCGATGCCTCGTTCGCGCTGGAATCATCGAGGACTCCAATGGGCAGAGGAGAGAGATACTCCGCTGCTGTCCCTGCCGAAACGACGCGGATGCGCTGCGGAAACCGCTGCCTGGCCGCCTGCTCCGCCGTGAACACGCCGTCGGCGATGCCGATGCGGGTACCGGGCACGCCCAGCTCGTCGAGCTGGTCGAGCAGCCAGAGAGCTGCCTCTTCCTCGCCGCCGTAGTAGGTGGCGGGGCCGCGTGCCCGGATGGCGCACACGCCGGGACGTAGCGGCTGCACTCCAGGCATGAGCTCCTCGATCGCGGTGAGCACGGGTTCGAATGCGCGCGCTTCATCGTCCGGGCGATGCGGTGTGACGATGAGGGAGGGGCAACGCGCCTGTGCCTCCCGCAGTTTGAGCCCGCGGATCACGCCTTCGGCGCGGGCGGAGGCCGAGCACGCGAACACGCGGCCGGTCTCGATGATGGCAATCAGGGCATCCGGTTTCAGACCCTGAGTGCGAATGGCCGCCTCAACCGGCCAGTCCGGGCACCACAGGAGCAGCACGCGCTCCGGAGCACTCGTGGGAAAAGCCATTCATCAAGTATCGAACATATCTACGACAATTGCCAGCGAGCTGTTTGCAGCATTACCTCGCAGATTTACTCCGCAGATTTACCCCACAGTCCCGCGGGCGGCCCACGCGCGTGAGACCAGAGTGAAGGGGCCGGTAGGGAGCATGGCACGGCACTGCTCGCGCAACGCCACCTGCTGCTTTTCGGTGAGCAACGCGAAGTATGCGCCCATCGGGCCAACTCCGCCCGTATAGGGCACCCACCACTCCTCGAAGTCGGGATGCTCCATGCTGACCTCCAGCGGCACTTCGGTGACGTCCACAAGCCCCGCCGCGGTGAACAGCTCGCTGAGATCGCCCTCGTGGGCACCCGGCAGCAGGGATGCACCGTGCCCATCTGGGTTGATCTCGCGTGCGGCATGCCAAAACAAACTGACCGGTGAGCGCTCGCTCACGAAATCCCAAACGTTGGCGGCGACAACGCCGCCCGGGCGAACCACGCGCCGCATTTCGCCCAGTCCCCTGATGGGGTCTGACATGAAGTGCACGACGAGTTGTGCGAGTGCAACGTCGACGGAGTCGTTCTGGAATGGCAGATCTTCTGCGGTCCCTTCCCGGATGTCGACGTGCGGGAGACGCTCGCGGGCGGCCTGCACGAACGAGACGGAAGGGTCCACTGCAACGACCGCATCCGCACCGAGCCGCGAGACGAGTTCAGTGGTGAGGGCTCCTGGCCCGCATCCGACGTCGAGTGCCCGCTGACCGGCGCGGATGCCCGCAAAGTCGGCGAACGGTGCGGAAAGCACGTTCGCGTACCGGCCCATGAATCGGTCGTACGCGACTGCGGGTACGTCGAATGCCATGGACGGAGCTTAGGCCGATTGCACTCCTGTGTCACTGTATTTTTCGGGCAGAAGGATGCGCGCGCTGCGGGGCCTGCCACCCGTCCTGCTCGTGACGGTCACGGTGGCTTCTCTCGACTGCAGGTGGCCATGGCCGTCGCCGATTCCGGTCCAGGAACTTTCGGTGATGCTCAGCATCGCTTCGCTCTGCGGCCAGGTGTTGTGCAACCCGTTGCCCAGCACGAGCAGCGTTGCACCGCGTTTGCGTAACCGTGCGGAGAGCCGTGCAACACTCGCATCGCTTGCCCGTTTTGGCGGGCGGGTCACGATGACACGCAGCGCGTCGGCGATCGCCCCCGTCGTGGCGAGCCACTGGTCGCCGGGGTCGGGAACCAGCACGAGCCTCCCGAGGTCGATGCCGAATCCGGCCGCGGCTTCCACGCCGAACTCGGGCACCCCGACGACGCCGCACCACGCTCCGGCGGCAGACGGTGCGGCGAGCAGCAGCATGGTCAGGGTGAGGGAGCGGTCGACCGAGTAGGTCGCGCCCTTTTGGAGCGCGCCGCCGGGCAGCAGCCGAGCGATCGCCGGATGCGTGGGCAGGCTGCGGGTGTCGAGCTTCGTCGCCTGCAGTTGCCGGATGCGTTCCCGCAGTTCGGGGACGCTCGCCAGCGCAGTGTTGGACATCCCTTAAGTATCGAATATCTATTCGAAAGAAACAACCGGTGCGACGCCACTACCGGAGAGGATCGAAGTGTTTCAGCAGGGGATCGGGCTCGCCGACGATCGCGCCGGCCAGGAACTTCCCGGTGAGCGGGCCGAGCGCGATTCCCCACATGCCGTGACCGCCGCCCACGAACACGCGCGGGTTCTTCGTCGCTCCGATGAGGGCGTGGCCGTCGGCCGTGACGGGGCGGCCGCCGACCCATTCCTCTTCGCGGGCATCCCAGTCAACCCCCTGGAAGACGGGGCGGCCGGCAGCGATGAGAGTCTGGATGCGGCGCGGATCCGGTGCCGCATCGACGCTGCGGAACTCCATCATGCCGCCGATCCGAAGCCGGTCGCCGAGGGGCGTGCACGCGAGCCGTTGCGCCGGAAAGTAGATCGGGTGCGTCGGGATGACCTCCGGCTTCACGCTGAAGCTGTAGCCGCGGCCGGCCTGCACGATCGCCTTGACACCGAACCGGCGCGTAAGCGTGTTGAGCCAGGCACCGGTTGCGATGACGACGGCGTCGGCGTGGACGGATTGTCCCGTTGCCGAAACGACGTCGACACCGCTTTCCGAGTCGCGGATGTCGGTCACGTCGAAGCCGGTTTTCAATTCTGCGCCACGTGTGACGACGGCCGCACCGAGAGACTCTGCGTACCTGGGTGGGTTGATGAAGTACTGGCCGCGCAGCAGGACGCCGCACGCGACGGCATCCGACAGTGTCGGTTCGAACTCGCGCAACTCGTCGCCCGTGGCCAGGTCGAAGTCGACGGTTCCGCCGCTGCGGGTGACGGCCTCGAACTCGTGGAGCAGACCTTTGCGGTCCTTTTCACTAAGGAACCCGGCAAGGAACGGTTTGGCTTCCTTGACCGGTTCCGCCACTCCACCTGCGGCAAGCTCGTGGAACGGTTCCATCGCGATGGGGTTCACTTTCGCGAAAATCTCGATGGATTTCCGCCACTGGCGGGGGAGTGCATGCAGGGCGAATCCGAGCAGGAACCGGATGAGTCTAGGGTCGAGCGCGAGCGGGATGTAGAGCGGAGATTTCGAACTGAGCATCGCCTTCGGGCCCGACATAAGCACGGATGGTTCGCCGAGCGGCAGGGTAAGCGCCGGGGTGAGCCAGCCGGCGTTGCCCCAACTGGAACCGGCGGCGACACCAGTGCGGTCGACGACGGTGACGTTCACCCCACGTTCCTGGAGATACCACGCGGTGGTCAGGCCGATCATTCCTGCGCCTACGACGACAACGTGCTTGATTCCCGCGGAATTCGTGCTCATGCACTAACCATATCCACCGCGGAGTGCCGTGAAGAGCGGACGGAACAGTGGTCGGAAAGGCGGTTAGAAAGGCGGTCAGAAGGGTGGCGGGGTGTCAACATATTCGAATCGCGGACCCGGCGGGTCGGCGCCGGATACGACGACGCCTTGCGGGCTCGTCCATTCGAGGATTCCGGGGGAGACCTGTCTGACTTTCCACGGTGAATGGTGTTTGAGAATGTGGTGCCAGCGGCAGAGGAGCGCGAAGTTCTCGGGGACGGATTTTCCACCGTCCTCCCACGCGATCGTGTGGTCGGCATCGCACCATCGGGCGTCCCGCGTGCATCCCGGAAACTGGCAGTGCTGATCCCGTGCCGACAGAAACCTCCGAACGCTGGCGGTTGGCCGGTAGATGTCGGCCGCCACGACCATCCCGGTGACGGGGTGGGTAAGTACGCGCGTGAACTCCGGCGCGTTGGCAGTAAGCCGAAGCGCCGTGTCGAGGTCGATCGGCCCGCGTCCGGTGAGGGCGGCTGGCTCATCGCCCTTGCCGAGAAGCGTGAGCGCCGGAATCGTGATCGAAATTTGAGCCTTGATGCCTTCTGCAGCCGTGTGCGGAGCGTCCTCGCCGGACGCGGGTTCACCGGTGAGCAGGAGGTCCGTCGCGAGGTCTGAGCGCAACTGGTCTCGCGTGCGCGGGTCGCCCGCAGCGGAGACGGCTTTCGCCTGCCGGGTCAGCCGGTCGAATATCGCGGCGGCGAACGGGGTCGGCAGCAGGTGAAGCAGCTCGGACATTCCGTTGTCGAGTTCCCTGATCGAAACGGTCCGGGTGTCGCACGCCGCCGCGTGCCGTTCCTCGAACGTTTCGGTCCGGAGGCGTGCTGAGACGATTTTTGCCGTCGTCGCGAGCTTGCCGGGAGTCGTTGCCTCTGCCCGCTCGATGAGCTGCCGCTCGTAATTCGCTCGCCGCTCCTCGTCGATTCCCACGCTGTGCTCCAGAATGACGCGGGCGTGGGCCAGCGAGATCCGTCCGGCATCCAAAGCAATCAGTGTCGCGGGCAAAGACCCCACCAGCGCTGCCGCGGAACTCACCATGCTTTGCACGGTGCGGTCGGCAAGCCGCGTCGCGACCGCAATTTCGGCGACCATGGAACGCCAGGCGATCTCACGATTGTCCTGATGCGGCGACTTCGGTGCTGCCTTGGCGCTTTCCAATGCAATTGCTTCGAGCCGCGCGAGGCACCGCTGCTCGCGTGCCTGCAGAGAAGCAATCATCGTGCGGGTCTCGACGAGGGTATCCAGGCAATCCTGCGTCTCGTCGTAGTCGCCGTGATGCGCGGACCACGCGGCCACCAGATCATCAAACTCGCGGTCAAAGTCCCAGTCGAGCTCACGCTCGAACTCGCGGTCGAGGTCACATTGTGCGACCTCTTCGCTGCGGACTTCTTCCATACCTTCAGTGAATACCCCACCACTGACATTCGTGCCCGAACCGTGTCCCGCCTGCCTGCGCGTACTATCTGAGCATGAACGGGAGCGTGCGGAAGGCGACGATCGAGGACGCCGACGCGATCGGGCGCGTGCACTATCTCGCCCACGTGGAAACCTACACGGGAAAGTTTCCGCCCGAGAGATATTGAACTCAGCACCATTTACCTCCTCGCAGCACACCACGGATCCGGACTCGGCCAGGCGCTGCTGGATGCCGTTCTCAGCGGCCGCCCCGCCATGCTCTGGGTACTCGACGAGAACCCGCGCGCGATCGCGTTCTACCGTCGAAACGGATTCGAACCGGACGGCGCGAAGAAGATCGACCCCGACTACGACAACATCCGGGAGATCAGACTCGTGCGGTGAGTTGGCTGAAACGCGGAACAGGAGAATACTGGCACTATGCATCCGATCGAATACGTACTGCTCACCATTGGGACGATTGTCGCCATCCTCGGCGTTTTCGCACTCGTCGCCATGGTTAAATCTCACTGATTGGCCCTATGTCAACTTCCGGGCGATACTGGCCACATGGAAGCTGTCCTCCTCACCATCATGGCAATCATTAGTGCGGTCGTTACAGTTATCGGAGTTATGGCGATGGTCGCCATGATTCGCACCGACTGACGGCGACCGAGGCACAGAGAGCATGACCACGAGCGGCGCCCCGCGGAACGATGCCAGCAGGGCCGGGGCCGCGAGCCTCGTGGCCCTGCAACTGGTCCTGCTCGCAGCATTGATACTGGAGCCATACGGCGGCTGGTGGCCCCGAAACCCTGGCGTCCTGATCGTGACCGGCGTGCTTGTCCTGGCCGGACTCATCATCGCCTCCGGAGGACTCCTCAGCCTCGGGTCCTCCCTCACTGCGAGCCCGATCCCCAAAGATCACGCCGCACTGGTTATTCGCGGGCCGTTCGGGGTCGTCCGCAACCCAATCTATTCGGGCCTCATGATCGCCGGGGCGGGGCTCGTCGTCCTCGGCGCCTCCTGGTGGCATCTCGCGACCTGGATTGCGCTCGTCGTCCTCTTTGCCGTGAAGGCACGGTGGGAGGAACGGATGCTCGCGGCACGCCATCCGGAATTTGCCGCGTACGCGCAGCGCGTGGGCCGGTTCATTCCCGGGATCGGCCGGTGGCCAGAACCGGGACCGGGGGAGCAGAAGTGAGCGCGGCATCCGAGCCTTACTACGTCGACTACGGAAACGGTCACTTCACCGCCACCGTGCACACGCAGGGCGCGTGGAATCCGCACGAACAGCACATGGGGCCGGTATCCGGGATCCTCGCGCACTGCCTCGAGAACTTCCAACCGCGCGACGACCTGCGGATGGCGCGCATCAGCTACGACATTCTCGGTCTGATCCCGGATGGCGAATTCGAGGTGGTCACGACCATGTTACGCGCGGGCCGCACCATCGAACTCGTGCAGGCGGAACTCGTCTCCGGCGGACGGACTGCCGTGCGCGCGACAGCGTGGCGGCTGCAACTCTCGGACACGAGCGCCATCGAAGGCATCGAGGACGAGCCGATGTCCGGACCGCCGGAATCAGCCAGACCGACCACGCTGGGAGAGTGGCCGGGCGGCTACATCCACTCGATCGAGATCCGCACGCTTCCGGGCCACGCACCGGGGCATGGCCGCGCCTGGATCAGGCCGAGGCATCCGCTCGTCTCACCCGGCCCGTTCTCGGATCTTGCCCGGCTCATCGGGGTCGCCGATACGAGCAACGGGATCGCGACGCGCGTGGAGCCGGGGCCGGGCGGCTACGCGTTCCCGAACGTCGACCTGCAATTGCACCTGTACCGCGAGCCGCACGGGGAGTGGTTGGGCCTGCAAAACTCGGTCTCGTTCGGCAGCGATGGCATCGGGCTCACGTCCACGGTTCTGTGCGATTTGGCAGGGCCATTCGGTCGCGCAGAGCAGATTCTCACCCTGCGTTCGCTCAGCTGACCGAGTTGCCGGCCGGCGCCGTCCGGGGCCAGGGGCGCAACCGTTCGATTTGCGCGGCCACGCCGAGGATCAGCGACTCCCGGCCGGGCGGCGCGACGATTTGCACGGCGGTCGGCATCCCGGTGTTCGCGTCGAACCCTGCTGGCACGGATGCCGCGGGCCAGCCCACCATGTTCCACGGTGCAGCGAACGGCGCATACTGCAGGTTCGACCAGATGTTCCGCAGCCAGGAGCGGTGGTGCCACGCTTCCGCCTTCGGGGCTGAGCGCGCGAGCATCGGCGTGAGCAGGATGTCGTGGTCGGCGAAGAACGCGCGGGCATCCGCTTCGAGGCGGTCGGTGTCGCGCTCCTTCACCCAGCCCTTCGTCAGGGCTTGCCGTCCGAGCTTCACGTGGCGCAGTGTGCGGGGCTGCAGCTTCGAGTCGTCGAGACCCTCGGCATCCTTCGCCACTCCGGCAAACCATCGGGCAAACATGGGGATCGGGTTGGCTGGGTAGGGGAAACGCGTGACCTCGACTTCGTGGCCCGCCTCGCGCAGCGCATCGGCGGTCGCCAAAAGCGACTTCTTCCATTCCGGATCGAGACGGACGAGGAAGGATGTCGTCGCGGGAACCACGCCGATGCGCAGCGGCGCAGCCGGCTCGGTCACGGCCGCGAGCTCCGGATTCCCGGCCATCACCGACAGGACGAGTGCCGCATCCGCAACGGTTGTGGCAAGGGGTCCGTTCTCCGCCATTCCACCCCAGGAATCGCCGCCGAGGTCCGCCGGAACGGTGCCGCGGCCGGGCTTGATGCCGAACAGGCCGTTATTGGCCGACGGAATGCGGATCGAGCCCATGCCGTCGGTGCCGTGCGCCACCGGCACGATTCCGGCCGCAACTGCCGCCCCTGATCCGCCGGAGGACCCGCCAGGGGTTCGATCCGGATTCCACGGATTGCGGGTGATGCCGGCGGGGGAATCCGTGGTCGCGAACACGCACAGTTCGGGAACTGTCGTGAGACCGAGAATGACCGCACCCGCTACGCGCAGCCGCCGAACAACCTCGTGATCGTGCGCGGAGGGCTCAGCGCTCGTCGCCAGGGACCCGACGCGCATCGGGTGCCCGGCGACCGGAATCGTGTCCTTGATGAGAATCGGCAAACCGGCGAGGGGGAGCGTAGCGAGATCCTTGGCGTTCGCCAGGGCCGCCGCCTCGGCGAGCGCCTCTTCGGCGAAGACCTCCTGCAGCGCGCCCAGGTTCTCGTTCTCCCGGATGCGCTGCAGGGCGCCCTCCACCACGGCAACCGGGCTCTGCTCGCCCGATTGGACTGCGGAAACGATGTCAAGGGCAGTGGATGTCGTCATACCGCCATCCTGCCCGAGTTTGCTACGCGCTGGTCATATCCCTGTTCCTCAAGACCCACAGGCCGATGCCGCCGGCAATTACGGCAAGCGCTGTGACCACGACGAGCGGCAGGACTGTGAAGTCCATGCCGAGGCGTGGAATCGCGGTGAAGGGCGTGTTCTTGATGACCCAGTCCGGAAGCCCGAACAGGTCGCCGAACATGGACAGGACCACGGCAACGGCGTACAGCGCCCACGTGACCGCCGCTGCGGCCCGCGGGATCACTGCCGCACAGAGCACGACCACACCGATCACGAGCAGCGCCGAAGGCCAATAGGCGACCGATGCGCCCAGGAATCGCCACGCCTGATCAGGCTGGCCGACCGCCGCGCCGAATGTTGCCCCGATCGCCGCTCCGCTCACGGCGAGCAACCCGAGCGACCAGACCGCGGGAACAACCATGCGGGCTGCCGCCCATCGAATCCGCGAAATCGCCGAGGACCACTGCATTTCCGTGCGGCCTTTGGACTCGGCCGCGCGAATCGAGTCGGCGCTCTGCAGGACGAATGCCGCAACCAGGAGGGCATTCGCCATCAGGAAGAACCCGAGAAGCCCGTCCAGGATGTTTTTCGATCCGCCGAGGAAGGCCTGCGCAATCGGGCTGTCGCCGGAGAGGAGGTTCGCCATGGCTGTGGCGACGCCGCCGAAGAACATCGCGAACACGACGATGCCGACACTCCATCCGATGATCGACCCGCGCTGGAGCCGAATCGTGAGCCCGGTCTGGGTGCGCAGTGCCGCGGTGGCGCTGCGCGGACCCACTCGCTCGGGGATAAGTCCGGCGCCGAGGTCCCGCCCGCGCTCGAGCGCGAGCGCCACGACCAGGAGGATGACAGCTGCGCCAACGCACAGCAGGAGCGGCCACCAGTCGTTGTCGCCGTAGGAGCGAGACTGCTGCGCCCAGCCGATGGGGGAGAGCCAGGCGAGCCAGCTCGCGTTCTCGCCCTCGCCCTGGACGTCGGCGACCGCGCGCACGAGATAGCTGATGCCCAGGACGGTCGACGCGAGGCCGTTCGCCCCGCCGCTCGTTCTCGTCAGCTGGCCGGCGACGGCCGACACTCCCAGGAACACGAGCGCCGTGGCGGCGAAGGATGCCCCCATCGTCAGTGCGCCGTCGACGGGCAATTCCTGGCTGATGGCCGCACCCGCGCTGGCGAGCCCGACGAGGATCGCAAACGCGGAGAAGACCGTCCAGTTCGCGAGCGAATAGGCATGGTTTCCGAGGACGCCCGCGCGCAGGAGCTCGGTGCGCCCGGCCTCCTCTTCGGCGCGCCCGTTGCGCGTCACCAGGAAGATGACGGCGAAGGACAGCGCGATGGCCATGGTCATCCACAGTTTGATGTTGAGGATGCCGCCGAGCGTTCCCGCCGCGTACGGCAGACCGGTGAGCGCGGCGATCGCTGGCGTGTTGGCCACGAGCGCGTAGGCATCCCGGTCGGCCTGCGTGGGGAACAGCTCGCGCTGGGAGTCGATCACGAGCACGACCATTCCGGCGAGCACGACGAGCCAAATGAGCATCCGGAGCCAGTTTCGGCGCAGGATGAACCGCACCATGATGCCGAACCCGGTTGATGCGTTCACGAACGCGTTCGAGGACACTGTGGGAGGCGCGCTGTGGGTGCGCGCGGCGGTGGAGGTGGTCATCGCTGTGCCGCCTCGGCCTGTGCCGCCTCAGCCTGTGGTGCCACAGACGCGCCGGTGTCCACCGGGTGCACGCCGTAGTGGCGCAGGAACAATTCCTCGAGTGACGGGGGAGTGGAGACCAATTCGCGGGGTTTCAGCGGCGCAATGGCGGCGAGAACTGCCGGCAACGCTGCGCTATCCACCGTGAAGGTGGCGTGCCCCCCGTCGGCGACGAAGTCGTTGACCCCGTCGACGGTCTCGAGCGAACTCGGGTCCCCGTCCAGCGTCAGCGTGATGGTCGAGCGCTGCAGGTGGCGAAGCTCGGCGAGCGTGCCGGATTCGACGGTGCGGCCGTCGCGGATGATCGTCACGGTATCGCAGAGTTTCTCCACCTCAGCGAAAACGTGGCTGGACAGCAGCACAGAGCGACCCTCGGCCTTCGCCTCGGCGACGCACTCGGTGAACACGCCCTCCATGAGGGGGTCGAGCCCGTTCGTTGGCTCGTCGAGGATCAGCAGTTCGGCGCGGCTCGCGAATGCCGCGACAAGGCCGACCTTCTGCCGGTTGCCCTTGGAGTAGCTGCGCGCCTTCTTCGTCGGATCCAGGTCGAACCGCTGGAGGAACTGCTCGACCCGAATGCGGTCGAGGTCGCCGCGAAGGGATCCGAGGATGTCGATGGCCTGGCCGCCGGTGAGGCTCGGCCAGAGCGTCACGTCGCCCGCGACGTAGGCGATGCGGCGGTGGAGCTCGACGGCATCCTTCCACGGGTCGCCGCCGAGGAGGGTTGCGTTTCCGCCGTCGGCTTTGAGGAGTCCGAGCAGGATGCGGATGGTGGTCGTCTTTCCCGACCCGTTGGGGCCGAGGAATCCGGCGACGGTGCCGGTTTCGATGGTGAGGTTCAGTCCGTCGAGCGCGCGAGTCGAACCGAAGTTCTTTTCGAGGCCCTCCACGGTCACTGCGTTCGAGGTGGTCATGGTGTGTGCTCCAAAGTTTGCGGGGTGGTCATGGTCGAGGTCTCGGCCGTGCCCGGAGGATCGCCAACGTAGAGCAGGTACTCGTCGAGGTAGCGGCGGTCGGTCAGCACGCCTTCCGTGTACAGCTCCAGAGCGGAAAGCGAAATTTCCTCCACGATCCTGCGAAACGTCACGCGCACATCCGCGAGATCGAGCTGCGGGTGAAGGGAAAGCTGGAGGAGGATGCCGCCGAGGCTCGACGTCACGAGGTATCGGGCGCGTGCCTCCGGGTCACGACTCGGCCGGACGAGTCCGGATTTTTCCCCTTCGGCGGAGAAGGTGATTGCTTCCTGAATCATCTGTTCCAGGAATTGGATGCCCGCCTCGCCTCCGTCGCGCACGCTGCGGAGGATATAGACGAACATGGGGGCGTACTCGTCGAGTTCGGCGAGGACGGCCATCGATTGCGCGGGCGACATCGCGGCACCGCCGCCCTTGATCGTGCGGTACAGGCGGATCACCTCCGCATCGCACTCGGCGCGCAAATTGTCTTTCGAACCGAAGTGGTGGGTGATGAGCCCCGCCGTCACACCCGCGCGGGCGGCGATCTCGCGAACGGATGCGCCGAAACCGCGGATCGCGAACTCTTCGATGGCAGCGTTGCGGATTCGCGCGCGCGTGGACAGGTCGGAGGGCTGCTCCTCACGAACTATACGCATGTATAGCAGGCTATACACCTGTATACAGTTCGTCAAGGCGGTTCGGGCGAATCACAACGAACTGCGGGTGGCGCGCCCTGTCTCCATGAAGACAACTTAATGTCTGGGGTCAGACCATTGACAAAGTTACCTTCGGAGCGGAATGATGTGCACAGATTGTCAATCGACTCCATTTTCCCCCCTGGATAGAGAGTGAACTTTCATGACTGACAGAGCAACAAAGGTGTCTGCATCTGAAGCCCAGGCTGCCGCCGATGCGGCAGAATTGGCTCGGCTCGGCTATAAGCAGGAGCTGCATCGCGGCATGTCCGGATTCTCGAACTTCGCCGTCTCCTTCTCCATCATTTCGATCCTCGCGGGAGCCATCACCTCCTACTCGATCGCGTTGCGATCCGGTGGCCCCTCCGCAATCAATCTCGGCTGGCCCATCGTCGGCGTTTTCGTGCTGTTCGTAGCACTGGCAATGGCCGAGGTGTGCTCCCGCTATCCCACCGCCGGCGGCCTGTATTTTTGGGCCGGCCGTCTTGCCAAACGGAACAAGAAACTCTGGGCCTGGTACGTCGGGTGGTTCAACTTCCTCGGTGAAGTGGCGGTCACCGCCGCGATCGACTTCGGTGCGGCGACGACCATGATGGCCTTCGCCGACCTCACCTTCGGGGTCACTCCGACAGCACTCAACACGTTCGTGTTGTTCGTGGTGCTCATCATCATTCACGGTGCGCTCAACGCTTTCGGCGTCTCGCTCGTGAGCATTCTTTCGAGCGTGTCCGCCTGGTGGCACATATTCGGCGTCCTGATCATTGTGGCGGTTCTGTGGATCATGCCGACGAGCCATCAGTCCTTCAGCTGGACGATGACCGGATGGTACAACGGAACCGGTTGGTCGTTCGGACCCTATGTGTTCCTCATGGGCCTGCTCATGGCGCAGTACACCTACACGGGCTACGACGCATCTGCGCACGTCGCGGAAGAGACGAAGAGCGCCGCGCTTGCCGCCCCGAAAGGCATTGTGATGAGCGTCGTGATTTCGATCATCGGCGGGTGGATCCTGCTGTTCTCCATTACAGCGGCAATCAAGGACAGCAGCGATGCGGGAATAGACAAGCTGCTGGGTAGCGCCTCCGGCCTTCCCCCCGCGCAGATCTTCCTCGACGCGTTGAACAACCCCGACATGGCGAAGTTCCTGCTCTTCATCATCTGCGGCGCGCAGTTCTTCTGCGGCATGGCGTCCGTCACGGCAAACTCCCGGATGAGCTTCGCCTTCTCCCGTGACGGTGCACTGCCCGGATCCAAGATCTGGGCCAAGGTCAACCCGCGCACCGGAAGTCCGACGAACTCGATCTGGCTGTGCGTTGGCTGCTCGATCGTGCTGGTTGTCCCGGCACTGTTCAACACCACCGCCTACCTCGCCGTCACGTCGGTCGCCGTCATTGGGCTCTACATCGCCTACGTGACACCGGTGTTCCTGCGACGGCTCAACAAGGATTTCGTCCACGGGCCGTGGCACCTGGGCAAGTGGAGCGCACCGATCGGCTGGATCGCCGTCGTATGGGTGGTCATCATCTGCATCCTGTTCGTGCTGCCGCCCCTGGCGCCGATCACAGTGGATACCTTCAACTACTCGCCGATCGCGGTTGTCGTAGTGGTTATCCTGGCGACCGTATTGTGGCTCACGAAGGGTCGGCACCACTTCATGACGAAGGAGGAGATCGCGCACCTTACGGTGGATGACCCTGACAAACTGTTGAACTGACGCCGAGCACTTTGGGAGAACGATGTCACGCACCCGCCTGGTAGACGCTGTTCTGCACCCGGTCCGGGGCCACATGGCCTTCGAGTCCTGTGTTGAACAGCTGGGATCAGCGATCCAGCTCGGAATTTTCGAACCTGGAACACTGCTCCCACCAGAGCGGGTGCTTGGCGAAAAACTCGGAGTCTCGCGGGCCACGGTTCGCGAGGCGATCAGCGCTTTGCGAGCGGCCGGATTTGTCAGCACGACGCGAGGACGAGGAGGTGGAACTCTCGTCGAAGGAGTTCGACCGACTCGGCTCCCCGACCAGGTCGATATCGCGGATCGTCTCAACGAAATCACCGACATTGTCCTCTTTCGGCGGGTCATCGAACCGGGTGCCTGCTACCTGGCGGCCTCCCTGCCCCTGAGCGCGGAGGCGAAGTCACTTCTGAGTGATTGCGTGAAAGATCTCGCCGAGGCGACTGACCCCGCCGAATACCGTCAGGCCGACGCACGTTTTCATCTGTCCATTGCGTCCGTCTGCGGCTCACCCGAGCTGACCAAAGCCAGCAGCATGATCCAAACCAGGATCCACCAGTATCTGGAGGAAATTCCGTTCCTCCAAAAGAACATCACCAACTCGGAACGCCAGCACCAACAGGTGGCGAAATCCATCCTGGAGGGAAAAGCCGACACAGCGCGCAGCGTCATGGAAGATCACTGCGACGCAACGGCAGCACTCCTGAAGGGTCTACTGAAATGAGCGATTCAAGAATGACCACGGCACTGTCCCACCCTCGCAACGATCGGATGCTCACCGTTGAGCAATTGACTGCCATCATCGCGGAAGGCGACGTCGACACTGTCGTACTCGCGTTCACGGATATGCAGGGTCGCCTTCAGGGCAAATTGATTCAAGCGCAATTCTTTCTCGACTCGGTGCTTGCGCATGGCACGGAGGGCTGCAACTATCTCCTGGCCGTCGACACGGAAATGAACACGGTCGACGGGTATGACATCACGTCCTGGGAGAAGGGATATGGGGACATGGTGTTCGAGATGGACCTCGACACCATTCGCCGCCTGCCCTATCGTGCTGGCAGCGTCATGATCCAGTGCGATCTCAAGACAACAGACGGCGCGCCAGTGGCGGTCTCCCCGCGGGCGATGCTGCGTGCCCAGGTCGACAAAGCCGCCGCGCTTGGCTGGAAAGCGGTGGCCGGCACTGAACTGGAGTTCATGATTTACACCACGACGTACGAGGATGCCTGGAACGGGAGCTACCGAAATCTCACTCCGGCAAATCTGTACAACGTTGATTACTCGATCCTTGGTTCATCCCGCGTTGAGCCGCTGTTGCGCACAATTCGCAACATGATGTGGGATGCGGGTATGACCGTCGAGTCGGCGAAAGGCGAATGCAATTTCGGCCAGCACGAGATTGCATTCAAGTACGACGAGGTGCTGGTCACCGCAGACAACCACAGCGTGTACAAGACCGGGTCCAAGGACATCGCCCAGCAGGCCGGCCAGTCCATCACGTTCATGGCAAAGCCAAATCAGCGGGAAGGCAACTCCTGCCACGTGCACATGTCGCTTCGTTCGCTCACCGACGACGTTGTTTTCTGGGACAGCGCCTCCGGCACCCGCACTGCGCTCTATGACCACTTCATCGCGGGCGTGCTCAAGACGATGAGCGAATTCACGCTGTTCTATGCGCCGAACATCAATTCCTACAAGCGATTCGTCGCGGGATCCTTCGCGCCGACTGCGGTCGCCTGGGGCCAGGACAATCGCACCTGCGCGGTTCGGCTGGTCGGTCATGGTGCAAGCGCACGCATGGAAAATCGGCTTCCGGGTGGCGATGTGAACCCATACCTTGCGCTCACCGCGATGCTTGCCGGCGGCCTGTACGGCATCGAGCATGAACTCGAACTGGAACCGGAGACAACGGGGAACGCCTACACCTCCGGCGCCCCACGGGTTCCATCGACGCTGCATGAAGCGCGCGACGCGTTTGCTTCATCCGCGATCGCCGTTCAGGTGTTCGGGGCGGATGTGGTGAAACACTATGTGCACTACGCGGACACCGAAATCGCCGCATTCGATGCCGCGGTGACCGATTGGGAACTCCGCCGCGGATTCGAAAGGCTCTGACGTTTCATGCGTTTCCCCACATCTGACTTCACCGCCGGCGGAATCCACAGCGTGATCAATCCGTCGACCGGGTCGACAGTGACCGACGTCGCACTTGCGGATGAACGCGAAACCGATGACGCGATCGCTGCGGCGCACGAGGCGTTCCAGAGCTGGCGTCACGTGAGCCCGGGGGAGCGGGCACGGTTGCTCCGCGAGTTCGCCACGACCGTGGATTCCCACCTTGAGGAACTTGCCGAACTGGAGGTCATCGGCGCGGGCCACACGATCGGGAATGCCCGGTGGGAGGCCGGAAACGTCCGCGACGTGCTGAACTACTATTCCGCCGCGCCGGAACGCCACTTCGGCAGGCAGATCCCGGTGGCCGGTGGCGTTGACGTGACGTTCCATGAGCCGTTGGGCGTCGTCGGGCTGATCGTCCCGTGGAATTTTCCGATGCCGATCGCTGGCTGGGGGTTCGGCCCCGCCCTGGCCGCAGGGAACACGGTTGTGCTGAAACCAGCGGAGCTCACCCCTCTCACCGCGCTGCGCCTTGGGGAGCTGGCGCTGGAGGCTGGCATTCCGGATCATGTGCTGACCATCGTCCCCGGGAAGGGCACGGTGGTCGGGAA
The DNA here is from genome assembly GCA_937872445.1 of uncultured Microbacteriaceae bacterium. Lineage (GTDB taxonomy): Bacteria > Actinomycetota > Actinomycetes > Actinomycetales > Microbacteriaceae > Terrimesophilobacter. The sequence goes on along the minus strand of CALMSL010000043.1, from coordinate 18,144 downwards.
CCGTTTTGTGACCCATCCGCTCGTCCGCAAGGTCGCCTTCACCGGGTCGACGGAGGTGGGGAAGGCGATCATGCGCGGCTGCGCAGATCAGGTGAAGCGGGTGACTCTTGAGCTTGGCGGCAAGGGAGCGAACATCATCTTCGACGATGCCGACCTCGACGGGGCCGCCGCATCCGCCCCCGCCGGTGCTTTCGACAATTCCGGCCAGGACTGCTGCGCACGTTCGCGCATTCTGGTGCAGGAGAGCGTGTACGAACGCTTCCTGGAGCTGCTGGAGCCTGCAGTGAAGGCCGTGAAGGTCATGGATCCGGCATCGCCCGAGTCTGAGATGGGTCCCATGGTTTCGGCACGGCAGCGCGATTCGGTCGCCGCCTATCTGGACAAGGCGACAGTCGCCTACAGCGGCTCGACCGTCACCGGCAGCGACGGATTCTGGCTGGCGCCGACGGTGGTGCTGCCCGCGGATTCACAGGATCCGGTGTGGCAGGACGAATTGTTCGGGCCGGTCGTCGCCGTCATGCCCTTCACGGATGAGGCCGACGCCATCGCGAAAGCGAATGACACCGAGTACGGTTTGGCCGGCTCGCTGTTCACCTCCAATATCGGCCGAGCGTTGAGGGTCGCCCGGGCATTGGACATCGGGAATTTGTCCATCAACTCCCATTCCTCGGTGCGGTACTGGACACCATTCGGCGGATTCAAGCAGTCCGGTCTCGGGCGCGAGCTCGGCCCGGATGCGCCCGACTCGTTCAGCGAAGTAAAGAACGTATTCATTTCAACGGAAAGGTAGTTTCGATGGCTGGAACCGGGAAGCTCAACGGCAAGATCGCCGTCATCACCGGGGGGTGCTCCGGGATTGGGCTCGCCACAGCGAGGAAGTTCACTGCGGAGGGTGCCACGGTCGTGATCGGTGATCTCGATACCAGGAACGGTGCCGCCATCGCCCGCGAACTTGGCGGATCCTTCGTGCGAACCGACGTCGCCCTCGAGGAAGACGTGAACGCGCTTTTCGCCCACGCCAAGGCAACGTATGGGCGCGTGGATGTCGCGTTCAACAATGCGGGAATTTCGCCCGCAGACGACGACTCGATCCTGAAGACCGGAATTGCAGCGTGGGACAAAGTACAGCAGGTCAACCTCACGAGCGTGTACCTGTGCTGCAAGGCAGTGCTGCCGTACATGCTCGAGCAGGGAGCCGGATCAATCATCAACACGGCATCGTTCGTGGCCATCATGGGCGCTGCCACCTCCCAAATCTCCTACACCGCGTCGAAAGGCGGGGTCCTGGCGATGACGAGAGAGCTCGGTGTGCAGTTTGCGAAGAAAGGCATTCGGGTGAACGCGGTGTGCCCGGGACCCGTCAACACGCCGCTGCTTCAGGAGCTCTTCGCGAAGGATCCCGAACGCGCTGCGCGGCGCCTCATCCACATTCCGATGGGGCGATTCGCGGAACCTGAGGAGATCGCCAATGCGGTCGCGTTCCTCGCGAGCGATGAATCAAGCTTCATCACTGCGACGGACTTTCTCGTGGACGGCGGCCTGTCGAACGCCTATGTGACATCTCTGGACTCCGACTTTGACTAGCGCGGAGCCCGTACTTCCCGTCATCGGAATCAGCACCTATCGGCAGTCGGCGTCCTGGTCGTCCTGGGATGGTGTGCCGGCGGACCTTCTTCCGACCGCGTATGCCGAATCTGTTGTCGAAGCCGGGGGAGCACCGCTGCTCATTCCGCCGGTGCCCGCGCTAGCGGTAGCCGAGTTGCTGGTTTCCCGAATTGATGGACTGATCATTGCCGGCGGTTCCGACGTCAACCCTGCACGGTACCGGCAGGAACCGCACGGCGCGGTGACCACGTGGTACGACGACCGCGATACTTCCGAGTTGTGGCTGCTGGATGCTGCGGCATCCCGGCAGCTGCCGGTCCTGGGGATCTGCCGCGGAATGCAGGTCATGGCGGTGCACGCGGGCGGGTCGATCATTCAGCACCTGCCCGACGACGTGGGCAACACGAGCCATTCCGGCTCCGGCAACACCTACGGAGCCACGAACGTCCTGATCGAACCTGGGCATCGAATTTCCTCACTCGTCGATCCGATTCTGGTCGTCGCGTGCCACCACCATCAGGGCGTCGCAGTGCATCCAGGGTTCGTCGCCACCGCGCGCAGCAGCGACGGCGTGCTGGAAGCAATGGAAGCGGAAGGCGAGCGCTTCCAGGTCGGGGTGCAGTGGCATCCGGAAACGACACAGGACAAGGGACTGTTCGCAGGGTTGATCACCGCGGCCCGGGCGACCCGGTCGAACTCCGGCACCCGCTAGGTGCTGCCGGACCCAACCGGGAAAGGAAATCATGATTCACATTCAATTCATCAGCGATTCGACGCTGACGGAAATCGTTCTGTTGGCCCTCGCCTTCGTGCTCAGCGCCCTCATCGGTGGCGAACGTCAACGCAAGCTCAAGAGCGCCGGGCTGCGAACGCACACCCTGGTTGGGCTGGGTGCCGCCGTGTTCACGCTCGTGTCGGCCTACGGGTTCGCGAACGTCATCGGGCCGGAGGTCGTGTTGGATCCCTCCAGAATTGCCGCCCAGATCGTGTCAGGAATCGGGTTTCTGGGGGCCGGCGTCATCTTCGTCCGCCAGAACGTGGTGAGCGGGCTGACAACGGCCGCAAGTATCTGGATGACGGCGGCAGTCGGCATGGCGTGCGGTGCCGGGATGGCGCTCATCGCCATCATTGCGACGGCGTTTTACCTTCTCGCGGTCATTTTCCTGCCGCTGCTGGGTCGGTTCATCCCCAAAATCGATCGCGATCAGGTCTTTATCGTTTCCTACAAGGAAAATCGGGGCATCCTCCGGGAGATCCTCATCGTGGCAACCCGACACGGATACGAAGCATCGCTCTCGGAGACACGCAAGATCGAAGTGCCGGGAAAGGTTTCGCGGGTTGAGGCGAGCATGAGGTTCCGGCATGGCAGGGGGCCGCTCGAGGACCTTGTCGAGGGATTGTCGGAGATCAAGGGGGTTGTGTCCGTTCTGGTTACGAAGGAGGAGACCGAGTAGAGATGAAATGAGACCAATTTGTTCGCCGTAGCGAACGAGGTGGGAAATCAAATCAAATGACTAACATCAGGCCATTGACAAATTACGGGATGGCGCGGAACATCAAAAGAACATTCAACAGAGTGCCCTCGTGGAGAAGACAGCGGTCTTTCTTGTGTAAAGAATTGGAGAAATAATGTTCAAACCTCGTACCCTCAACGGCATCGTGGCGGTCGCCGCGGTCGCCGCACTCGCCCTCGCTGGATGCTCAGCGAACACCGGGGGTTCCAGTGCCAACAATGGCGGGGTCAACGCGAGCAAGGCGACCAGTGCAGCCGATTTCGGCGGCATGGATGCCCTCGTGGCGGCGGCGAAGAAGGAAGGCACGCTCAACGTCATTGCGCTGCCGGACGACTGGGCGAACTACGGCAAAATCATTGCTGCGTTCAAGGCAAAGTACGGCTTGACGGTCAATTCCGCCAACCCGAACGGATCCAGCGCAGACGAGATCAAAGCCGCAGACGACAACAAGGGCCAGGACACCGCGCCGGACGTCTTCGACCTCGGCGCCGCTGTCGCCCTTGCGAACACCGCGAAATTCGCGCCGTACAAGGTCGCGAACTGGGCCGATATCCCGGACGGCAACAAGGAGCCGACCGGTCTGTGGGTCAACGACTACACCGGAAGCATGTCGATCGGCTACAACTCCAACAAGTATCCGAAGCCGACCAGCCTGCAGGACCTGCTGAAGCCGGAATACAAGGGTGCCGTAGCCATCAATGGTGACCCCACGCAGGCGGGAGCGGCTTTTGCCGCAATCGGCCTGATCACGGTGCAGAGCGGCGGAACGCTGGACAATTTCCAGCCGGGCATCGACTTCATCTCGCAGCTCAACAAGGCGGGGAACTTCCTCACGGTCGACCCCACGCCAGCAACCATCGCCTCCGGTGAAACTGGCGTCGTGTTCGACTGGAGCTACAACAACCTTGCGGCTGCGGCCACTGTTCCCGGTTGGAAGGTCACCACCCTTCCCGGAACCGCGTACATCAGCTACTACAACCAGGCCATCAACCTGGATGCTCCACACCCGGCGGCAGCGCGACTGTGGGAAGAGTTCGTGTACAGCCCTGAGGTTCAGAACCTGTTCCTCGCCAGCGGCGCCTACCCGGTGACCATCGACGCGATGACGAAGGCGGGAACCGTCGACAAAACGGCGCTGGAGACAGTCGGTGAACTCCCCGCGCAGCGGGTCACTCCGACCACGGCGCAGACGGATGCGGCAAACGCGCTGCTCTCCAAGAACTGGGCAGCGGCCATTGGCCAGTAGAGTGTGAAAATGACTGTGGCGTCTGATCAATCCGATGCCAGCGGTGGCGCCGAGGCACTGTCTCGGCGCCACCCGCGCAACGGGCCCATCATCGTTCGACGGCGCAAACGCGGACTCGCCTTCCTCGGTCTGACCCCGTTCGCCTCCTACGTCCTGCTCTTTCTCGCGTTGCCGACGGCCATCGCCATGGCCACCGGATTCTTCGACAATGCCGGGAAGTTCACGTTCGACAATATTGCCGCGATCTTCGATCCGGTCATCCTCAAGACTTTCGTTTCGTCCTTTTGGGTTTCGGCCCTCACCTCGATCATCGGCGCGGTCGTCGGCGCGCTCGTGTGCTACGCCCTCCTCGGAACCCGTCCGGATGGCCCGCTTCGCCGCATGATCGAGTCCGCGTCGAGCGTCCTGGCCCAGTTCGGCGGCGTCATGCTCGCCTTTGCCTTCATCGCGACCGTCGGCGTCCAGGGCCTGGTCACCGTGTGGCTGCAAAACCTGTTCAACATCAACATTTATGCCAATGGCGTCTGGCTGTATTCGGTGCCCGGTTTGATCCTTCCGTATGTGTACTTTCAAGTGCCGCTCATGGTTATTACGTTCCTGCCCGCGCTGGAGGGATTGAAGCCGCAGTGGGCGGAAGCGAATGCCACTCTCGGCGGCGGGCGCTTCACCTATTGGACCCGGATCGCCGCACCGGTGCTCGCGCCCGCCTTCTTCGGAAGCCTGCTCCTGCTTTTCGCGAACGCGTTCTCTGCGTACGCCACGGCGGCCGCGTTGATTAGCCAGGGATCACAGATCGTCCCGCTCCAGATCAGGGCAGCGCTCGTCAGCGAGACAATTCTCGGCCGGGCAAACATGGCCGGCGCGCTCGCCCTCGGCATGATCGTGGTCATGATCGTCGTGATGACCGCATATTCCTTCCTCCAGAGGCGCACGACGATGTGGCAGCGATGAGCTCCCCGACGACGCGAATAGGGATCGCCCCGAGCAAGCTGGCTCGCCGGGTGATCCTCGGGATTGTCGGATTCCTGTTCGCGATCCCCATCCTGGCCATGATCGAGTTCACGCTGCGCAACGGACTCGCCGGCGGCTACACGTTCGATCACTGGACGGGACTCTTCGACTCGGCGAACGCCTCAAAGTATGACGTCGTGTACACGGGTCTCGTGAACTCTCTCATGCTCGCACTGGTCACGGTCGGGATCGTGCTGTTCCTCCTGCTGCCCACCATGGTGCTCGTGCAATTGAAGTTTCCGAAACTGCGGCGCGTTCTCGAATTCATTTGCATCATCCCGATCACGGTTCCCGCCATCGTGCTGGTGGTTGGCCTTGCTCCCGTCTATTCGGTGGTTGCCCGAATTTTCGGCAGCTCCGTGTGGACCCTGGCCTTCGCCTACGGCATCACCGTGCTGCCGTACGCCTATCGGACGATCCAGTCCAACCTTGGCGCCATCGACACCAACACCCTCAGTGAGGCGGCGCGATCGCTCGGTGCCTCGTGGATGTCGGTGTTTTGGCGGGTACTCATCCCGAACCTGCGCCGCGGCATCATGGCCGCATCGTTCATTTCGGTCGCGGTGGTTCTTGGGGAGTTCACCATCGCCTCGCTGCTGAGCCGTCAAAACCTCCAGACCGCGATTCTGCTCATGTCGCAAAGCGACCCGTACGTTGCCGTCATCATTGCACTGCTTGCCCTGGCCTTCGTGTTCCTGCTCCTGCTCCTTATCGGGTGGGCAGGAGCAACGGGCACGTCACGGCGCACAAGGAACCAGGAGACAACGTGAACTCACCACAGGCCGTATCCGTCGAACTGACGGATATCACGAAGACCTATGGCGGCCAGCGGGCGCTGAACACGTTCTCCCTGTCCGTCGAGCCCGGCGAGTTCGTGGCATTGCTCGGCCCGAGCGGCTGCGGCAAGACCACGGCACTGAGGTCGATTGCCGGACTGGAGACGATTGATTCGGGGACCATCGCCATCAATGGTGAGGACGTGACGGATCAGCCGACCAACAGGCGCGACATGGGGATGGTGTTCCAGTCGTACTCGCTCTTTCCGCACTTGACCGCGGGCAAGAACGTCGAATTCGGACTGAGGATGCGCAAGGTCGGTGCCGGCGAACGAAAGGAGCGAGCCGCGAAGGCGCTCTCGCTGGTGGGACTGGACGGCCACTTCGACCGGTATTCGCACGAGCTCAGCGGTGGCCAGCAGCAACGTGTGGCACTTGCGCGTGCGCTCGTGACCGAGCCCCGAGTGCTTCTGCTCGATGAGCCTCTCTCCGCACTCGATGCGAAAGTCCGGGTGCAGTTGCGGGAGGAGATCCGTCGAATTCAGACGCAACTGGGCATCACGACCCTGTTCGTGACCCACGATCAGGAGGAGGCGCTTGCCGTCGCCGACCGGGTCGCCGTGATGCAGGCTGGCAACATCGAACAGATCGGCACGCCGGAAGATCTCTACAGTCGACCGCAGACCCCGTTCGTGGCCGAATTCATCGGCCTCGGCAATCGTCTCGCGGGTGTGGCTGGGGGCGGTCAGGTCGAGGTTCTGGGCCAGAAACTGCCCCTCCTTCAGCCCGACGTAGCGGACGGTCCAGTTCGCGTCCTCCTGCGCCCGGAGGATGTCGAGCTCTCGAGTTCCGGTATGCCCGGTACCGTGATCTCGTCGAGTTTTCTTGGGTCATTCCGGCGCACGAACGTGCTCCTGGACGACGGCGCGACGATTATCGAGGTTCAGCACCCGGTGCGAGACAACCCGCGTCCGGGTGCGAAAGTGTTCCTGACTCTAATTGGTGCGGCGGTTTCTGTGACGCCGATGTAGCGGTCGGATATACCGGTTCCACAGCGCCGCAAGAATACTCACCGCGATCGTCGAGTAGATGAGTGACGCGGTGACATCCGACACGTAGTGCACGCCGAGGTAGACGCGCGACAGTGCCACCGCGAGAGCAACGAGTATTCCGGCCACGACAATAAGGGGGCGCCACCTGCGGCCGCGGGCGAGCACGATGAATCCCAGCACCAGGGAGGCCGCGAACGCCGTGTGGCCGCTCGGGAAGCTCCACGAGGATTCGTTGATCAGCGGATGGGAGAGCAGCGTGGAGTCCGGTCGCGGTCGCTGAACGATGTATTTGATCGCTTCGGTGCCGAGCCAGGAGCCGGCCACGAGCACCACGAACTCGACCGCTGTGCGCAGGTGCCGTGTGACGAGCAGAACAAGCAGCGCCATCGTTGCGAGCAGAGCCGCCGCCACCAGTGGGCTGAACAGGACGTTGACGCCCAGCGCCAGCACGTCGAGGGTCGCAGTGTGGTTACCGCTGAATGCCTCAAGCACATTCATTTCGGCGGCCGTCCACGCCGCCGAGTGGGTCATGAGCACGCCGGCCGCCACGACGAGCGCGATCCCGACGACCCCCAGGCTCATCCGAAGGACGAAGCTGCGTCGGGTACTGAGCCGTTGCGCGGGGCCAGGCGACGTGGGAATCCCAGTGAATTCGATCACCGCGAAATCGAATCGGTCGAATCCCCAGATTGTTCGACCTTCGCCGGCGCGGCAGCCGTTTCCGGCGCATTCGTTGCGTGCGGCTCCCGCCCTGGGCGGTACACGGATGTTTCGGGCTCGGGGTGCCGTCGGCTTTGAACCACAATCAGGACGATACCCAGCGCGACCGCGGCGAACGAAGCCCAAATGTTGGCCGGAATCCCGAATAGGGCGTCACTGGTCGGGTCGATGCGGATCGCCTCAAGCCAACTGCGGCCGAGCCCGTACCAGATGAGGTACACGCCGAACGCGCGTCCCCAACGAAGCCAGTCGCCCCGCTGACGAAGCTTGCGCTCGATCAACAGGATGATGCCCACACCGATCAGGTTCCAGATCATCTCGTAGAGGAACAGAGGATGGAACAGGGTGTCGGCGGGGAGGCCCTTCGGGAACATGGCATCCGTCGGCAGGATCTGGAGCCCCCACGGGAGTGTGGTGGGAAGGCCGAAAAGTTCATGGTTGAAGTAGTTGCCGAGACGGCCGATTGCCTGAGCGACGAGCATCCCGGGGGCAAGCGCATCGGCGAAAGACCAGAATCGAATGCCCGTGCGGCGGCACCCGATCCAGGCGCCGACGGCACCGCCCAGCAGCGAGCCGTACAGCGCGTTGCCGCCGTCCCAGATGGCGAAAATGTTCCACAGGTTCGCGCCCGGGTAGAAGTAGTCTCCTCCGTGGGTGAACACGTGATAGAAGCGGGCTCCGATGATGCCGATCGGAATCGCCCAAATGATGATGTCGAGCACCACGCCAGGTCGGGCCCCGCGTCGGCCAAGTCGACGCTGGGTGATGATGGCCGCCGCGATCATGCCCGCAAGCAAGCACAGCGCGTAGGTGTGGATGGTGATCGGACCAAGCTGGAACTGGGCCCAGGCCGGGTCAGGGCTGGGGATGCTGAAGTGGGTCACGAGTACTTTCTCGTCAGTCGTAAAGCCGGAATTTCATGGTAACCCGATGCCGGCGTCGTTTTCTGACAGGCAACCGCATGCGGCCGTTGCGGCGGTTGGGCCAATTTTCGAAAGGGTAGCCGGGGGCGGCGAACTCTGGTATTGTGCCGGGCACTCGCCCCCGAGGAGCCCATCATGCGATTAGTCGCAGCTGGAATCATGGTCGGAGCGGTCCTCGCTTCGCCTCTGCCGACGACCGAAAGTGCCGATGCGCCCGCTGCGATTGCGGTAATTTCGCGGGCCGAGATCGCCACGACGACAGTCACGAGCATCGAGTCATTGCTCGCCACAGTTCCTGGCGTCGCGTCCTACCGTTATGGCGACAACCCGCACGGCACCGCGACCCTCAGTCGAGACGCGGTGCCCGCCGCGACTCCCGATCTGATTGGCGCCATGGTCCTGAGCCCCGGTACCGCGGGTTTTAGCGGGCTGGACGCCGCGATTCAGGGGACTTCCACCGAGTATCAATCGGTCGGCAATGGTCTCACCGACAACGGCGACTACCTGTTCTTCGTCGCTACCCGCGCGACGCCGACGAACGCGAGTCCCCAGACCGGACTGGTGTCGCAAATCGAATTTCCCATAGGATTCGCTGGCGAGACGGGATGGGTTGCGCAATCCAAGTTTCCTGGCGATACCTGGCAGGGTGCGTCTCTCGTGTTGAGCAGTCAGCTCACGCTGGAGGGGAAGTTCAATACGACCCTCTATGACGTTGGCAACGGGTTCGCACCGCTCCCGTTCAACGGGTTGTTCGCCAGAGGGCCAGACTGGGCCATGGCCGCCATCGACTGGGGCACCCTTGAGGCGTACAACCCCCAGCCGGTGAGTTGGGGATTCGCGTCCCACGTGCACGACGGATCGTTCGGCTCGTGCCCCACCTGCTCATCCATTGTCACGGCGTACCCGCCCGTTCCGCGAACCTCGGTCGACTTATACCCGCTTGTCACCACCGCGATCGCTCTCGACAAGCCAACTATCGAGGAAACCCGACCCCCATCGACCACGACCGATCAGAGCGGGACCCTGCCGTGGTGGCTGCTCCTGATTGTCGGAATCGTCCTGCTTATTGCCCTGATCACCCTGACGTGGTTCGTGATTGTGCGGAAAAAGGAGCCCACGAGCTGCGAGCGGGAACGACGGGCATGGGACGATGCAAAGAGACGCCAGGGAACGGCGCGGGAACTTCTCGAATCCCAGCACGAAGCATTCAACGAACGGATGGCGCGGGTCACCGAGGTGGAAACTCTGCTCGCGGAGTACGAACAGGCCCTCGACGGGCCCACCGCGGGGTCGGGCGGCACCGAATTCGCCAGACTGGACGGCGAGTTGATTGTCGTGAGCGACCTGGAGGAACTCATTGAGCACCTCACGTCCGATCTCGTCGACGCCCGATCCGATGCGGACCGAGAACGAGTCGAACTCGACCGCAGGCTCGCCCGGTTCACCGAAGCGGAGGAACAGGAGGCCACCGCGCGCGCAGCATACGAGGCGTGCACCGCGGCGACCTCAGCGGCGTCAGGAGCCGCCGGCAGTCAGGGTGCGGACGGCACGAGCACGACGCCGACACCCCAGGGTGATTCCAGCACCCCGGGACTGGTCGTCACGCCCCCGATGAGTTCGACGCCCCGCGCGAATTGCGGCTGCGACTCGGAGACTGCGTCAAACCCGGTTGCCGTTCCGGTGGGAGCGGCTCAGCGGTTTCGACTGTTCCGGGACTTCGATGTGATCTCCCACGTGGAGGAGTCTTCGCAGCATGGTGCCGATACGGTAGGTGCCGACCTGGTGACCGGCCTCAAGGATGCCGGCGTAACTCTGACAACGATCGGCTCGGCCCTCAGCGGCCGCAACGCAGCGCTGGGCGGCGCGAAAGCGGTCGGTTCGCTCCAGACCGGGAAGTTCGTCAAGGGTTCCCTGGAGGCGGTCAAGGGCACTGTCGACGGTCTCGGAGCGATCGATGTGATCCCCAACGTACCGACGAGTTTGCCCGAAGCGGTCGCACAGGGTTTGGCTGCCACGGCCAACCTTGGTGCTTTCGTCGCCGGAAAGGTGACGGAGTGGATGGGCAAGAACACGCTCGTGAGTGTGCACGCGACCTACTATTTCCAGACGGTGACGATCCAGCCGACCCAGATTTGGGTCTGCGAGGACGGCGTGTGGAAATGCAAGACGACAGTGAACGTCTACACCGTTGGTTCGCTGGAACGCGAGCGGGGTCGCGATCAGCAATTCACCGTCAAGAGCGAACCGGAACGGAGAGCCCTCAGGGTGCATCTGGCGACACTTGCAGCGCGCGGCCGCCTGCGCATCACGAACTCGGTGGCTCACATCGCCTCCTGGGAGTCCGCCCACCCCACGGGTGACTGCCCGTAGCCCGGGAGGCGGCCGACGCAGGTCAGCGCGACGGGTCCCGGCTGAAGATCCCGGCGAACAACGCATGCAGCAGGGGGAGCCCCGAAGCTCCCATGAGCACCCATCCGAACACCTCATCGGTTTGCTTCAGGAAGATGCCTCCGAGGAGAAGCCCGGCGAACACAATTGCCGAGAGAACCCTGTGCGTCAATCGTTCGAACGCCCGAACGCGCTGATCCAGGCCGGGCGTCCGGATGGCGAGCTGTTCCCGCTGAATCAGGGTGCTGAGGTCGTCCAGTTGTTGAGGCAGCCGCGCCAGGACACCCGCCGTCGCGAGCGCCTGGTCCGCGAACGCGCGCAGGGTATTGGCGCCCTCCTTGCGGGTGAGGCGCGCGGCATAGGGTTCGATCGCGGTCCAAATGTTGAATGCCGGATTCAGCGCCGTGCTCACTCCGGAGGTTACCGACACCGCGCGAATGATCAGGAGAAGGTTCTCCGGCAGCTGGAACGGCATCGTCCGCATGACTTTCCCGAACTTGTCCGCAAAGTCCCTGAACTCGCGCGGATCCACTTTCTGCAGCTCCGCAAAACCCAGGCCACCGAATCGGTCGAACAGTTCGCTCATCGCCCGCTCGAGAGGCGCTCCTTCCGCGGAGGGCAGGAGCATCCCCATCTCCCGGATGCTGGCCACCAATCCTTTCGAGTCGCGCGCGGCCACGGCGACGACGAGTCGCTGCATGCCGCCCCTGAGCGAGTCGGGCACTTCGCCCATCATTCCGAAATCGACGAAGGTCAGGGCCCACGGCATCCCAGATGCATTCGTTGACTCGGACGCAGTCGGCGTGACGAAGATGTTGCCCGGATGCGGGTCGGCGTGGAAGAAGCCGTGCGTGAAGAGCTGGTCAAACATCGCACTCGCGAGTTCTTCCGCGACCGCGGCCGGGTTGATCCCCGCGGCACGGAGCGACGCGCTGTCGCTGATCTTGATGGCCGTCACGTCGGAGAGCGTCAGGACACGCCGTGTCGTTCGCTCCCACACCACCGTTGGCGCCAGCACCCGAGGATCGTCGGCAAAGTTCTCGGCAAAACGTTCCGCGCTGCTGCCCTCATGCAGGTAGTCGATCTCCTGCATGCTGATTCTGGCGAACTCGCCGAGAAGTGCGCGCAGATCCACTCGCCGTGAAATGAACTTGACCCGGTTGAGCCAGTCCGCGACCTTGCGCAACGCCGCGAGATCGACTTTCACGATTTCGTCGATCCCGGGCCGCTGGACCTTCACCACCACGTCGGTGAATCCCACCAGGTCGGCGTCGCGTGGCGAAAGCTTCGCACGGTGCACCTGGCCAAGGGAGGCGGCGGCCACCGGTGTCGGGTCGAAGGACGTGTACGCGCTCTCGAGGGCAACACCGAGGTCGGCCTCGGCAAGTTCGCGGACCAGTGCGAAATCCGCGGCGGGGACCTCATCCTGGAGTCCCTCGAGCTCGCTCGTAATTTCCGGCGGCAGCACGTCGAGCCGCGAGGACATGAACTGGCCGACCTTGATCATGAGGCCGCCGAGTTCGATCGCCAGGGCGTGAAAATGCCGCGCGATGCGCCGTGTTCTGGATGCGCGGCTTCGGCGGCCAATGCTGGCAAGCCCAATGCGGGGGAGAGCGACCTCGAACCACCACTCCTGCACGATGTACCTGCTGGCAAACCGGAGGATCTTCCGGTAGCGGGCGCGCAGGTGCCTGACGGTCGTCATATCTCTTCCCGACGCCGACGTGGAGACGGCATCCGCTCAGTCTTCAGCGAGGATCAGGTAGAGCTTACGACGAGCTTCGTCGATGACGGCGACCGCCTCATCCACTTGCTCCGGTGTGCCGCCCCGCGCAATCTGCCCGACTACTTCCGCCAGCTTGACGCCGGCCTTCGGCAGAACAGCCGATCGAGCGCCACCCCAGTGCGAGGAGGACTCCCACGGCGCTGATCCGCCCGTCTCGGCCTCGGCGGTGCCGCTCTCGGTGAGGGAATACGTTTTCCTGCCGTCGGCTTCCTTCGCGAGAACGAGTCCCTCATCCGCGAGCATCTGCAGCGTCGGATACACGGAGCCCGCGCTCGGCTTCCAAGCGCCGTTGCTGCGCTTTTCAATCTCCTGAATGATCTGGTAGCCGTGCATCGGCCCCTCGGCAAGAAGGTTCAGGATCGCTGCACGGACGTCGCCGCGCCCCATTCGCAACCCCATCCTCGGGCCGACGCGCCGCTCGAACTCCGAGCGCAGGTTCTCTACCGCCTCCCACAGGCCGAATCCCGGCTGGTGCGTGCCGTTTCCGGGAAATCCCTGACGGGAGCCGGAGCGCTTGTTTCCTTGTGCGTTGCTCATGATGGTCCTTCGAGTCCGGTAGGTCGGGGGCCGTCTGTGACCCCTCGATACCCTCAACGATACATCGTTAACCCGACAGTCTGATGAGAGGAAGGCGGTGTCCGACATCGTGACGTGCCGCAATCGTCAGAGTCCTCGCACCCGACGAACGGTTCGCAGGAATGACCAGTGCACTGCAGGCTCAAGGATGCCGCCAAATCGCCGCAGGACGCTGGTCAGCGTGTCAACGGTGACGATGCGTCGATTGCGTTGAATCCCGTGGATCAGCTTCTCCGCTACCCGCTTCGCCGCAAACGGCGTGATATTGCCGGAGATCGCGGCGGTTTCTGGGGGTTTTCGCAGATTCTCTGCATCGAAGCCGGGGGTTTGGGTGTCCGGGGGAAACAGGACTGTCACCGTCACCCCGAGCGGCTCAAGCTCGTACCGCAGCGACTCGGCAAACCCGCGGATCGCGAACTTGGTGGCGGCGTATCCCGTGTATCCGGGTACACCAAGAATCCCGGCCGTTGAGCTGACCAGCACGAGATGGCCGGCACCACGCTCCGCCATGCCGGGCGCGACGCTTCCGACGGCCGTGGCGGCACCCCGCACGTTGACGCGCCACTGATCCTCCAGTTCCTGCAGGGGGACCTCCAGAAACCTGCCGGGCAGGGCAACCCCGGCGCAGCACACAAGAACATCACACGGGCCCACATCGGTTTCCAACGACCGAATTGCCCTTGTGAGCGCCTCAGTGTCGGTCACATCACAGGCCGACCACCGCGCGGTGGGCGCAATCGATTCGGCGGTGAAGCGGAGAGCCTTTTCGCCGCGGGCAATCAGCGAGACGTGGGCACCAAGGGCCGCCGCTTCGCGCGCGACGGCAGCCCCGATGCCCTGCGAGCCACCAGTGACAATTACGTGTTTGCCCGCGAGGTCGGTCATGAATCAGAGTCTAGGACGCAGGACCCAGACCGATTTTTGAGCCGATGAGCTCCGCGCGGCCGAAAACCCTCCTCGTGTCTTATCCCAGCGCGTGGTCGTTCACCATGGCCCGGAAGTAGCCGAGCGCGTTGCCCAGCGCATTCGGATGGAAGTTGGCCGTCGCGTACAGGTCGTTCGGATTGAAACTGATATACGGAATGCGCGAGCCGATGCCGTGGTTCGCGAACTCCTGCGTCACGTCCACCACCTGCACGCGAGCGATACCGGCGGCCGCACTCTCGATGATTCCGTTCAACAGTGCCAGCGCACCGTTTACCTGATCACCCAGGAGCGACACCTCGTCTTTGAACAGATACGGATAGGTGAATACCACGACGCGGGCATTCGGCATGGCGGAGGCAATCGCCTCATAGGTCGAGGTGAGATTTGCCGTGAGGGGGGAATCCGGCGAGGTCAGTAGCCACATCGCTTGGCCGATGGCAGCGGCACATTGCGCTGAGCCCGCATCCGTTCCGCAGGCGGCGAGCACCACATTCGATCCGATATCGATTCCGCCCACGGTCAGCGTCACCAATTTGGCTGACGACTTCACATCGGCAGGCACATCGGCCAACTGCTGTGCAACGTGCGCCATGTCGGCTCCGGAGCACGATTCGTTGGCGACGAGCTTGTATCGGGTGAGGGCCGCGGTGATGACCGGGTAGCTCGTGTATTTGCTTTGCAGGCAGTCGCCAGCCAGATACGGCGGAGCGCCCTGTCCGGAGCTGAACGAATCTCCCAGCGCAACATAGCTGGCGGTGGAATAGGAGGTAAACCATCCTTGTGGTGTCATGGCCGCAGCAGGGGCCGCGGAGGTTCCAAAAATCAACGCCGTGGTCAGGAGGGAGAGCGCGCCGAGGCGCGACAAAAGCCGGGGTTGAGCTTTAGTTGGGTTATTCATGCGCGAATTTTACTCTCGTCATTGTCCGTTGAATAGAGTTCACAGGGAAGAACCGAGCGGCCGGTTGGGTTGAATTCACCATGAAATCAGTCATCTTCAGCGAAACCGGGGATCCCTCCGTCCTGCGCCTTGTCGACCGGGAGGTCGCTGCGCCCGGCCCGGGGGAGGTCCGCGTGCGGATTGTCGTCTCCGGCGTGAATCCCACGGACTGGAAGTCGCGCCGGGGCGCCAAACCGGGTGACGCGTTGCCGTACCCGGAGGTCGTGCCGAACCAGGACGGTGCCGGGGTCGTTGACGCTGTGGGCTCGGGTGTCACGGGTATCAGCGTGGGCGACCGGGTCTGGCTCACGCTCGCGGCATATCAGCGGGCGAGCGGGGGAACCGCACAGGAGTACACGGTGCTGCCCGCCAAGCGCGTGCATCCGTTGCCGGATTCCGCGAGCTTCGACCTCGGCGCGAGCCTCGGGGTGCCGGCGGTGACCGCACACCGTGCCCTCACCGTGGCGGAGGACGGCCCCTCCCGGCTGCACCCGGGCGCGCTCGATGGCACGATCGTGCTCGTCGCCGGCGGTGCAGGAGCGGTCGGGCACGCTGCGATCCAGCTCGCCCACTGGGCCGGCGCCACGGTGATCACGACCGTGAGCTCAGCGGAGAAGGCTGCGCTCGCAACGGCCGCCGGTGCCGACCACGTTGTCAATTACCGGAAGTCGGATGCAGCCGCGGAGATCCGCCGCATCGCCCCGGGCGGCGTCAACACCATCGTCGAAGTCTCTCCGGCTCAGAATGCGGAGTTGAATCTCGCCATTGCTGCCAATCATGCGACCGTCTCGGTGTACGCGAACAATGGCGGCGACACGATGAGCCTCGACGTGCGAAAACATTTCAGCCTGAACGTGCGCTACCAGTTCCTGCTGCTCTATACGGTCGGCGACGAGGAGATACGTGCCGCGGTGGACGACGTCACCGCAGCGGTGCGCGACTGTGCCATGGGAGTGGGGGAGGAGTCCGGTCTGCCTTTGCACCGGTTCGATCTCGCCCATACCGCGGAGGCGCACGCCGCAGTGGAGAGTGGCGTCACCGGCAAGGTACTCATCGACGTTGCCGCGGTCGGCTGATCCACTGTGCCGGCCACCTTTTCCGCGTATCCGGTGCTTGGTAGCGTGTGCTCGTGACAACGCTCAGAGTGCACAACCTGGCCGTGTCGTTGGACGGCTTTGCGACGGGCGAAGGTCAGTCGCTCGAAACGCCATTCGGTCATGCCGGGGGCCGGCTGATGCGCTGGTTCTTTCCCACGAACACGTTCGTCAGCATGTCAAGCCATGAGGGCGAAGCGGTCGGGGAGGGCACGCACGGCGTCGACGATGCCTTCGCGGCCGCGACCAATCGGGGGATCGGCGCGGAAATCATGGGTCGCCGCAAATTCGGCCCGCAGGTCGGTCCCTGGGAGGACGAATCCTGGCGCGGCTGGTGGGGCGAGGAGCCGCCGTTTCACAGCCCGGTGATCGTGCTGACGCATCACCAGCGCCCGGATCTGGTCGTCGGTGAGACCACGTTCCTCTTCCGTGAATTGCCTCCGGCCGACGCTCTGGCACTGGCGACCGAGCTCGCGGACGGACTCGATGTGCGCCTCGGGGGCGGCCCGACGGTCGTGCGCGAGTTTCTCGAAGCCGATCTCGTCGACCATCTTCACGTGGTCGTGGTTCCGATCGTGCTCGGACGCGGGGTGCGGCTCTGGGATGGCCTGGAAGGACTCGAGCAGCGCTTCGAGGTCGAAGTGACCGCGTCGCCCACCGGAGTCGTGCACTACGTGCTCACACGCAAAACGCGGTGATCCGGGCCGTTCGGCCATGGCGAGAATGCTGGCCACACGGCAATTCTCAGCAGGAAGTCACCCCGAGCGGCGGATTCGCCTCGATGTCGAGCGGGACCTGTCCGAATCGACGAAGCCATCGACTGTGGTATCCGACCTTGGAATGCCGTCGTCCGTGACCATTGCCGCTTGAAACAATTCCGGGATAGTGCGGAATCAGACCACTCCAGCCCGGTTTTTCGTCGAGCCGTTCGACTGGCTCAACTTCGTCCAGGCCGGCGGCCGACTTCGTGGTGTTGCAGAGGGCATGCATGGCGGTGAGATTGTCTTCCCCGGCCGGACCTCCTCGCGCATGCGCCACTGTGTGATCGGCCTCCAGCGCAAGCACCCAGTAGGCCGGGTGGATGCGACCTCGCGCATAGTTGGCGTGGTATGCGAACAACTCGGGGAAGACATCACTGATTCCGACCATCACGCACCGCGGGATCCCGCGGCCACCGCAATAGGAACATCGAAAGCCGTCTCGAATGAACACCCGCGCTCTGGTGCCATCGGAGATCACTCGCGGGCGCACCGCGACGAAATCGGTGGCGGTGCTCCTGGTCATCCTCACCGTACCAACCCAGAGCTCACCCGAAATTGCAGCCAAACTTCTTTCGGCGGTGCTTACTTTCCGATCTGCAAGCGCTTCCGCCGCGGCCGCGAGCGCATCGGCGTAGAGATCGACGACACCGTCCGCGAACTTTTCGACGAACACCATGGGCAAACAATAGCGGCAGTGGAAGGCGCACTCCGTGGTGTTCGGCAAGGCAATCCGCCGACGGATTGCTGGCAGGTTCCCTTCGAGACGATCGCTGCGCGATCCCTCAGGGCACGAGTCACTTGCGTGTTCCCTTCGAGAGCCTCAGGGAA
>CALMSL010000042.1 GCA_937872445.1 uncultured Microbacteriaceae bacterium | reverse complement strand
ATGCGATGCTGAACCGAGCCCCCACCCGCAGTCATGCATTGACTGTATCGAATCGTGACGCCGAGAGGGCCTTCAGATAGGGATGAATTGGGTCCGACAGTACCCCATTGATGGGGCCAAGCCCGACCACGGTTCCCCGATTCAACACCATCACCTGCTCTGAGACATAGTCGATGACGCCGAGGTCGCTGCTGACGACGATCGCCGAGAAACCGCGCTCGGCGCGCAGGTCGCGAAGCACGTCGAGCACCGAGGATCGAACCGTGACATCGACCCCGCGGGTGGGTTCATCGGCGATGAGCAGTCGCGGCTCCAGGATGAGCGACCGCGCCAGCGCCACACGCTGGCGTTGTCCGCTGCTCAGCTCGTACGGGTAGCGCGTCATAAGGCCGAGCGGCAGGCGGACCGAATCCACCAGGGTCGCCACGGCAAGGCCGGCCTCTCGCGAACTGAACCGGCGATCCCGCGAATAAATTGGTTCTGCAATGTTCTCCGCGACGGTCAATCGGGCATCGAGTCGCTCTGCGCCATCCTGGGCGAGGTAGCCGACCTTCAGCTTGAGGCGGTCCCTGGCCCGGGAACGGATGCGTCTCACCTCGGTACCGAACACCCTGAGTGAGCCTCCGGCAATTTGCGGCAACGCGGCATCCCGGCCATGGCCGCTTCCGGACAACGCGAGGGTCGCGGCGAGCGTCGACTTGCCGGACCCTGACTCGCCGACGAGCCCCAGAATCTCGCCCTCGCCGAGGGAGAAACTGACGCCCGCCACAGCGACGAACCGCGACCGCACGTCTCTCGCGCGGTAGCGGATCGACAGATCGTGGGCTTCGACAACCGGCGCGGGCGAGGTCAACTGGCCTCCGCAAGGCCCTCTGCGGCGCGCAGGCGATGGAGTTCTTCACGCCTTTTCGCCTGCAACACGGGGTCGGGTACGGGAAGCGAGGCGAGGAGCCTCTGCGTGTACGGATGCTTCGGCGCGACGAGAATTTCCTCGCCGATGCCCTCCTCCACGAGTTTGCCCTTGTAGAGCACCGCAATCCGGTCGGCGAGCAGGTCAACGACCGCGAGGTCGTGGCTGATGAACAGCGCCGCGAAACCGAACTCGCGCTGAATCTCGGCGAACAACTCCAGGACGCGGGCCTGCACCGAAACATCCAACGCGCTCGTCGGTTCATCCGCAATCAACAGCTTCGGTTTCAGGGCGATTGCCCGGGCGAGGCTCGCCCGCTGACGCTGCCCACCGCTCAATTCGTGCGGGAACCGGTCGCCGAAGCTCCGGGGAAGCTGGACCGCCTCCAGCAACTCGTCGACGCGGGACCGCGCTGCAGCCGCATCCCCGGCTTTCCCGTGCACGATGAACGGTTCGGCGACGCACTCGGCGATCGTCAGCAACGGGTTGAAACTCGTGGCGGGATCCTGGAACACGAAACCGATGTCCTCCCGAAGCGGGCGAAACGTCCTCTCGCGCACTCCGAGCATCTCCTGGCCGAGCACCGTGAGCGACCCGCCCGTAATCTTGGTGAGGCCGGCAATGGCGCGACCCGTCGTCGTCTTCCCCGAACCGCTCTCGCCGACCAGGCCGAGGACTTCGCGCTCGCTGATGTCGAAACTCACCCCGTCGACTGCACGGAACCCGCCGCGGCCAAGCCGCCCCGGGTACTCAATCACGAGATCTTTCGCGACGACCAGGGGCTCCCTGGCCACGGACGATGCACGCTCCACTGCCCGCTCCCGCGTCTTGAGCGTGCCCGCCCCAATGAACGGCACAGCCGCGAGGAGCCGCTTCGTGTAGTCGTCCTTCGGGTCGTGAAAGAGGGTGACCGCGTCGGCCTCCTCGACGATTTTCCCCTGATACATGACGGCGACGCGGTCCGCCAGGTCCGCGACAACACCCATGTTGTGGGTGATGAG
>CALMSL010000041.1 GCA_937872445.1 uncultured Microbacteriaceae bacterium | reverse complement strand
ATGCCGCACACGGTGAAGGTGACGGACAGCCCCGCGATGCCGGACGCCGCCGAAGTTGCGGAAACTCCGGGCTCGAGAGTCGAAGCCGCGAGCGCCAGTGCGGCAATCGCGACGCCGATCGCCGAAATCACAGTTTCGCGCCAACGCCACACATCCGGTCGGTACCGTGTCGTGGCGATCCGGCGGGACGCGATGATCGACGCGATGACGGCCGCCGCGCCACCGCCGGCGAGAAGGGGAAGGGCGAGCCAGCGCGGACCCGTCCCGTCGAGGAGCGCATACGTGCCGAGCGCCGCCGCGATGAGGGCGGCGAGAAGAAGTGCGAGAACGAGCCGGCCGCTGCCGCGGTGCACGCGCGCATACCCGCGCGAGTCCATGGATGCCGCGAGCGTCGTGGACCGTTCAAGGGCGTCCTGCAGCACGGGGAGCGTCGTCGCAGCGACAGCTTTGCGTCCACTCAGCGCTCGCCCGCGCAACGCTTGAGCTTTGCGCACGCGCTGCCACGAGTCGACAAGTTGCGGCGCGACCGTCATCGCGATGACCGCCGATGTGCCAAGCAGGTGAAGCGACGCGGGCAAACTGCGGAGAGTGCGCTGCGGGTTTGTGAGCGCCGTGGCGGCACCGAAGCACACGAGCAGTGCAGCGAGTGCGAGCCCAGCGGAAATCGCCGTGAGCAGTCCGGACACGGTCACCGGGCCAAGCAGCGCGATGCCCGCCGCCCAATCCGGCAGAGGGATGCGTGGCAGCGGGATGAGAACATCCGTACCGCTCTTGATCCCCACGAGCACATAGAACACCACGCGAATCACGACGATGCCCGCCGCGAGGGCCAGGTAGGCGGGAAACGCGCGGGAAAACGCGGACGGGGCGTGGCACAGGGCGACGACCACGACGAGCGCGACGATGAGGATCGCGGTCGACACGATGCCTGGCGACCTCGTCGTCGCGACGGCGATACCGAGCGCCCACACCCACCACGCCACCGGATGCACTGCCCGAAGCACGCCGCGACCGGCCGGCCCCCCAGGGGAGCGACTCGAGTCAGCGGGCGCTGCCGCGGGCGCTCGCGGACGCACCCGAGCGCGCACTGCGGCGGCGGCAGCCGGGTTCGGCACGTCAGTCGCGACCTTCGGAAGAGTCGTTCTGGTCGACGCGGCGTCGCCGCAACACGATGATCAACGCAACGACGAGGGCGGCGAAGCCGATCGAGGTGGCGATGAGCGCCAGATTCTGGGCGGCTCGCTGCTCGTCGGGGGAGCTCGGGGAGTTGGCCGCCTGTTCGTCCGAGCCAGGATTTGCAACGTCGGGAGTCTCCGTCGCTTCGGGTGTCGGCGCAGGCGATACCGTTGCTGCTGCCTCGGCGGGAGAGATACCGGGCGGTGTGGTCCCGTCGTTGTAGCGCCACCCCTCGATTTCGCCGCGTGCCGGGGTGCTCGAATCTGCGCCCACCTGGTAGCTCGTCCACTCGCCATCGGGCGTGGCGTGCCAGTAGGCCCAGAACGAACCGTCGAACGTCTCCGGGCACGGATCCGGCATCGCGTTGATGGCGCACAGGAACCCCGGTTGCGAGTCGGTGACCGTGAATCCGGCGGCGAGCAGGGCTGCCCGGCCAGATTCCTGGCTCCCCACGGCGCACCGCACCTCGAGCGTGCCGCCGAGATCCGTGGAATCGACAACCACGACGGAACCGTCGGCGCAGCTTCCCTCCGCGGCGAACGCCGGGCTGCTGGCCGTCACGCCCATCGCGGCGACCGAGCCTGCCGCGACAGCGGTGACGGCGAGCAGTCCGAAAAAGACCTGTCGAATGCGGCGGGAGAGGGTCATCGCGAGCCTTCCAATTAGCGCCCGCGACCGGTCCGGGATCATGCCGCCGGGCAGAACTGCGAGAGTTCCGACCCGGGGAAGACCCGGACTCCGTCTCGCAGACCACGGCGATCAAGAGTTGTGTTGCCCTCCCGAGGCAGGTATCCCGGCTCGACGGCGTTCGCCGTCCTACGGTTGCGGGTCAGCACCGGAATTCGACCGGTTTCCCCTCCGCGAGAGTTGTGCCACCCTGATGGGAGGTGACAACTCCACACTAGTGTCGAGTCACGACGGGAGGCTATACAGGTGAGTCGTGTTTATACGAAGACGGGCGATGACGGCACGACGGGCCAGCTGTTCGGCGGCCGAGTAGCCAAAGGCGGCGAACTTGTGGAAGCCCTCGGGGACATCGACGAGGCGGTGTCGGCCCTCGGGGTGGCGCGGGCCGGATGCGCAGATGTCCGCATCGCCGAAATTCT
>CALMSL010000040.1 GCA_937872445.1 uncultured Microbacteriaceae bacterium | reverse complement strand
CATGCATAGCACTGTGACCTATGTCGCGAGACACCAGTGACGTATCACTAGGGACATATGTCCTGAACTCACACACCTCCGGGCGCACCAACTGTTTTTGACTCCTCGAACGGAAAACGCTCCACCTTCGCGAGCCGCGCAAGGTTGGGAGAGACGGCGGCGGCCGCGACCACCTGCACGGCAACGAACACCCAAAACAGCAGCGCGCTTCCCGACATCACGCCGCTGAACGCGATGCCGACATCCATCACCGCGTGGAACAGTGCGGCAATCAGCACGCTGCCCTTCGCGTGATTGAACAGCCAGCCAATGAGCACGGATGTCGCCATCGTGGAGATGAAGAATCCGACGTACGGAATCTGCGCCTGGAACGAGTCGGCGATGAAGAACAGCGGGAGATGCCAGAGTGCCCAAATCACGCCAAGCACAAGCGACGCGGTGAGCGGGTTGAACCTGACCTGAAGCCGCGGGAGGGCGAAACCGCGCCACGCGGTCTCTTCCGTGAGCAGCCACATAAAGGCGTTGAACGCGAGCAGGCCGAGCACGGTGCTCACCGGAACCGCGGCGCCAACCGCAGCAGGCGACCCAAACAGCTGGCCCAGCAGCGCCCCGACAGTCACCAGAATCGCCGGAATCAGCAGTGCGGCCAGATACCAGACCGGGTTTACGACGACCCGGATGAGCCGCAGTAGCAAATCTTTCACCGCCGGCCACCCTCCGGTGAGCGCCGCGGTCCCGTAGCTGGCGATCGGCAGGCCCAGCCAGAACGCGAGCGACTGCGGGATGTGCCAGCCGATGAGCCCCGCCTGCTGCGCAAGAGTTGTTCCCCACACGAACCAGGTGAGGACGAACGCGAGGACGAAAAATACGACGAGCGGGTGACGCTTCACTGGGGATTCCCTTCGGGGTCTTGAGCGGGGTGACGGGTTCTGGCTGAAAACGAGCGGTACACGAGGTTGATGATGAGGGATGCCGGAACCGCGGCGATCCAGGTCAACTCCGCTGGTGTGGCACCGGCGAGTGCCGCAACGGGAATCGACAACAGGAAGATTCCGGGAATCGGAAACGACTGCACGAGCACGAAACGAAAAACATCCACCGTGACATCCGGATTCACCAGACCTCGGTGCCACGCATAGATCCACATGGCGCTCATGAGGAAACCGATTACGGCGATCGTGCCGGCGTACAGGTACACACTGATCTGCGTGTCACCGTAGCGGCCGAGGAGCGATGTCGTGAACGGGAGGGATGCCACAGCCAGAAGCATCACGAGGTTCAGCCGCACGAGCGGCTGGGTGTACCCGTTGATCGCCCGGAACTTACGGTGATGGGACATCCACACCGCGCCGATAACGACGAAGCTGAGGACGAAGGACAGAAACTCCGGCGTGAGAAGCGCGAGCTCATGGCCGATCTGGGCATCCGGGACGTGCGGAACCTTGAGTTCCACCACCAGCAACGTCATCGCGATGGCGAAAACAGCGTCGCTGAAAAATACGAGCCGATCGGGGGTGCCGCCGCCAGCGATCGTGCGGAGATAGCGTTCATACGTTGTCACGGTGACGAAAGATTACTCGGAAACGGCAGGCGGGTAAAGAGAGCGGGCGCGGCGATTTCCTGACATGCATGACGGGCATCCGGCACCGGCAGATCCCAACAGGCCCGCCACGAAAACTGGCCTGTTCCGATCACCCGTCGCGTACTACTTGGACTTGCCGGTGAACGACTTCCACATCGGCACGACGCCGTTCGCCGTGTCGCCAGCGTGGCCGAGGTAACCGAGATCCCAGTTGTCCTCGATCGTGGTCAGCAGCGAATAGTGGTTGTACGGCGTGTGGTCCACGAAGTGCCGCGGGCCGGATGCCGACACGACGATCGCGGGAATGAGTCCCCCGCCGTAGGTGCCGCCGGGCCAGCTCGCGCTGACCCGCGCGTCCGCCGCGCTCACGTACGGGGAGTCGCAGCATCCGTCCGCACTCTCCCAGCCGCCGGTCTCGTGATTTCCGGTGTAGTCGTTCTCATCCGTGACAATCACGATGGCCGAGTGTTTCGTCCACGCCCTCGAATTCATGATCGTGTCGACGGCAGTGTGCACGAACGCGTCCGCCTTCTGCTTCAGCGACGCGTCGTTCGCATCATCCTTCGCGCTGCCATACGGGCACGGTGTCTCGGAATGTCCTGGCACCGTGTCGTAAACACCGCCGTGCATGTCGTTGCACTGGTTCGGGCTGATCCACACGAACTCTGGAGCTTTCTTGCTGTTCAAATCGGTGGCCAGCTGGGAGTAATCCTTGATGTTGGCCATCCGTGCCGGATTGTTCTTCACGTCATCGAACAACACAAATGGATTGTGCTTCTTCGCGTAGAGGGATGCCGT
The DNA here is from genome assembly GCA_937872445.1 of uncultured Microbacteriaceae bacterium. Taxonomy (GTDB): domain Bacteria; phylum Actinomycetota; class Actinomycetes; order Actinomycetales; family Microbacteriaceae; genus Terrimesophilobacter. The sequence continues at coordinate 54,509 of CALMSL010000040.1, read as the reverse complement.
TGAACCGTTCGGCAGAACGGGCCCGAACCGGTCGAGCTTGTTCTCCGGAAGGGTCTCCAGATAGGCGCCCCAGCTCACATGGTGAGCCTCGAGCTGGTCGACCAGATTGGTGCGGTCGAGGTTGACCACATTCTGGTCATTGTCATCCTGAATCCCGAAATTGTCGCCGGCAATTGCCGCGATGTAGTTCGGCATCGATGGGTGGGTGACTCCGTAATACTGGTCCGCCATTGAATACGTGTTGGCGAGACCGGTCATGAACGGCGCGTTCACGTCGCCAATCACACTCGACTGTGAGTGGTTCTCCAGCATGATCACGAAAATGTGATCCAGTTTGCCGGATTCTGAATGCGACCAATCGTGATCAGAGTCGCCGTGCTCGTCGGAAGCGACGGCCGAAGTTGCGGTCAGCGCAAGGGTTGCGATGACTGCCAGGACACCGGCCGCGAGCCGGGATCGTAATTGCATGATTCTGCCTTTCTGATGGGGGTTGCCCACCCGGGTGGCCGGATGGCGCGGAGGCAACCTGCATCAGGAAGAATACGACTGCGTGGGCGAACAAACCAGAGGAATTTTCCGCGAGAACTTACGGTGGACTACGTCACGAATCGCGGCCGACCAGCTCATCAGAGCGATCAATGAGATACGCGAGCAGGGGAGCATCCGCGGTCAGGCTGATCGCTTTCGCGTACGACTCGGCAGCAGCCTCCCGTTGGCCGCTGAGCGCGAGCAGGTGGGCGCGAGTCGCCCAATACGGCTGGAATCGGGGGCGCCCGAGCGTATCCAGCGAGGCAAGTCCCGCGGATGGCCCCTCCACACGGGCGATCACCGCCGCCAGCGAAACCTGCGCGCCGAGCGTCGGCGCGATGCGGATGAGCGCCGAGTGGAGCTTCAACAGCGCAGCCCAATCGGTCACACCGGTCGATACGCGAGCGCAGTGCACCGACTGGATGGCGGCCTCCAGTTGGAACCGCCCGATCCGACCGGCCTCATGCGCCCGGCCCAACAGTGACTCGCCCTGCGCGATGAGCGTCCGGTCCCAGAGTGAGACATCTTGTTCATCGAGCGGCACCGTCATCCCGTCCCGGGTGCGCGCCGAGAACCGACTTATCGACAACGACAGGAGCGCCGCAAGCCCCAGCGCCTCCGGCTCTTCGGGCAGGAGGGAGGCCAGCGTTACCGCGAGATAGAGCGCCTCCGCCGACAGAGACTCCCGCACGGTCGGGCCTGATACCACCTGCCAGTCGATGGCATACGCGCCGTAAATTGCCTCGAGCACGGCGGGGAGGCGCCTCGGCATGTCCTCGACGGAGGGCACCGAAAACGGAATGCGCGCATCGCGGATTCGTTGCTTCGCCCGAACCAGGCGCTGCGCGAGTGTCGCCGTCGGCATCGCGTACGCGGCGGCAATGTCGGATGCTTCGACACCGAGCACCACCTGCAGAATCAGCGGCGTGTGCACTGCGGCATCCAGGGCAGGGTGCGCGCACGCGAACATCAGCTCGAGCCGTTTATCGGGGATTCTGTTCATTTCCGCATCTTCGAACGCTGCGTCTTCAACCGGTGTTTTTGCCGCGTCAATCGCCGACAGGGTTGGGCGTCTCATTTCGTCCAGCCAGCGATTCTTCGCCACCGTCACGAGCCACCCTTCGGGGTTGTCGGGGATGCCGCGCTCCGGCCAGGTCCGCAGGGCGCGTTCGAACGCATCGGAAAGGGCATCCTCGGCGGCGGGGATGTCGCCGGTGCGGGCGGCGAGCACCGCGAGAAGTCGACCGTACGACTTCCGCGCGACCTCCTCCGCCCGCGTGGCGGGCGTCACCCCACCTGGTGCCATTGGCCGTCCGCGAAATACGTCGCCGTTGGACGTACCTCGATCGTGCCCCATTGCGCCGCCGGACATTTCTCGGCCCACGCGAGCGCCGCATCCAGATCAGGCACGTCAACCAGGAACACTCCCGCAAGTTGTTCCTTGGTGTCGGCGAACGGTCCGTCCTGAACGTGCAGGCTCCCATTTCGCAGGGTCACGGTGGTGGATGTCGCGGTCGGCTTCAGAATGTCGGCGGCGACGAGCACACCGGCCGCGTCGAGCGCTTTCGCGTAACGGTCAAATGCTGCCTGGGCCTCCGCAATCGTTTCAGCGGGAATTTCGTCGGCTCCGGGCTCGGCGTAGTTGAGCAGGAGTGAATATCGCATGAGTGAACCTTTCTTGTGGGAAATGCTGTCACCAAAGTGACGGTCCACGACAGGGCCAATCGACACGAACGGGCAAATTCCTTCAGGCCCAACCGCAGGCTGGGCGCACTCAGCGAATGTCGCGCCACTCGGCAATCGGATATCCGGCCTCCGGAGGGATGGCGACGTGGCGCCGTCCGTCCGCCCCGGTGGTCATTTCCGGCTGCACGGTGACCCGGGATTGCGCCCGCGCCGCCGCGATCGCCTCCGCGCTGTTCGCGCTTTCCGATAGCCGCGCGAGGTTCAACATCGTGGGAAAGATGATGGGGCGGGCACCGGATCGTGCGAGTTCCACTGCGCGGGATGGGGCCATCCACTCGGCAGTCAGAGTTTCACTTCCGTCGGGCACGGCATCCTGGCCCGCCGGAGCGAGCGCGAGAAAGAAATGTGTGTCGAATCGCCGAGGTTCGGTGACCGGCGTGATCCAGTGCGCGAAGTGCGTGAGCGCATCAAGCCGGATGCTCGCTCGCGCAGATTCGAGCGCGTCGCGGAACGGCCGCCCGTCCCGCGTCGGCGCCGCGGCGTTGCCAATCAGGATGCCTGTCTCCTCCCACACTTCACGCACGGCACCGATGCTCAGCGCGCGCTCGCCGGGGAAAGTTTCCTCGAAGTCCGCAACGAGCGACCGCCATCCGTCCTCGCCATCCGCGGGATCGATCGCCCCACCCGGAAACACGAGCGCCGACGCGAACGCGCCCCGGGAGGACCTGCCCACCAGGAGAACCTCGAACGGGTCGTCGCGCAGGAGCAAAACCGTCGCCGACACCCTGGGCGATGGTGCGGTGCTCGACTGGCTGCTCACCCCGCCATACTACGAGGCCGCCTGCGCGCGGGGGTGCCCTGCGCAAAACTCACTGGCGACCTAGTGGACGAGCGTCAACTCGTCGTCGGGGGCCGCATCCGCCTCTGCCTTCGCGCGCTCGGCGTGGGCATCGTCGGCGGCCTCCTGAAGGGCGGACTTCGCCCGCAGCGCCGGCGTCTTGAAGAACAACGCCAGCACGAACGCGAGCAGCACGACGCTGAAGGCGAGCCAGTAGATCGTGATCGTGGACTGCGTGAACCCCGTGAGGAACGGCTTCGTCAGCCTGCTGTCCGCACCCTTCAGGAACGACGTGTCGTTGATCGCGCTGCTGCCGCCTACCGACGACGTCCCCTTGGCTTCGCTGAGTTTCGTCGCTATCTCCGACACCGCCTGGTCGAGAACCTGGCTGCGCACCGTGGCCTTCGAGAAATCGAGCGGTTTGGCGGGAACTTTCGCTTCCGCATCCGCCTGCGGCACGCCCTGCGCCACGAGGGCCTGGACGCCCGCAGCGTGGGCGGCCGTCTGGGAGCCCTCCTCCAGTGGCGTCACGATATTCGTGTAAATGAGGCTCATGATGGCCTTGTTCTCGGGCGCCGACGCAACCGTGGGGGTCATGGCGGCATCGAGCGCGCTGCGCAATGTTGGCGTATCCGAGAGAGATGTCTGGATGTTCAACGGCATGAGCGTGAACAGCAGAGAAAGCATGATGGCGGTACCCAAAGTTCCACCAATTTGCCGGAAGAACGTTGACGCACTCGTGGCCACGCCCATGTCCCTCAAGCCCACCGAGTTCTGGCTGGCAATCGTCAGCGTCTGCATGAGCTGGCCGAGTCCGAGCCCGATCAGCAGCATCCCGCCGGCGACAAACAGGAACGGCGAGTCGTATTTGAGGAAACTCAGGTACAGGAAGCCCGCCGCCATGAGCCCGGTTCCCAGGATCGGGAACATCCGGTACCTGCCGTTGCGGGCGATGAGCAGGCCGCTGCCGATCGACGCGATCATGAGCCCCAAAATCATGGGCAGCATCTGGAAGCCGCTCTCGGTGGGCGTGGAGCCGAGCACGATCTGCAGGAACAGCGGGATGGTCATCATCGCGCCGAACATCCCGAACCCGACGAGGACGCCAATGATCGTTGCCATCGAGAACGTCGGGGAGTGGAACAGTTTGATCGGGATGAGCGCGTCGTCCTTCATCCGGAACTCGATCAGGATGAACGCGATGATGCCGATGATGCCGATGCCGTAGCAGGCGAACGCCGCCGGACTCGTCCAGCCCCAGTCCTGACCCTCCTCCGCGATGAGCAGCAGAGGCACGAGCGCGACGATGACCGCTGTGGCGCCCCACCAGTCGATGCGTACTGACGTGCCGTGGATCTTTGGCAGGTGCAGAAACTTCATCACCATGCCGAGCGCGATGATGCCGATCGGCACGTTGATCAGGAACACCCAGCGCCAACCGGCAATCCAGAGGATCTGGTCGGTCCCGGCGAACAGGCCGCCGATGAGCGGGCCGAGCACGCTGGAAACGCCGAACACGGCGAGGAAGTAGCCCTGGTATTTGGCGCGCTCGCGCGGTGCGAGCATGTCGCCCATGATCGCGAGCGGCATCGACATGAGGCCGCCGGCACCGAGGCCCTGCAGGGCGCGGAACCCGGCCAGCTCCACCATCGAGGTGGAGAATGACGACAGAATGGAACCGACGATGAAGATTCCTATCGCAAACAGGAACAGCGGACGCCGTCCGAAAATGTCGGAAAGCTTGCCGTAGATGGGCGTGCTGATCGTGGCGACGATCAGGTACGCCGTCGTCACCCACGCCTGAAGGCTGAGGCCGTTCAGGTCATCGCCAATCGTGCGGATGGCCGTACCCACGACGGTCTGGTCGAGCGCGGACAGGAACATCCCGGCCATGAGCCCGTACAGGACGAGCAGGATCTGTCGGTGGGTCATCACCACGGAGGAGCCCGTCGCCGGAGGGGAAACTGCGGGCGCAGCAGAAGAGTGAGACATTCGTCCTCGAAGAAGTAGAGAGAGGCGCGCAGAACATTGCGCAGGTTGCAAAGTTACACCCTGTGAACGCGCTTCATGGTGAATGTTGCCTGAATGTCATCTGATATCGCCAGAGGCGAACATCCGATAGTCTCGGCGCATGCAGCACGTTGCGGACTGCCTGATCCCGCCGCGCTCGAAATCGCTCGCCGAGCCGGCCATCGTCGCACGCATCCGGGAATGCGTCATCGGAGACGATCGGCTCATGGACGGGCCGTACGGCCAGAAGCCGGTCACGTACGCCGACTACACCGCGAGCGGCCGATCCCTGAGCTTCCTCGAGGACTTTCTGCGCGACGAAGTGCTGCCGCGCTACGCGAATACCCACACCGAGTCGAGCGGCACCGGGCTGCAGACCACGCGGCTGCGCGAGGATGCGAGAGACACGATCCGCCGCGCCGTCAACGGAGACGACGACACCATGGTGATCTTCACCGGCAGCGGCTCCACGGGTGCGATCGACAAGCTCGTCGGGATTCTCGGGCTGCGGCTTCCGCGCGAACTGGACGACAAGTACCACCTCGACGAACGCATCCCAAAGTCCGAGCGGCCCGTCGTGTTCATCGGGCCGTATGAGCACCACAGCAACGAACTTCCCTGGCGGGAATCCATCGCCGACGTCGTCACGATCCACGAGGATGCGGACGGGCACATCGACCAGGCCCAGCTCGCCGATGAACTGCGGATGTATGCGGATCGCCCCCTGCGCATCGGCTCATTCAGCGCCGCGAGCAACGTCACCGGCATCCTGAGCGACACGCACGTGATCACCCGATTGCTGCACGAGCACGGCGCGCTCGCGTTCTGGGATTTCGCCGCCGCAGCACCTTACATCGATGTGGAGATGAACCGGGTCGGCGGCGACCCCATCGAGCGCAAGGATGCGATCTTCATTTCCCCGCACAAGTTCATCGGAGGTCCGGGCACGCCGGGCGTGCTCATCGTGGATCGCGCACTCGCGAAGAATCGGATTCCGGTGGTCGTCGGCGGCGGCACCGTGAGCTACGTGAACTCGAACACGCATCGCTATCTGGCCAACCCCGAGCACCGGGAGGAGGCGGGAACGCCGGCGATCATCGAGTCGATCAGGGCGGGCCTCGTGTTCCAGTTGAAGGAAGCGGTGGGGGTCGAGACGATCCATGCGCTCGAGCGTGATTTCCTGCGGCGGGCGATTGCCGCGTGGAACGCGCATCCGTCGATCGAAGTGCTCGGCAACCCCGAGGCGGAGCGGCTCTCCATCGTCTCGTTCGTCGTGAAGCGGCCGGACGGCAAATACCTGCACCACAACGCCGTCGTCGCGATGCTCAACGACGTGTTCGGCATTCAAAGCCGCGGCGGATGCTCGTGCGCCGGCCCCTACGGGCATCGGCTCCTCGGCATCGACGATGCGCTGTCGCGAGAGTACGACGAACAGATCAAGGCCGGATGTGAGGGCATCAAACCGGGTTGGGTTCGCGTGAACTTCAACTACTTCATCAGCGACGAAGTGTTTCGCTACATCGTCAATGCCGTGACGATGATCGCCGAACACGGGGTGAAGCTGCTTCCGGACTACCGGTTCGAACCGGCATCCGGTCTGTGGAAGCACCGCGCGGGACCCGTCGAGCCTCCGCTGCGGTTCGCGCAGCTCTCGTATGGCCCGGATGGTGAGCTCACGTTCCCCCGGCACGACGACCGCGCGCCGGCCACCGTGTACGCGGATGCGCTCGCCGCGGCGCGCGATCTGTTCGCGAATGCGCCGGCCGCCCCGGACGCGAGCGTAGGCGTGGCCGCCGAGCTCGGTGAGCAGTTCGAAAGCCTGCGCTGGTTCGACCTCCCCGCGGAGTGCCTCGCGTAAGGCCGTATCCGTTCCCTGAGGCTCTCGAAGGGAACGTCACCTGTCAGTTCCCTTCGAGACGGCCGTTCCGGCCTCCTCAGGGAACGGTCACCACGTCTTGCTCCCTGAGGGATCGCGCAGCGATCGTCTCGAAGGGTGAGACCGGTGTGTCCCCTTCGAGACGACCCTGCGGGCCTCCTCAGGGAACGGGCGGAACGGAAACTGCACGCGGAAATCAGTGCCGTGACGCGTAGGATTGGGTCACTATGTCAACCACAATTAACGTCTCCGCCCCCGTCGCCGATGCCCTCGCCAATAACCGCCCTGTGGTGGCGCTCGAGTCGACGATCATCTCGCACGGGCTTCCCCGCCCGCGCAACTTCGAGGCCGCGCAGGAGTTCGAACAGATTTTGCTCGACGCCGGCGTGACCCCCGCAACCGTCGCCGTGCTGGACGGCATCCCGCACGTCGGACTCGACGCGGACGGTGTCCGCCGCATCGCGGACGAGGACATGGCGAAGGCGAGCGTTCGCGACCTGCCGATCCTCGCCGCCGCGAAGGCATCCGGTGCCACGACCGTCGCCGCGACAGCGCACCTTGCTGCCCTCGCCGGCGTGCGCGTGTTCGCGACGGGTGGTCTGGGCGGCGCGCACCGCGGTGCCTCATCGAGCTTCGACGAGTCCGCCGACATTTCCACCCTCGCCGTCACGCCGATCACGGTCGTCGCGGCCGGGGTCAAATCAGTGCTCGATATCGCGGCCACGCTCGAACGGCTGGAGACGCTGAGCGTGCCCGTCGTCGGATACCGCACGAAGAAGTTCCCGAGTTTCTGGCTCACCGAGTCCGAATTCGACATCGACTGGTCGGTGCAGTCCGCGGACGAGATCGCCCGCGTCATGAAGGCTCAGGATGAGCTCGGCCACGGCCAGGGAATCGTCGTGGCGAACCCGATCCCCCGCGACCAGCAGTGGGACCCGGCGGAACACAACCGCGTGCTCGACGAGGCGTTCGCGGCGGCGGATGCGGCGGGCGTGCACGGCAAAGCGGTCACTCCGTTCCTGCTTGGATTCATCGTCGACGCCTCCGGCGGTCGCAGCCTCGAAGTGAACCTCGACCTCGCGCGCAACAACGTGCGGCTCGCCGCCGAAATTGCGACGGCGTGGTCGAAACTGGCCGGGTGAGCGCAATCTCCGGATCTGTCGAACACGCGGCCGGCGCGTCGGGCGGGCGGGCGCCTGCGCGCACAAAGGACTCTGCGCGCAACCGCGTCGTCGTTTTCGGCGACATCATCGACGACATCGTGGTGGTTCCGGAAGGGCCGATCCGTCAGGACACCGACACTCCGAGCTCCATCCGCAACCGTGCGGGCGGTTCCGCGGCGAACGCCGCATCCTGGCTGGCCGACCTGGGCGCCGGCGTGGATTTCGTGGGACGGGTCGCGGCGGAGGATGTGCAGCGGCACAGCGCGATCCTGGAGTCCTTCGGCGTCACCCCGCACCTCATCGGCGACACCGAGCATCCGACCGGCACGATCGTCGTGCTCGTGGACGGCAACAACCGCAGCATGCTCACCGAACGCGGCGCGAACGCGTTCCTCTCGGCGGATGACGTGGCCGACGAGCTTCTGGACTACGCCTCGGTCGTTCACTTCACCGGGTACAGCGTCTTCGACAGCGCGGACCACTCGCCGGTGCGCAGGCTCATCGTGCGCGCGACGGCACGCGGTGTCACCGTGAGCGTGGACCCGGCATCCGCCGGCAACCTCGACGATTTCGGCACCGAGGCGTTCCTCGACGTGATCGCCGGAACGGGGATGTTGTTTCCCAACCTCGACGAGGGGCGCGCCCTGACCGGACTTGACGTTCCTGAGGACATGGCCGCAGCACTCGCCGACCGGGTGCCGCTTGTGGCGCTCACGCTCGGCACCGGCGGCGTCGTGGTGGCGGAACGCGGGCACGAACCGGTGCGCGTGGCGGCGCAGGAGGCCGCGATCGTCGATCCGACCGGTGCAGGAGATTCGTTCACCGCCGGGTTTCTGGCCGCGTGGATCACAGGAGCGGATGCCGTTGCGGCAGCGAAGTCCGGCGTGCAGGTGGCGGCGCGCGCCGTCGCCACCGTCGGGGGACGGCCGCCGAAACAGTAGGACGCGTTCGTCACGACCCTGACGGGGTTTGTTCGTCACGATGGCGAACGTTCGGCGTCAGGGGAGACATTTGGCGTCCTGGCGTGGGCGGCTGGGTTCTGGCGAATGCGCAGCCCGGACAGAACCGAGGGCCCGTCGCAGAGGCTAGCGACGGGCCCTCTTCCCTTGCACCAAGAGTGTCCTGCAATCACATTCCGCAGAAGCTGCCACAGCAAACAACCTCTGCACTAGAACTATATAACGGTTAGGTAACGGGGCGCTAGTTATACTTCCGTAATATTTGTGCGAGTCCTTCCGCACTCATCCAGACGGTGGCAATGCGCACCCGCACGGCACACCAATCCGCTCAGCTGCGCCGCGTCCCCACAATGACGGTGGAGTGGAAATGGTCGGAGGTGACGATGCGGGCGCGGAGCCCGGATGCGGTGACGACGTCGGCCGCCGCCATCGCCTGGTCCTCGCCGGTCTCGAAAAACAGGTGGCCACCCGAGGAGAGCCACATCGGCGCCTCTCCGGCAACGCGGCGCAGGATGTCCAGGCCGTCCGACCCGCCGTCGAGGGTGAACCGCGGCTCGAAGTCGCGCGCCTCCGAAGGGAGGAGGGCGATCGCCTCGGTGGGCACGTACGGCACGTTCGCCGTGAGGATGTCGACCTTGCCGCGCAGGGAATCCGGCAGCGGATCGAACAGGTCGCCCAGGTAGCTGCGGCCGCCGAACACCTCGAAGTTTCGGGCGGCATTGTCGACCGCGGCGGGGTCGATGTCCGCGGCGTACAGTTCGGCGTTGTCGATCGCCGAACTGATCGCGATTCCCACGGCACCGCATCCGCAGCACAGGTCGAGCACCGTCGCGCCCGAGTTGGCGTGCGCGATCGCCTCGCGCACGAGGAACTCGGTGCGTTTGCGGGGGACGAACACGTTCGCGTCGATGGCGATGCGCAGACCGAAGAAGTCGACCCAGCCGAGGATGTATTCGAGCGGTTGACCGCTCACCCGCCGTTCGGTGAGGCTTTCGAGTTCCCCGTGCGAGCCGGCGCTGTCGCTGAGCAGGCGCGCCTCATCCTCCGCGAACACGCATCCGGCGGCACGCAACCGCGTCAGGAGTGCGTCCGACTCGGCGGACGAGAGAAGCACCGGCATGCGCCTCCATTCTTCGACTACAGCCTAGAAGTCGGGCGACGGAGTCGTGGCGTGGCGCACCGACACGTCCGCGTGCCGATCGAAGCGGTATCCGACCCCTCGAACGGTCCGGATGATGTCCTCGTACGCCCCCAGCTTGGCGCGCAGCCGCCGCACGTGCACGTCGATCGTGCGGTCGTTCGGCTTCTCGAGGTCGTCCGCACCCCACAGGCCGACGAGGAGTTCGGCGCGCGGGATGGTGCGGCCTTCCCTCGTGACGAGGAAGCGGAGCAGTTCGAACTCCTTGTAGGTGAGCGGCGCCGGCTGTTCATCGATCGTGACGCTCCGCCGCGACAGGTCGATGACGACCCCCTCGACGGCGTCCTGCGTCGGCTGTTGTTCCTGGCGGTGGCGGGCGAGGGCGGCCGGGTCCTGCAGGGCGAGCCGCACGACATCGAGGTCCCGACCGCCCGAGCCTTTCGGGGCGAGGGCGACGGCCGCGTAGGTTTCCGATGCCGGTGCCAGGTCGGCGGCGAGTTTTCGCAGCGCGGCGACGATGCTGCCGAGGTCCGTACCGGATGCCTGGGCTTTCGCCCCGTCGATGCCGACGTAGAGGACGAACCCGCGGGCCTCGGGGCCGTCGGGCACAGCGCGGATCCGGGCCGGCGGTGGTGTCGGATCCGGGTCGGGGACCGCGTGGAGCGGTCGCTGGTCGGAAAAGTGGGTACGGTCAAGGTCGAGAGTGGCGAGTGACATGGTGTCGAATCCCTTGGGGATCAAGTGAAGGCCCTCTAATGGGGAGGATCAGCCTTCGGTAACTTCAGTGCGTGGCGGATGCTCGATCGCGATGAGGATCGGCGTCCGGGAACCGCGTGCTCTGCGAGAGGGCGGTTCGGCGGGAGGTTGGCCGACTAGGCATGCATTCGACAACACGTGACGGCGCTGCCCGGCATCATCATGCCGGCAGTCCCGTGGGCCTCAAAGGAGGTCAGGGCGCGCGCGTTCACAGTCATAGTGCAACTATCTTTCACGCACGCAAGATTTGTCAAACTCGCGGCAATGGCGGGAGCGGATCGTTCCCTTCGAGAGCCTCAGGGAACGGCGAGCGTCAGCCCGCCCCTGAGGAGGCCGTACCGGAACGTGTCCGCTCCCTGAGGAGGCCGAAGGCCGTCTCGAAGGGATCGCCGAGACGTTCCTCTAGCCGACTGTGCCGTACAGCCGGTCGCCGGCATCCCCGAGGCCCGGCACGATGTAGCCGACCTCGTTGAGCTTCTCGTCGAGCGCGCCGAGCACGATCGTGACGTCACGCCCCTCGGTGGCTTTCTCGATCGCGGCGAGCCCCTCGGGTGCGCCGAGGAGGCAGATCGCGGTCACATCGACGGCGCCGCGGCCGAACAGGTAGTTGATGGCCGCCAAGAGCGAGCCGCCCGTGGCGAGCATCGGGTCGAGCACGAAGCACTGCCGGTCGGACAGATCCTCGGGCAGCCGCTCGGCGTACGTGGTGGGCTGCAGGGTCTCCTCGTTTCGTACCATTCCCAGGAACCCGACCTCGGCGGTGGGAACGAGCTTGACCATGCCCTCGAGCATCCCGAGCCCGGCGCGCAGGATGGGGACGACGAGCGGGCGCGGTTTGCTGATCGCGAGCCCTTTCGCCTCGGCAACCGGCGTGCGCACGGTCACCGTGTCGACGCGCACGTTGCGCGTCGCCTCATACGCAAGCAGCGTGACGAGTTCCTCGGTGAGGGCCCGAAAGACCGGCGATGAGGTCTTTTCGTCGCGAAGGACGGTGAGTTTGTGCGTGATGAGCGGGTGGTCGGCAACGTGGACTCGCATAGGCTCAATCTACTTGATGGCGAAGTTGGTGGAGGCGGTGACCGTGGCGAATTTCGACGGGTGGATGTCGGAGGCGCTTGGTGAGGCCGCCGCATGCCTCGAGACGGGGGATGTGCCGGTCGGCGCCCTCGTGATCTCGGCGGAGGGCGGGGTGATCGGGCGGGGCCGAAACGAACGCGAGCTCACGGGGGATCCGACGGCCCACGCTGAGGTGCTCGCCATCCGGGTCGCAGCCGAAGCCCTGGGGACCTGGCAGCTTGCCGGAACCACGCTCGTCGTCACGCTCGAGCCATGCGCGATGTGCGCGGGGGCGATCCTCCAGGCGCGCATCCCCGTCGTCGTGTTCGGGGCGTGGGATGAGAAAGCCGGGGCCGCGGGAAGCGTCAACGACCTGCTGCGGGACCGCCGCCTGCCTCACCGGGTCGAAGTGCATGCCGGCATCCGCGAGGCGGAAAGCGCCGAGCTGCTCAGGGCGTTTTTCGCGGCCCGCCGCTAGCCAGCTTTCATTATTCAGGAGGTTGTGTGACTCGACCTCCTGAATAATGAAAGTCAGCGGGGGAGGGAGTCCAGCCACTCACCGAACATGAGCCGGGACGCCGCCTCCATGGGCGGGTTGTGGATGCGGCCGAGCGCGCGCCACTCGTCCGCGTCGACGTTGTTTGCGGCGAACAGTTCGCGGGAACCCAGCGTCCAGGCCTCGTGCATTTCGTTGGTGACCTCCGGGTGGAACTGCACCGCGAGGGCGTAATCCCCGATCGAGAACGCTTCGTTCGGGTACGCCGTCGACGTGCCCAACAGCGTCGCTTCCGCCGGAAGCGTGTAGTGGTCGCTGTGCCACACGAGCATCCCCACGCCCTGCACGTGCCGCAGGGGCGACGCGAGCCCCGCCTCGGTGAGCCGGATGTCCTGGTAGCCGAGATCCGGCTTCTCGCCTTTGTAGTTGCGGGCGCCGAACGCGCCGGCCATGAGTTGCGCGCCGAGGCACACGCCGAAAATCGGCTTGTTCGCCTCCACGCGTGCCCTGATGTACCGCATCTCGTCCGCCAGATGCGGGAACTCTTCCGTCTGGTACGCGCCCTTCTCGCCGCCGAGCACGATGACGAGGTCGCCGTCCTCCGGGTCCAGCGCGGTCACGTCGACCGTGTCGGCCTCGACGAAGTGAATCTCGTAGCCGTGCTCACGGAGCACCGGTTCCAGATTCCCGAGAGTGATGTCGTCGTCGTGCTGGAACACGATGGCGCGCTTCGGCGCAACGCCGCCGCTCAATCCGAGGCCCTGATCACGAACAGGTCCGTGGGCGGGTTGCCCTTGTCCGGACGGTGGTAGATATCCGGTTCGATGTAGATCACGCGTGCGACCGGCACCGCCTTGCGCACCCGCACTTCGAGGGCGTTGATCGCGGCGGCCACCTCGCTGAGCTTCTTCTTCGGCCCAAACGCCACCTTCGCCGCAACGAGAAGTTCCTCGGGGCCGAGGTACAGCGTGCGCAAGTGGATGAGCGCCTCCACCTGCGGGTCGGCGTTGATGGCATCGCGAATGGCTTCCGTGTCGGCCGGCCGGGCGCCCTCGCCGATGAGCAGGCTCTTGGTCTCAATGCCGAGGATGACGGCAACAAGAACGAGGAGCGCGCCGATTGCGAGAGTGCCGATCGCATCCCACATGCTGTTGCCGGTGATGACGGTCAGGCCGACTCCGAGGAACGCGAACACGAGCCCGGTGAGCGCAGCGACATCCTCCAGGAGGACGACGGGAAGCTCCGGCGCTTTCGCGTGGCGGATGAACTGGATCCAGCTCTCCTTCCCGCGAACCTTGTTCGACTCCTTCACGGCCGTGCGCAGCGAGAACGATTCCAGCACGATGGCGATCACGAGAACGAGGAGCGGCAGCCACGCATACTTCAATTCGTGCGGGTCGGCGAGTTTGTTGAAGCCCTCGTAGATGGAGAACACGCCGCCGATGCTGAACAGGATGATGGAGACGACGAACGCGTACACGTAACGCTCGCGGCCGTAGCCGAACGGATGCTCCGAGTCCGCTTTACGCTTCGCCTGCCGGGCGCCGAGCAGCAGCAGACCCTGGTTTCCGGTGTCCGCGACCGAGTGCACCGCCTCGGCGAGCATCGACGCCGAACCGGAGATCGCCCACGCGATGAATTTCGTTATCGCGATCCCCAGATTGGCCAGAAGGGCCGCGATGATTGCCCGTTTGCCGCCGCCTGCGCTCACTGGTCACCTCGAATAGCCTTCACGGTCCAATCCTAGGATGGTTCCATGGATACTTTCCCAGCGGTGGCGATCCTCGGGGCGGGCTCGATGGGGGGCGCCATCCTTTCAGGGCTGAGCGCCCCGGGCGTCACCGTCACGGGGGGCATCCGCGTGACCAATCGAACGGAGGCGAAGGCCGGCCCGCTCCGCTCTTCCGGGGTTGCGAGCTTCGCCACTCAGACGGATCCGCGGGCGAATCTGGCCGCCGTGACCGGTGCCCGTGTCGTGCTGCTGGCCGTCAAGCCGGCGATGATTCCCGAGCTGTTGCGCGAAATCGCCGACGCGCTGGAGCCAGGTTCGATCGTCGTGAGCGTCGCGGCCGGTGTGACCGTCGCGACCATGGAAGCGGCTCTCCCCGCATCCGTATCGGTGCTGCGGGCGATGCCGAACACGCCGGCGATGGTCGGCCGCGCCGTCACGGGGCTGAGCGCGGGCACCCGGTCGTCGTCGGATGACCTGGAGCTCGTGCAGCGGCTGTTCGGAACGGTGGGGACCGTCGTGGTCGTGCCGGAGGATCGCATCGATGCGCTCAGCACCATCTCGGGCTCGGGGCCGGCGTACGTGTTCTATCTCATCGAGCAGCTCACGGCGACCGCGGTGTCGATGGGCTTCAGCGATGCGGATGCGGCGACCCTCGTGAACTCGACGTTCCTCGGGGCGAGCGAACTGCTTGCAGCATCCGGAACCGCGCCGGGCGAGCTTCGCCGGCAGGTTACGAGTCCGAAGGGGACGACGGAGCGCGCGATCGCCGAACTCGAGAAGGCCGACCTGAAGGCCGTCTTCGACCGGGCCACCGCCGCGGCGCTGGCGCGCGCTCGCGAGCTCGCCGCGGGCTGATCGTCGGCTCCCTTCGAGACGCGCTCCGCGCTCCTCAGGGAGCGGGTTGTCGGCTCCGTTCCCTTGAGGAGGCCGGAACGGCCGTCTCGAAGGGAGCTGAACGGCTAACTCTGCAGCGCAGAGAACTTCTCGATCGCGCCCGAGTTTCCGCTCACGATGATGAGGTCGTGGTTGGAAATCACGGTTTCCGCGGTCGCGTAGGTGAACTCCGTGCCGGGCGACTTCACGCCCACCACGGTCACCCCGAACTTCTTGCGGATGTCCGTCTCCGACAGCGGCACGCCCCGAATCGACTTCGGCGGGTACATCTTCACCATCGCAAAATCGTCGTCGAACTCGATGAAGTCGAGCATCCGGCCGGAGACGAGGTGGGCGACCCGCTCGCCGGCCTCCGCCTCCGGGTAGATCACGTGGTTCGCGCCGATGCGGGCGAGGATCTTCCCGTGCGACTGGCTGATCGCCTTCGCCCAGATCTGCGGGATGCCAAGGTCCACGAGGTTTGCGGTGATGAGCACGCTCGCCTCGATCGAGGAGCCGACCGCGACGACGGCCACGGAGAAATCCTGGGCGCCGATCTGGCGGAGCGCGTCGATGCTTCGCGCATCCGTCTGCACCGCGTGGGTGACGCGCTCAGACCATTTCTGCACGAGCGCCTGGCTTTCGTCGACCGCGAGCACTTCGCGGCCGAGGCGGTCGAGCTGCCCAGCGGCCCCGGCGCCGAAACGTCCGAGCCCGATAACCAGCACGGGAGCATTGTGCGCAATTTTGTCAACCAACGATCGGCCTCTCTTCGGCTCGCACGAACAACTGCCGGCGTTGGCTGGCCGCCAGCGCTGCGGCAAGGGTCACTGTACCAACCCGACCCGCCCACATGGTGGCGGCCAGGATGTACTTTCCGGCATCCGGCAGGGATTCGGTCACACCGGTGCTCAATCCGCAGGTCCCGAACGCTGAAATCACGTCGAACAGCACGCGGTCCAGCGGCAGTTTCGACACCTGGAGGATCGCGATGGTGGAGACGGCAACGATCGTTGCGCCCCACAGCACGACGCTCACCGACACGCGCAGCACGTCCGGCGGGATGCGGCGGTTGAACACCTGGATGTCGTTGTCGCCCTTGGCTTCCGCGAGCGCGGCGAGGAACAGAACGGCAAGGGTTGTGACCTTGATGCCGCCGGCCGTGGATGCCGAACCGCCGCCCACGAACATGAGCATGTCCATCACGAGAAGGCTCGAATCGTGCATTTGCCCGATGTCCACGGTGGAGAAGCCGCCGGATCTGGTCATGATCGACAGGAACGTCGCCGTCATGGGTCGGACAATCGGATCCTGCGCGCCCAGAGTTTTCGAGTTGTTCCATTCCAGGGCGTAAATCGCGATCGCCCCGAGCACAATCAGGATGAGCGTCGTGGCGAGCGTGAGCTTCACGTGGATGGACATCCGATGCTTGCCGCGCCACCCCTTTGTCAGCGCGAAGATCACGGGAAACCCGAGGCTTCCGATGAAGACGCCCAATCCGATCACGCCCAACATCCACGGGTCGGTCGCGAACGGCGCCATTCCCTCGACGTGGGGAACGAACCCCGTGTTCGTGAACGCGGAGGTCGCGAAGTAGAACGCCTGCCAGATCGCCGTCCATGGGTCGTCGCCGGCCAGGAGCAGCCGCGGGGCGATCAGGGCGGTCAGGACAGCTTCGATGGCGAAAACGCTCACGGCCACCGTCGCGAGCAGTCCGCCGATCTCGCCGAGGCGAATCGCCTGACCCTCCGCGACGGGCCCGGAGTGGATGCGCAGCGGGTTGCTGTCGCTCGCCGCGATCAGCTTCGCTTTGAGGCTGAGCCGGCGCGAAACCACGAGGCCGAGGATGCTGGCGAGCGTGAGCACGCCGATGCCGCCCACCTCGATGCCGATCAGGATGGCCACGTTCCCGAACGTGGACCAGTGGGTGGCCATGTCGACGGTCGTGAGCCCCGTGACGCAAATCGCGGACATCGCCGTGAAGAACGCATCCGCGAGCGGGGTGACATTGCGTTCGGCGGTGGCGATGGGCAGCGAAAGGACCGCGGTCAGCACGAGGACGAGGCTCGTGAAGATGACGAGCGCGAATCGCGCCGGGGATGCGGACACAAAGAAGTCGCCGAAGTTGCGGATCCCCTGGAAGACGGAACCGCGTTGGGCGGGCCTCGCGCGCATCCTGACCCTTCGGTCGCTGGATTCCCTGCACAGCAATGCAGGAGCTTGACATGGTACTACTCAGGCTAGGTCGGTAGCCTACTGAGATGGGAGACATCTTTGACGTTATCGCCGATCCGACTCGACGCGAGTTGCTTCGGGTGCTGCTGGAGAACCGCCTCGAACATCAGGATGATGCCGGCGAGGTGAACGTGGGCGGACTGGTCGAGGCGCTCGAGCTGAGCCAGCCCACGGTGTCCAAGCATTTGAAGGTGCTGCGCGACAGCGGACTGGTGTCCGTGCGCGAGGACGGCCAGCATCGGTTCTACCGGCTCGAATCATCGCCCCTGGAGGCCGTCGAGGACTGGCTCATCCCGTTCTTGAGCGCCGACGTGGTGCTTCTGGGCGAGGATGCCGGGTCGACCGCGTTCGCGGCGTGGGCGGGCTCCAGCCTGCCGAAGCCGCTGCGCAAGGTCGCCGAAACCATCGAACACCCCTCGGATGCCGGTGCCGCCGTCGGGCGCTCGGTCGCCGACGCGTCCCACCAGGTCCGTTCGGTGATCGAAGGCGCGACCCACAAGATCGAGGAAGCGACGGCGAAGGTGGAAAAGAAGGTCATCGATCCGCTCCGCGAGAAGCTCGGCCGTCGCGGAGATGGCGCCAAATAGGCGCTGTTGTGACCCGCTCGCAACTCGCCAGCAGTCTCCGGGGCATGGACAAAGTGTCACTCTGGCCCCTAAAGTAGCGAACTAGCACTCTGTTAACACCCGAGCGAGTGCTCCAAGCCAAGGGGAACGATGTCCAGCGATCTTTCCGACGTGAGGTTTCTCACGGTCGCGGAAGTGGCCGAGATGATGCGCGTGTCAAAAATGACCGTGTACCGGCTCGTCCACTCCGGTGATTTGCCCGCCATCCGGTTCGGACGGTCGTTTCGCGTTCCGGAGTCTGCGGTGCAGTCCGCGATCGACACGCACATCGCCGGCCGCGACAGCGCCGTCGGCTGAACCGGGCACCCACTGAAGCGGGATCGGTGATCCGCTAGACTTATCCGAGGCATTTTTCGCGGTTCGCATCGGACCCGATCGTCACGGCTCTCACGACACGCGAGGGCCACAATCAATGAGGTGTGTATGGGTTCGGTCATCAAGAAGCGTCGCAAGCGCATGGCAAAGAAGAAGCACCGCAAGTTGCTGCGCAAGACGCGCCACCAGCGTCGCAACAAGAAGTAGCGTCGCGCCGTCCCCGTGTCCGCTGTTGAACTCACGATCATCGGCAAACCCGATTGTCACTTGTGTGACGTTGCGGAATCGGTGATCGACTCCGTCGTGAGCGAGCTTGACGGTTCCGCTTCGGTCACGATCGTGAAGCGCTCCATCCTGGATGACCCCGAGCTGCACGAGCAGTATTGGGAGAAGATTCCTGTCATTCTGGTGAACGGCGCAGAGCACGCACACTGGCACGTGGATGCGCAGGAGTTGCGCACCGCCATCCTGGAGGGTTGACCATGCTGCGGCACATCGTTCTTTTCCGCATGAAGGCGACCGAGGATGCCGAACGCGCCGCAAGCGTTGCCCGGCTCTCCGCGGCGCTCACCGCACTCCCACCCAACATCGAGCAGATTCGCGCACTCTCGGTGGGCGCGAACATTCTCCAGCGCCCCGGCAACGGGGATCTTGCGCTCACCGTCGACGTGGATGATGCTGCCGCGCTCGAGGTGTACCGTGCGCATCCTGAGCACCAGAAAGTGCTCGCGCTCGTCGACGAGCTGACAGCGGAACGGTGCGCAGTCGACTTCTCTGTTTAGGATGTTCTGAACCGCGACACCGTGCGGCGCCGAAGGAGATGCACCATGAAGTTCCAAATCGTCAAAGGCAAGTCAGCGACCCAGCCGTTCTTCTGGCGCATCGTTGCCAGCAATGGCCAGACGCTCGCCGTGAGCGAGAACTACGCGGCGAAGGCGTCAGCGAAGAGCGCCGTCGAATCCGTGATCAAGAACGCGGGCGGCGCGAAGATCGAAGACCTCACGTAGGCCTTCTTTTCCGCTAGCTTGCGGCCTGCCTGGACACCATCTCGGCGATCCAGAGCGGGACGAACGGCGACGTGCAGTTCGGCGGCGTCGGGTAGTCCTTGAGAACCTCGAGGCGCTCGCCGATGTCAATCGCGCGCGCCCGAAATTCGGGGTATTCGATCCCGATGTGGCCGAGGCACGTGTTCATCGCCCACTGCAGACGGTCTGGCGCCTCCTTCATGTTTGCTTCGATGGTGTCGAGCAGGGCCGCCAGATCAAGCCCTTCGGGGTTCCTGGCGACGCGGTCGGCGGTCAACGCCCAGCCGGCGCTCGCGACCACCGGATCCGGGTCCGCGAACCATATTTCGCGGAGCTCCTGGGCGTGGGCACTCTTCTTCACGACGTAGCTCAGCACCCAGTCGTGCACCTTCGGGATGCGCGCCTCGCGCAGCATCGCATCCAGCTCATCCTGTGTGAACGATTTCGGGCGGCAGATCAGGATCGACAGGAGCCGCGCTGCCGTGTCGCCCGTGTCCCACAGTTCCCGCGCGAGTTCCTCCTGCGTTTTCAAGCGTTTCGCGATCGCGCGAAGTTTGCCGAGGTTCACCCCGTGATCGTCGCCGTGCCGTTCGTTCACGGCGCGCACCTTCGGATCCTCCAGTGCCGCCAACTCGGCCAGAACACTGGTCAGGGTTGCCTGTGTCATGTCGACCTCCAGCTCGTTCCGGTTGCCAAGTTTACCGGGGTTGCCGCGGCCGGGTCAGGGCAGGAGCCGCGTCGGGCCGCGGAACAGGTACGTTGCTTCGCGCAGGTTCGGCAGTCCGAGCATGAGCATGAGCACGCGCGCGAGCCCCATGCCGAATCCGCCGTGCGGCGGAACTCCGTACCGGAAGAAGTCCAGGTAGAAGGAGAGCTCCTCCGGGTCCAGGCCCTTCTCTCGCGCCTGGGCTTCGAGCACCTCGATGCGGTGCTCGCGCTGGGCTCCGGTGGAGATTTCGACCCCGTTGAGAATGAGGTCGTAGCTCTTCGTGAGCCCGGCATTGCCGTCGTGCCGCATGTGATAAAACGGGCGGATGCTGGAGGCGTAGTCGGTGAGGAACACGAAATCGTGTCCGAACTTCTCCTTCACATACGCGGAAATCTGGCGTTCCCCCTCCGGGTCCATGTCGTCGTCGTGCCGGGGAACCTCGTAGCCGCGCTCCGCCACAATCTTCTTCGCTTCGGCGAGCGGGATGCGCGGGAACGGCGTCGACGGGATGGCCAGTTCGATGCCGAATGCTTCCACAATCTCGGCGCCGTGTGTCTTCTTCACCGCGGTGTACCCGGCGACCATGAGCTCCTCGTGCAGCCGCATGACATCCTCGTGGCTGTCGATCCAGCTGATCTCCGAGTCGACGCTCGTGAACTCTGTCGCGTGCCTGCTCGTGAAACTCGGGTCGGCGCGGAACGCTGGACCGATCTCGAACACGCTGCCGAGCCCGGCAGGCTGCGCCATTTGCTTGAAGAACTGGGGGCTCTGCGCGAGGTACGCGGTGCCATCGAAGTACTTCACCTCGAACAGCTCGGCCTTCGACTCGCTCGCGCTCGCCATGAGTTTCGGAGTGTGAATTTCGACGAAATCGTGCTCGACCCAATAGGTGCGCCACGCGTGCTCGAGCGTGGTCTGGATGCGAAACACGAGACTGTGCTTCGGCACCCGCAGGTCGAGGAAACGCCAGTCCATGCGCTTGTCGACGCCCGTGTCCTCCGCGATCGGCGACTCGAGAGCCTCCGACACCACGTCGAGCGAGGAGATGAGCACCTCGATCCCGCCGAGCTTCACGCGTTCATCGTGCTTGAGGGTGCCGGTGGCGGTGACGAACGTACCCGTGCCGAGCGCGGAGATGGCGGCGGCGATCGGGTCGGACTCTTCAGCTCGCGGGTGCACGAGCTGGAGGGCGCCGGACTCGTCGCGCAGCACCACGAACTGCACCTTTTTCTGGTCGCGAACCGTATCCACCCAGCCGGAAACCGTCACGGGTCCATCGCTCAAGGCGGCCAGGTTCTTGATGAGGGTACGAGTCGTCACCGCTCAAGTCTAGAGTCCAGTCAGAGTTCCTTAGACTGGACGGGTGCCCGCTTCGCTCATCCATCTCGTCCGCCACGGGGAGGTTCACAACCCCGACGGCGTGCTCTACGGACGGTTGCCGGGCTTTCACCTCTCCGAGCTGGGCGCGCGGATGGCGGCTGCGGCAGCAGCATCCGTGAAAGCGGAAGGGCACCCGGTGACGAAACTCGTCTCCTCGCCCCTGCAGAGGGCGCAGGAGTCCGCGGAACCGTTCGCGAAGGTGTTCGGCCTGCCCGTCGAAACGGACGACCGCCTGATCGAGCCCACGAACCGGTTCGAGGGCCGCACGTTCGAGTTCGGCCCTCAGGTGATCCTCCGCCCGCAGTCGTGGCCGTGGGTCGTGAACCCGTTCCGCCCCAGCTGGGGTGAAGCGTACGAATCCATCGCCGGGCGGATGCTCGCCGCGCTCGAGGACGCGTGGTCCGGCACGGACGACGGCCACGCGGTGCTCGTGAGCCACCAACTGCCGATCTGGACGATCACGAACGCGCTCGCCGGACGCAGGCTCTGGCATGATCCGCGCAAACGCCGGTGCAGCCTGTCCAGCATCACGACGTTTCAGAGGCGCGGCGACACGTTCGCCGAAGTCTCCTACAGCGAACCCGCAGCCGACCTTCTCGTGCAGGCAGTGGACTCGGGGGCCGTGTGATGCGCGAACGCCGCCATTCTGCCCGCTCTGCAGCGCTCCGGTTCGCAGCGTTCGCGGCCGCAGCAGCGCTCCTCCTGGCGGGATGCTCCGCCCAGGACAAGCTCGCCATCGACTACGGTTCGGGGGGAAACAAGAACTACGTTGCGGGAGACGGGAGCATCCTGGAGATCCAGCCGGCCAACCGCAAAGACCCGATCGTGTTCACCGGGACAACCGACACGGGCGCCGAAGCGTCCAGCGCCGACTACCGAGGGCAAGCCCTCGTCGTGAACTTCTGGGCGGGGTATTGCGCGCCGTGCCGGGCCGAGGCGCCCGAGCTGCAGAAACTGTCCCAGAAGTGGGCGAACCGCGGCGCGAGTTTCCTCGGCGTCAACACGTATGACGAGGCCGCAACCGCGCAGGCGTTCGCCCGGAACTACGGTGTCACCTACCCGTCCATCATGGATGCCAGCACGGGCGCGGTGCAGTTGTCGTTCGCGGGAAGCGTCGCGCCCAGCGCACTTCCCACCACGATCGTTCTCGACAGCTCCGGACGTGTCGCCGCGCGCATCCTCGGCCAGATCGAGTCGGCATCCATCCTCGACGCGATCATTAAGACCGTGGTCGACGAGGACGCCAGCAAATGAACCCGGTCGGCGAACTCGTTCTGAGCGGAAGCCTCGTCATCGCGATCCCGATCGCCCTCCTCGCCGGGGTCATCTCGTTCGCGTCCCCGTGCATCCTTCCCCTCGTTCCCGGCTACCTCGGGTTCATCGGCGGCTTCGCCGGAGGGGATGGCGAGGGGGCGACGGAGGCGCGCAACCGCCGGCGACTCCTGCTCGGGGTCGCCCTGTTCGTGCTCGGATTCAGCGTCGTCTTCGTGACGTTCGGCCTCGTGTTCGGTGTCGCAGGGCTCCTGCTCAAACAGTGGATGGACATCATCACGCGCATCGCCGGGGTGATCGTGATCATCATGGGCCTCGTGTTCATCGGCCAGTTCACGTTCCTGCAGCGCACGGCCCGACCGGGCTGGCGCGTCGCCACCGGTCTCGCCGGTGCCCCGTTCCTCGGCCTCGTGTTCGGCCTCGGCTGGGCCCCGTGCATCGGGCCGACGCTGACCGCAGTTCTCGCGCTGAGCCTCGACGGCGGCTCCCCTGCGCGCGGTGCGCTGCTCGGCGCCGTGTACTGCCTCGGGCTCGGGATCCCGTTCCTGCTGGTCGCGCTCGGATTCGGCTGGGTGAGCGGATCCGTCACCTGGCTGAAACGCAACATCCGCATCGTGAACATTGTGGGCGGCGCCGTGCTTGTCGTGATCGGACTGCTCATGGTGACCGGCCTCTGGCAAGCCATGGTCTCGGCCTTCGGGGCGGTGATCGGAGCTTTTGTCACGCCCCTTTGATCACGTGGAAGGGTCTGGGCCGACCCCACCCGCGGACCCCGCCATCACGCAGCCCAAACTCGGTTTCG
The DNA here is from genome assembly GCA_937872445.1 of uncultured Microbacteriaceae bacterium. Taxonomy (GTDB): domain Bacteria; phylum Actinomycetota; class Actinomycetes; order Actinomycetales; family Microbacteriaceae; genus Terrimesophilobacter. The sequence goes on along the minus strand of CALMSL010000040.1, from coordinate 31,034 downwards.
TCGGCATGCTCCGGTTCTTCTGGCGGCAACTCACGAGCATGCGCACCGCGATCGTGCTCCTGCTTCTGCTCGCCGTCGCTGCCGTGCCGGGGTCGATGTGGCCGCAGCGCAGTTCGGACCCGAACGGGGTCATCCAGTTCTTCGCGAACAATCCGACGCTCGCACCCGTGCTCGACCGCATCCAGTTGTTCGACGTGTACACCTCGGCATGGTTCTCCGCGATCTACATCCTGCTGTTCATCTCCCTCATCGGATGCGTGCTGCCGCGCACCATGCACCACCTTCGCGCGCTGCGCACGAAGCCGCCGCGCACGCCTGCGCGCCTGGAGCGGCTCGCAGCGTTCCGAACCGTCACGGTTGATCCGAGCGAGCTCGCGGCCGGGGCGGACGCCGCCGCGGCGATCGAGGCCGCGCGAACGCAGCTTCGCGCGAGCGGCTACCGGGTCGCGGTGTTCCAGGGCGCGAAGGACCTGTCGGTGTCCGCCGAGCGCGGCTACCTCCGCGAAACCGGCAACCTCGTGTTTCACACCGCGCTCATCGGGGTTCTCGTCGCGGTGGGCCTCGGCGGCGGGTTCGGGTATACCGGTCAGAAAGTGGTTGTGGAGGGCCAGTCGTTCGTCAACGTCAAGGGCTCCTACGACTCCTTCACCCCCGGACGGTTCTTCACCGATTCCGAACTGCAGCCGTACCGCCTGACCCTGGACACGTTCACGGTGACCTACGAGGAGCAGAGCATCCGCGCGTACGGGCAGCCGATCGACTACAACGCGAAGGTGACCACGTGGCTGCCCGGCGGGAAAGGCGCCGACGCCACCATCAAGGTGAACGAACCGCTCGAGTTCGGCGGCACCCAGCTGTACCTTCTCGGCAACGGATACGCGCCGACCATCACGGTGCGCGACGGCAAAGGCAATATCGCATTCACCGCGTCCGTGCCGTTCCTGCCGCAGGACGCCAACCTCACCTCCACCGGTGTCGTGCGGGCCCCGGATGCCGTGCCGGAGCAGCTCGCGTTCCGCGGGTTCTTCTATCCCACCGCAGCACAACTGCCCTCCGGTGCACTCACCTCGATTCATCCGGACCTTCGAAACCCGGTACTCACCCTGTTCGCGTATTCGGGCGACCTCGGCCTCAATAGCGGAGTCCCGCAAAACGTCTATGCGCTCGACCCGAAGGGCCTCACCCAAATTGCGGGCGGGGACAGCGGCGTTGCGCCTCTCGAACTGCGGCCCGGCGAGACAGTCAAGCTTCCGAACGGGCTCGGATCGGTGACGTTCGACAGCGCATCGCCGAACGCCGCGGCAGGCGACTGGTCGAACAGCGTGCCGCGTTTCGTCTCCCTCGACGTCCATCACGACCCGGCACAGGGCTGGGTGCTGCTGTTCGCCGTGCTCGCCGTCCTCGGGCTCCTGAGCTCCCTGTTCATTCCGCGCCGGCGCGTCTGGGTCAAGGCTGTCGAGCAGAAGAACGGATCGCTGCGCCTCGAATACGCCGGACTCGCGCGCGGTGAAGACCCGGGCCTCGACGCCACCGTCGAGGCGATCGCCACGCGCCATTCGAGCGGCCTGAAGGCTTAGGCTGGAAACCGTGTCCGAAACCTACGCATCCTATGCGCTCGTCGTTATCTACTCGGCGATGGCCGTCTACGTTTTGGCCTTCGTGTTCTTCACTCTGGACCTCGCGAAGCGCTCGGCGGAGAGCCCGCGGGCGGTCGCCGGATCGGCCACGGCACGCGAGTCCGCAGCTGCCGTAGCGGCGTCGGAAGCCGGAACGGCCGCGTCGCCGGTCGGCCGGGGCGGCGTGGGCACGCTCGAACGCGAGAGCGGGCCGGCCGCGGAATCCGGCTCGGGCGGCCGCCGGATGGAGCGCATCGCCTTCGCGCTGACCGCGCTCGCGTGGGTGCTGCACGTCGCGGGAGCCGTCCTCCGGGGCCTCGCGGATGGCCACGTCCCATGGTCGAACATGTTCGAGTTCTCGCTCGTATCCTCCGGCATCGTCGTGGGCGTGTTCCTGTTCCTCCAGTTTTGGCAGAACCTGCGGTTCCTCGGCACCTACATTGCCGGCTTCGCGCTGATCGTTCTCGGCGTCGGCACGGTCAATTTCTATGTCCCGGTGACGCCCCTGCCTCCTGCGCTGCAGTCGTACTGGCTCGTCATCCACGTGTTCGTGGCGACGCTCGGCACCGCATTCTTCGGGGTGGGCGCGGGGCTCTCGATCGTGCAACTGCTGCAAACCCGCCGCGAAGCGGACGGGCTTGCCCGCCTCAACTTCCTCGGCACGATGCCCACGGCCGAGCGGCTCGAAAACCTCGCGTACCGCGTAATCGTGGTCGGGTTCGTGTTCTGGACGTTCACCCTCATCGCCGGGTCGATCTGGGCGGAACGCGCCTGGGGCCGGTACTGGGGCTGGGACACGAAGGAAGTCTGGACCTTCATTATTTGGGTGCTGTTCGCCGGATACATCCACGCGAGGGCGACCCGCGGCTGGCGCGGCACCCGTTCCGCGTGGCTCGCGCTCATCGGGTTCGGGGCTGTCGCGTTCAACTACACGATCGTCAACCTGTTCTTCAAGGGGCTCCACGTTTACTCCGGACTCTGAGCGGCGCGAACACTCCGCCGTGCGACGCTTCTTCGCCTGGCGCTGGTGGCGCGGATGGCGGGGCTGGCTCGTGTTCGCGGCGGTCGCCGCCGTCGCCACCACGCTCGGCGTGGCCGCTCTCGTGCAGGCGTTCTCACCACCCGCACAGTCCTGGGTGTACTTCCCCGGCGTGCCGCAGGTGTCCACGGACCAGGTGCTGAAGAACGAGACGGTGGAGCAGTTGTCGCCGAGGGTGGATGCCGCGATGGCAGAGGTCCGCGCGGCCATCACCGCGCAGTTCGGTTTCAAGTGGGTCAAGAAGGGCGAGGACGAGGTCATCCGCGAGTCGAACCGGTTCCGCGGGACCTCGCTTCTCAACACGTATGACAGCGCCACCTGGCAGACCACGCAAACCCTGAGATCCGAGTCGGACAAGAGGAAAGCGATCGCAATCGTCACGAAAGTCATGGCTGAGCGCGGTTTCGGGACGCCAGCGTTGCACAACATCGCGGGGCCGCAGGGGTTGCCGGAGTTCGGAGGGTTCACGCTCGCGACGCAGGGCCGCTGGGTGCTTGCGGGTGAACCGCCCGGGGTGAGCCGCGGCAGCCTGCAATTCACAATCCTCGACCTCAGCCAGGACAGGACCGGCAACCTTGCGGCCCGGTCGGCACAGGCGGTCGCCGCGTTCGGCTGGGAGCCCGAATACCTGTCGATCGCGTACCACGGCGACTTCATGCTGCGGGAAGCGGATCGGGCCGAATTCGAGCGCAGGGCCGAGATCTACCGCGGCCACATCCAGCCGGTGCCGGGCCGGAACACGGATTAGTCGAGCAGCCGCCGGCAGCGGGTAAGCCGCTCGAGCCACCAGGCGGTGCGCTCCGGTGGCGCGGCGTACCGAACGAGGAGATCTTCGGTCGGCTCCACCCTGCTTACCGGGATGGTGCCATCCACCGGAAGCAGCGGGTACGGGATCACGTCGGCGGCGAGCAACGCGGCAGTGCCCAGCCCGCAGTCGTAATCGAGGTCAGGGATGGACGCGGCGAGGAAGGCGCCCATGGACAATCCGACCGACGTATCGAGCGCGCTCGACACGACCACCGGGAGCCCGGCGTCCGCAACGATTCGGCGTGCGGCGGAGATGCCGCCGAGCGGCTGCGCCTTGATGATGAGGATGTCGGCGGCGCCGGCGCGCGCCACCGCGAGCGGGTCGAACGCCTTCCGCACGCTTTCGTCTGCCGCGATCGGGATGCCCAGATCCTCGATCCGCTCCTTCAGGTTCGCCAGTTCCTGCACGCTCGCACACGGTTGTTCGGCGTATTCGAGGTCGAACTCGGCCAGCGTGCGCAGCGCCCGCTCCGCCTCGTCGACCCCCCAGCCGCCGTTCGCGTCCACGCGGATTCGCCCCTCCGAACCGAGCTCCCGCCGCACCGCGGACACTCGTGCCACGTCATCGGGAAGCGTTTGCCCACGCTCGGCGACCTTGACCTTGACGGTGCGGCATCCCGGATACCGGGCGAGCACGCCAGCCACCGCCTCGACCCCGACCGCGGGAATGGTCGCATTGACCCGCACGGTGGTGCGAAGCGGTTCCGGCTGCGGCACCCATCCGAAGTCGATCGCCGCTTCCAGCCACGTCGCCGCCTCTGCGTCGTCGTATTCGACGAACGGGGAAAACTCGGTCCAGCCCTCCGGACCCCGCAGCAGCAGCGCTTCCCGCACCGTGATGCCGCGGAACCGCTGCACGAGCGGGAGCGAGACGACGCGGGCCGTGTCGAGAAGTTCGGCGAGGACAGGATGCACCTCCCCAGTCTGCCCGCTCGGGGAGTGCAATATCCTGAAATGATAGAAGTGATGCGCCGCAACGAGGCAAGGACTGACATGACGCTCGACGAGAACGTTTCCGGGGGAACGCCCCAGGAGTCCCTGGGCGAGCTCGACGCAACCCGGAGCCCCCGCTCAAAGCCCTTCGGCGGGGCTGCCCTCGGCTACACCGCGTTCGCGATCGCCGTGGTTCTCGCGATCGCGGAAGGGGTGGCGATCAACCTCGCGACGAACGGGCAACCGGTCACGGCAACGGCGATCGGACAGGTGCTTGTGGTTCTTACCGCCCTGCCGCTCGCACTCGGCCTGTTCGTTGCCCTGCGCGGCCCGAAACGCGAGTGGGGCATCGCGGCGATGGTGGTCGCGGTGATCGCGAACCCGCTCATCCTGCTCAACGTTCTGTCGTTCTTCGGAACGATCTGATGGCGACGGTCTCCGAACTTTTCGACGCCGCGCTGTGGCAGCCGGTTGACGGATTCGAAAGCCTCGCCGACATCACCTACCACCACGATCGGGCCGGCCGCATCGCTCGGGTTGCCTTCAACCGCCCAGAGGTGCGCAACGCGTTCCGCCCGGCGACCGTCGACGAACTGTACCGGGCGCTGGATGACGCCAGGCAGAACCCGCGCATCGGCGTCGTCCTGCTCACCGGAAACGGGCCGAGCGCGAAGGATGGCGGCTGGGCGTTCTGTTCCGGCGGCGATCAGCGGGTGCGCGGGCGCAGCGGCTACGAGTATGAGGGGGCCGAAGGCGCGGAAGCTCTTTCGGCGGGGTCGCCGGGGCGCCTCCACATCCTCGAGGTGCAGCGCCTCATCCGGTTCATGCCGAAGGTCGTCATCGCGGTGGTTCCCGGCTGGGCCGCCGGCGGTGGGCATTCCCTGCACGTCGTGTGCGACCTGACGATCGCGAGTGCCGAGCACGCCCGCTTCAAGCAGACGGATGCCGATGTCGGCTCGTTCGATGCGGGCTACGGCAGCGCCTACTTCGCCCGCCAGGTGGGGCAGAAATTCGCGCGGGAAGTGTTCTTCCTCGGCCAGGAGTACTCCGCACAGCGCGCGCTGGAGGCCGGGGCCATCAACGCCGCCGTACCGCACGCCGAACTGGAGAGCACAGCCTACGCGTGGGGCCAGGAGATCCTGAGAAAGTCGCCCACCTCGATCCGCATGCTCAAGTTCGCGTTCAACGCGGTGGATGACGGGCTCGTGGGCCAGCAGGTGTTCGCGGGGGAGGCCACCCGCCTCGCGTACGGCGCCGATGAGGCGGTCGAGGGCAGGGACGCGTTCCTTCAGAAACGCGAACCGGACTGGTCGCCGTTCCCCTGGCAGTTCTGATGCCCGGCTCGCCGCGGTGACCGCGCCAATGACAGGGCCATCCCGATGACCGGGCCGCTGCCATGACCAGGCCGCTGCGCGTCGTGGCGGATGATGCCCGCATCGTGCTTTCCGCGCTGCGTGGCGCGCTCGCCGGCGGCGACGCGATCCTCCCTCTGGCCGAGACGGCAGCGCATCCCGATGTGCCGGATGCCGTGGACGAGGCCGTCGCGCTCGTCGTGCAGACGAGCGGCTCCACCGGCGCCGCGAAGCGCGTGGGCCTGAGCGCCCGGGCGCTGCTCGCGAGCGCTGCGGCGGCCGAACAGGCGCTCGGCGCGCGAGGGCAGTGGCTGCTCGCCCTGCCCGCCCATTACATCGCGGGGATCAACGTGCTCGTGCGATCGATTGCGGCGGGAACCGATCCGGTGGTCGTTCGCTCTGCCCATTGTGAACCGCCTGCGTTCGTCGAGGCGGCCGCGGCTCTCGACCATCCGGTGAGGTACACGTCGCTCGTGCCCGCGCAGTTGTCCCGGCTCCTGGAGTCCCTGCCCGCGATCGAGGTCCTGAGGCGGTTCGACCGCATCCTCCTCGGCGGCCAGTCCACGCCAGCCGGGCTCCTCGCCCAGGCGCTCGAACTCGGACTGAACGTGACCCGCACCTACGGTTCGAGCGAGACGAGCGGCGGATGCGTTTACGACGGCGTGCCGGTCGGCGACACCGTCATGCGCATCGTCGGCGGCGAGATCGAGTTGGGCGGGCCGACCCTGGCTGAGGGCTATCTCGGCGACGAAGAGCGCACCCGCCGGGCATTCCACGAGGATGATGCCGGCCGCTGGTACCGCACCGCCGACTCCGGGGTGATCGTCGACGGCGCGCTTCGGGTGACCGGGCGGCTTGACGACGTCATCGTGTCCGGCGGGCTCAAGGTGTCGCTGTCCGAGGTTGAGCGGCTGGTCCGGACCCTGCCGGGGATGGAGGGAGCCGTCGTGGTCGGCCGGCCGGACGAGCGCTGGGGCGAGGTTCCAGTCATCTACTCGACGGTCCCGGCGGAGCTGGCTGCCGTGCGCGAGGCTGTCGGCTCGGCACTCGGTGCCGCCGCGCGGCCCGCGGAAGTGGTGGTGGTGGACGCGATTCCGTTGCTTTCGAGCGGCAAGCCGGACCGGGCGGCGCTGCAGCGTCGATAAGGCAGCGTCAATGGGGCAGCGCCAGGAGGGCAGCGTCGCCCGGGCCGCGTCGATAGGGCCGCGTCGATAAGGCAGCGTCGGTAGGATTCAGTCGTGGCCAAGAACAGCAGACCAAGACAGCAGCGCATGGACCCGGCGAAAACTCCCGTGAAGGGCGCCGTCCGCGAGCCGGTGAAACAGTCCGCAAACCAGAAGGCCGCCGAGACTCCCACCTACGAGAAGAAGACGCCGGCCAAGGGCAAAAAGCGCAAGGGCGGCCGCCCGGGCGGACGGTCGCCGATTCCGGTCACGCCGCGCGCGACCGCGATGGACTGGATCGCCGGGGCGCGCATTCGCACGCTCGCGCTGTCCGTCTCGCCCGTCGCCGTCGGTACCGCCGCCGCGTACGCGTCGACCGGATTCTCAGGGTGGCACTGGGTGCGGGCACTGCTGTGTCTCGCCGTGGCGCTCGGCCTGCAGATCGGGGTGAACTTCGCGAACGACTACTCGGATGGCATCCGGGGCACGGACAACCACCGGATCGGCCCGTCGCGCCTCACCGGGTCCGGCGCCGCGAAGCCGCGCACGGTGCTCATGGTCGCCCTGTTCTTCTTCGCGGTGGCCGCCGTGGCCGGCATCGCTCTCGTCATACGCAGCGAGCAGTACTGGCTGCTCGCGGTCGGCGCGGCGTGCGTTCTCGCCGCGTGGTTTTACACGGGCGGAAAGCATCCGTACGGCTACTACGGTTTCGGCGAACTGTTCGTGTTCGTGTTCTTCGGGGTCGTCGCGACGGCGGGGACCACTTTCGTCCAGGTCGGCACGGTGAACCTGGAGAGCTGGGTGGGCGGGGCCGCAGTCGGGCTGCTCGCGTGCGCCGTGCTTATCGCGAACAACCTGCGGGACCTGGAGCACGATCGGGTGGCCGGCAAACGCACGCTGTCGGTGCTCATCGGCGACCGGGCGTCGCGGATCCTGTTCGCGATCTTCATCCTGCTGCCGTTCGTGCTCCTGTACTTCTTCGTGCTGTTCTACCTGAGCGCGTACTACGTGTACTTCACGCTTCTGCTCGCGATTCCGGCGGCCGTCATCGTGTTGACGGCGAAAACATCCCGCGAGTTCCTTCTCGCGTTGAAGCTGACGAGCCTCACTGCGCTGGTCTACGGTGTGTGGCTCGCGGTGACGATCGCGTTCTAGTGCGCGTCGCCCTCCTGGCGATCCAGCACGGCGTTCTCGACATCGTTGTCGGCGTCCGTGTGGGCACCCTTGCGCCATGAAGACACCACGTGCGCCACCTCGTCGCGCTGGCGATGCAGGAAAAGGTACGACAGGCACGCGGCGATGACCGCGGCGGTGATCGCGGACACCCACCACCAGATGCCCAGCAGCATGAACACGATGAACGGGACCGCGAACAGCGCGATCCGCAGGATCGAATAGAGGACGATGCGCCGGGTTGAACTCACTCCTCCAGTCTAGGTCGGTGTGCTGGGACGGGTCTGTGTTCGGGGATCGACCGGTGGCGGAGCTCGATATCCAGTGAAAAAAGATCGAACATATGTTCGAAACTCAAGTCAAATCGTGGTAAAATGAGCTATGCGAAACCCGGCCCCCGAACTCGACGCGATCGTCGAAGAACTCGGTCGGCTGGGCGGGGTCGACGAGGTCTCGAGGCTTGCAGATGAGGCGCTGCTGCAGACCACCGGGGCGCTGGAGCGACTGTGCCGTCTGCTCAGCGCGCTGCAGGTGGCGGTCGCCGCCGAAGTCGACCACCGTTCGCGGCACGAACTGGGCACGGATGGGCTGGCCGCGACGAAAGGATGCCGCAGCTCGACCGAATTGCTCGAGCGTGTCACGCTCGCGTCCAGCGAAACCCTCTCGAAGCGGCTGAAGGTGGGCCGCAACACGCGCACCCAGTGCTCCCTTCTGGGGGAACGGCTGCCGGCTCAATTCGCCCACGTGGCCGAAGCGTTCGCTGCCGGAGATCTCGGGCTGGACAGCGCCTGCACGATCATCCGCGGACTCAGCTCGATCGCCCCCGTGGTCGACGCGGCGTCCATCCAGACCGCCGAGTTCGAACTTGTCGCCGCCGCAACGGGCACGGCGCCCGAGTCGCCGTTTCCCTGCACGGCCGACGACACGAAGATTCAGACGGAAGTGTGGAAGGTGCGGCTGGATCAGGACGGCCGCCTCCCCGTGGAGGAGCGCGCCCTGCGGATGCGGTCCTTCAACCTGGGGCGCGAGCGCGACGGCCTCGTGCCCGTGCACGGCGCCCTCATTCCGGATGTTGCGGCGAAGTTCACCGCGCTCGTCAACGCGTACATGTCCCCGCGGACCGCACCCGCGTTCCTGAACGAGGAAGAACGTGCCGCGCACGACATGGAACGCGACCCGCGCACCCGGGACCAGCAGCGCCACGACATTTTCGCCGGCATCGTCGACACGGCAGCGCGCAGCGCCGAGACGCCGTCCCTCGGCGGTGCGGCGCCCGTGGTCATGGTCAGCGTTCGGCAAAGCGACCTCGAAGCCGGCGACGGCGCCGACGGCGAGGGCAACCACGGCGTTGGACACATCGATGGTCTTGAATCGCCCGTTTCCATGCGGGTCGTCAAGCAGTACACGTGCAACGGCGGCATCCAGCGGGTCGTGTTCGACGACGCCGGACGCATCGTCGAACTCGGGTCGCCCGAACGCTGCTTCACCCCGCAGCAACGCAGGGCGATTGCCTTGCGGGATGGCGAATGCAGCGTCCCCGGCTGCCACATCCCCGCCGCGTGGAGCGAAATCCACCACGTCGACCCGGCCGACAACGACGGCCCGACCCACACCGACAACGGGCTCCTGCTGTGCTGGTTCCACCACCGAACGCTCGACAAATCCGGTTGGAAGTTCCGGATGATCGACGGCGCGCCCTGGGTCAAAGCACCGCCATGGCTCGACACCTCCCAACAGTGGAGACCGACCACCGGATCCCGCACCCGGCAGTTGGATGCGGTCGACACGAATCCCCTTCTGGTCGGCGACCGGCAGTAGCGGGACACCGCAGCCGAGCACAACGGCCGCACGCAACGGCCGCGCACGGCAGCCGCGCACGGTGGCCAAGCACAGCAGCCCCGCACGGCAGGCCCGCACAGCAGCCACGCGCGAGATCACGGGCGCCGGGACCCCGGCCGCCGGGGTCATCGGCGTGCGGACTCCCCGGCAGTTCCCGGCCTGCTGGCCTAGAATCAGCACATGCGCGCCTTTCTGACACTCGCCGCCGGCGCCCTCGCCATCGGATTTTGGGTGTACGCCGTCGTCGACTGCTCGCTCACCGACGCACGACGGGCGAGAGGAATCCCCAAGCCGGCGTGGGTCATCGTGATCCTCGTGCTCAACATCATCGGCGGGGCGCTCTGGTTCATCGTGGGCAAAGATCGCACAGAAGGCAAAGGCCGCAGCCGCATCGACACGGCCCCCGACGACGACCCCACGTTCCTGCGCAGAATCGCCACCGACGCCGAGCAGGAGGAACGCATCCGCCAGCTCGAAAAAGAAATCGCCGACCTCGACGACGATTCCAAGAACCCATGACGCAGGGCTCCACAGCCTCCGAATTCTCGATGGCTGTGCTTGCCGAATTCGTCCGGCTCGGCGTGCGCCACGTCGTGCTGTGCCCCGGATCGCGATCCCAGGCGCTCGCGCTCGCCGCAGCGCAGTGTGAGGAAGCGGGACTCCTGACGCTCACCGTGCGCATCGACGAACGCGGCGCCGGATTTCTCGGCCTCGGCCTCGCCGTCGAAACCGGGATGCCTGCCCTCGTCATCACGACATCCGGAACAGCGGTCGGCAACCTGCTGCCGGCCGTCATGGAAGCCCACCACTCCGGTGTGCCGATGATCCTCCTCACCGCAGACCGGCCGGAAGAACTCCGCGGCATCGGCTCCAACCAGACCACAGACCAGCTCGGAATATTCGGCACGTTCGCCGCCTTCGCCCGGGAAGTGGAAGCCCCCAGCACCGTCGCATTCGACCAGCAGTTCCCCGCACAACTCGCGCGCGCGGCATTCCTCGCCGCGACCGGGCGCTCCGGCACTCCCGGCGCCGTGCAGGTCAACATGGCATACCGGGAACCGCTCTCCGGCGACATCGACCCCGTCGCACTCGACCGGCTCAAGGACTCTGGCGGACGCACCGGCCACAGCGACCCCGGTGACCTTCAGGGCCAGGCCGGCAGTGACGGAGCCGCGGCCGCGCGCGGCGCTTCGGCAGACCGCGCGGGCACCGGCGAGACGATAACGCCCGAACCGTTCACCGTCGTCGTCGCTGGCCATGCCGCCGGGGAAGCAGCGGAGGAAACCGCGAGGGCCCTCGGTGCGCCCCTGCTGGCCGAGGTCTCCAGCGGCGCCCACTTCGGCCGCAACCTCGTCGTGGCGTACCGTGAGCTGCTGAACCTGCCCGAGTTCGGCGGGCGCGTGCGCAGGGTGATCGTGTTCGGGCATCCCACCCTCAGCCGGGAGATCCCGTCGCTCATCGAACGCGCGGACGTGGAAACGATCGTCATCCGCGGCCACGCGGGGGAAGCCTACAACCCGGGGCATCGCGTCAAACGATTCGTGGACGCCGTGAACATCGCCGAACCTTCCGCAGAAGTGGATGCGAGCTGGCTCGGCAGTTGGGTGAGCGCGAGCCGCACCCTCCTCGACGATGGGACGAGCGCCGACCCTGCGGCAGCGCGCACCGACGACCACCGTGCCGTCGCCGAGTTCACGAAAGCCCAACTGGAGGTATTCCGGGAGCCGGTGACCCGCCGGATGCTCGTGGAAGCGGTGTGGCAGAAAACGTGGCCGCACGACCGGCTTGTGTTCGGGTCGTCGCGGCTCATCCGCGAAGCCGACCGGGTCGTACCGGGCAAGCGCATCCGGGTGCACGCGAATCGCGGCCTCGCCGGAATCGACGGGACCGTGGCCACCGCGGCGGGAATCGCGCTTGCCAGCCAATACGGCGCCGGATCGGGCAATGCGCCCGCAGGGACCACGCGGGTCGTACTGGGGGACCTCGCGTTGCTGCACGACGCCGGATCGCTGCTCACCGCGCCGGGTGAACCGGAAACCCGCATCCAGGTCATCGTCGGCAATGATGGCGGCGGCACGATCTTCGACTCGCTCGAGGTTGCGGAGACCGCCCGGAAACCGGCGTTTGATCGCGTGATGTACACGCCGCACGAGGTGAAGTTCGAGGCGCTCGCGCACGCCTACGGCTGGAACCACATTCTCGCGACGAACCGCGGCCAGCTGGATGAAGCACTCGGCAGCGCCGGCGGCAGAACCATCATCGAAGTGCCGCTTCCCCGCTGAGCGCCGCTGCGCGCACGCCGGCGCACGGGTAGCATCGGCACATGTCGAAACCGGAATGGGCCGAAGATCCCGCACCTCTCCTCGCGGCCGGCGACGGATTCCAGTTGTCGAAGATCGATCCGCGATCCACCCCCGGATTCGACGGCGGCAAACAGGACGGCGAGCGATTGCTGGCGGCCGAGGCGCCGGCAATCTCCGAGCTGCAGGAGCGGTTGTACGCCGAGAGCCGCTCGGGCGGGACGCGGCGCGTGCTCCTGATCCTGCAGGCGATGGACACGGCGGGCAAGGGCGGCGTGATCCGGCACGTGGTCGGCGCGATCGACCCGCAGGGGACGAAGATCTACGGCTTCAAGAAGCCCACGCCAGAGGAACTCGCCCACGACTTCCTCTGGCGCGTCCGCCGGCAGGTTCCCGGCCCGGGCATCGTCGGCGTGTTCGATCGGTCCCACTACGAGGACGTGCTCATCGCCCGGGTTCGGCAGCTCGCGCCGCCGGACGAAATCGAGGCGCGCTACGACCAGATCGTGGAATTCGAGAATGAGCTCATCGCCGACGGAACGACGATCATCAAAGCGATGCTGCACATCAGCGCCGAGGAGCAGAAGGCGAGGCTGGCCGAACGCCTCGACCGTGCCGACAAGCACTGGAAGTACAACCCGGGCGACATCGACGAGCGGCTCCTCTGGTCCGACTACCAGCACGCGTACCAGATGGCGCTCGACCGGACCTCGACGCCGCAATCCCCCTGGTTCGTGGTGCCCGCGGACCGCAAATGGTTTGCGCGAATCGCCGTGCAGCGGCTCCTGCTGGATGCGCTGCGGACGCTCGACCCGCAGTGGCCGAAAGCCACGTTCGACGTCGCGGCGGAGAAAAAGCGGCTCGCGGCATCCTGAGCGGAGGGGCATCCTGAACGGCGGACGACCTGAACCGTGCGGGAAGCGGCTTCAGGCGGTGAAGGCTTCGATGATGGGCCGGAACTTGAGGGACGTCTCCGCGAGCTCATGCTCGGCCACCGACTCGGCGACGATGCCGGCTCCCGCGTAGGCGCGCGCGACATCGTCCGAGCCGATCTGCGCGCAGCGCAGCGCGATCGCCCATTCGCCGTCGCCATCCGCCCCGATCCAGCCGACCGGTCCCGCATAGCGGCCCCGGTCGAAGGGCTCCAATTCCTCGATCAGGGCGATGGCCGCCGCAGTCGGTGTGCCGGCGACCGCAGCGGTCGGATGCAATGAGCCGATGAGATCGAGCGCGCTGGAACCGTCGGCGAGTACACCCTCCACATCGCTCGCGAGGTGCCAGAGGTTGGGCAGGCGGAGCGTGAACGGGAGTTCGCTCGCGGTGACGCCCGGGGTGTGCGGCCGGAGCGCGGCGAGGACGCTCTGCACCGCGTACTGGTGTTCGTCCTGATCTTTGGCGGAGGTGGCCAGGTCGACGGATGCCTTCTGGTCTGTGGCCGCGTCCACGCCCCGCGCTGCGCTGCCCGCGAGGACCCGTGCCGTGACCGTCCCGCTGGCAACCCCGACGAGGGTTTCGGGGCTGGAACCCAGGAAGTCGTCGACCGCGAACGTCCAGCAGTCGGGGTATCCGCTGGCCAGCATCGCGAGCGCCGCGGCGGTGTCGGCATTCGGCGGCAGGTGCCCGATCATGTCCCGCGCGAGCACGACCTTGCTCACGTCGCCGTGCTCGATTCTTTCGAGAGCCCGTCCTACCGTCGCCAGATAGCCGTCGGCGTTGAGCTGCCCCGGCGCGAACGCCACCGTTTCGGTTGCCGCCGGTGCGCGCGGCGCGCGCAATGGAGCTTCCGCCTCGAGGCCGGTTCCAATAGTCGTTAGCCATGCCTCGCCGTGGCGCCGCCCAATCACCTGCGAGGGGACGATGAGCACGCTGGATTCGGCGGACCGCGAGGAGAACGTGAACGCGCCGAGCGCGATGAGCCCTGAGCCGGGGACCGCCACGTCGTCGGTGACGGTCGCGTGCGCGGCGACATCCCGCCACGCTGCCGCGGCGTCGCGGAACCTGTCCGGTCCGGAAAACTCCATCCGAAGTGCTGTGCCGAGGCCGATCATCCCCTCCCCCCGACGCAGCCACAGCAGCTGGTCGCGAGGAGGCAGCATACCGACCAGGGAGGTTGGGTCAGCTACCCGCACTGTCGATGAGGTGAGGGAGGGAATCCGTCCTGCTCGCTCGATCACCTCACCAGCGTAGCCGCGGTTGGCGTGGCTGAGCCGCCGTGCCGTGGCCGAATAGACTGGCAGACATGGCGACGGCGGATCTGAACAAGCAACCCGAGGAGGTTGCGGCGATGTTCGACGAGGTCGCGCGCAAATACGACCGGACCAACGCAGTTTTGTCCGTCGGAAACTCGTGGCTGTGGCGGTTCCACACGGTGCGCGCCATTGCGCCGCAGGCAGGCGAGCGCGTCCTCGACATCGCCGCGGGAACGGGCACCAGTTCCGCGGCGATCGCGCGGAGCGGCGCCGAGGTTGTCGCCGTGGATTTTTCCCCCGGAATGATCGAGGTGGGGCGGGCCCGGCATCCGAAGATCGAGTTCGTGGAAGCGGATGCCATGGCGCTGCCGTTCAAGGCGAACGAGTTCGATGCGGTCACCATTTCGTTCGGGCTGCGAAACGTGGAGGATCCCCGAGTCGCGCTCAAGGAGATGTACCGGGTGGTGAAACCGGGCGGCCGAATCGTCGTGTGCGAATTCTCCAGACCGCCGCGCGCGCTCCTTCGTGCCGGGTACGGCGCGTATCTCAAGTATGTGATGCCCCGCGTGGTTGACGTGGCCAGTTCGAATCCGGAAGCGTACAACTACCTTGCGGACTCGATCAATGACTGGCCGGACCAGGCCACCCTCAGCCAGTGGCTTCGCGGCGCCGGATTCACCCGCGTCGCCTACCGCAACCTGACCGCCGGCGTCGTTGCTTTGCATCGCGGCCACAAGCCGAAGCGCAAGTCACGGTCGAAGCCGGTGAGCGGGGAAGCGAAGGCGTCGTGAGGTCCCAGCACGAAATTCAGCAATTGCGGCGGCGCCACAAACTGCAGTCGGCGCTCGGCCTCGGCGAGACGCTGTTCGCGTCGGCGGAGGATCGTCGGTTCGCCATCGCCCTCGAGAAAGGTCTGGAGCGCGTGGAGGGCGGCCTTCTCGCCGAGGTGACGTTCGCCGACAACCTGGCGGATGTGACAGCTCGGTACCTGTTCGACGCGGGCGGAAAGCGCATTCGACCGACCCTGACCCTCCTCACGGCGCAGCTGGGCGACGGGAACACTGACGATGTGATTGTGGCGGCCCAGGCGATGGAAATCACCCACCTCGCCTCCCTGTATCACGACGATGTGATGGATGACGCGGAAGTGCGTCGGGGCGTGCCCAGCGTGCAATCGGTGTGGGGCAACTCGGTTGCCATCCTCACCGGGGATTTGCTGTTCGCTCGCGCCGGCCGGCTGATTGCGAGCCTCGGCGAGCGTGCGGTGCGGCTGCAGGCGGCAACCTTCGAGCGGCTCTGCCTCGGGCAACTCCACGAAACGATCGGTCCGAACCCCCAGGATGATCCGATCGAACACTACCTTCAGGTGCTCGCCGACAAGACCGGATCCCTCATCGCCGCGGCGGCCGAGGTCGGGGTGATTTTCTCCAACGCCCCATCCGAATACATGGAGCCGGTGCGCGAATTCGGGGAGAAGATCGGCGTCGCGTTCCAGTTGATCGATGATGTCATCGACCTTTCCGCCGAGGTGGAGCAGACCGGGAAGACGCCGGGCGCCGACCTGCGGACCGGTGTCGCGACGCTGCCGCTTCTGTACCTGCGCAGGCAGGCGATGGAGGACCCGCAGGCCGCGGCGCTTCTGGAGCGTATCGATCGCGGCGTGAACGGCGGCCCGGAGGCGAGCGACGAGTTCACGGACGCCGTGGCGGAGCTTCGCGCCCACCCGGTGACGAGGGCAACGCTCGACGAGGCTCGCCGTTGGGCGCACGAGGGCGTCCAGGCGCTGTCCGTGCTTCCCGACGAACCGGTACGCCGCGCGCTCACCAGATTCGCCGACGCGCTCGTTGAGCGCTCAAACTGACCGGCCGCTCGATGTGCCCCACGCCGACGAGGATGCTGTGACTGATGAACCGCGGATGACGCTCCGCATTGCCATTGTGGGTGCCGGCCCCGCCGGAATTTTCGCGGCCGACCTGCTCCTGAAGGCCGAGCGGCATTTCGACGTGTCGATCGATCTGTTCGAGCAGTTGCCGGCGCCGTACGGTCTCGTCCGCTACGGCGTCGCCCCCGACCACCCGCGAATCAAGGGAATCGTGAATGCCCTGCGCGAAGTGCTGGATGGCGGCAACATCCGCCTGTTCGGCAATGTGCGCTACGGCAGCGACATCACGCTCGATGACCTGAAACACCACTACAACGCCGTGATCTTCACGACCGGCGCGGTGCGGGATGCCGAGCTGAGAATACCGGGCGTGCATCTGCCCGGCAGTTTCGGAGCCGGCGAATTCGTGAGCTGGTACGACGGGCACCCGGATGTCCCGCGCGACTGGCCGCTCGACCATCGCACCGCCGCGGTCATCGGCAACGGCAATGTCGCCCTCGATGTCACGCGCATGCTCGCCAAGCACGCCGAAGACCTGCTGCCGACGGAGGTGCCCGCGAACGTGTACGAGGTGCTCGCCGCGTCGCCGGTCACCGACGTTCACCTGTTCGGTCGGCGCGGCCCCCTCCAGGTGAGGTTCACGCCGCTGGAACTGCGGGAGCTGGGCGAGTTGCGGGATGTCGACGTCATCCTCGACGAAGCGGATTTCGGCATCGATGAATCCGATGAACGCTCCATCGCCACGAACAAGCAGTTGTTTGTGATCAATCGAACCCTCACCGAGTGGCGTTCGCGTACCACCGGCGCGGCGTCCCGCCGCATCCACCTGCATTTCTATTCGCGGCCGGTCGAAATTCTGGGGACCGACCGCGTGACAGGAATCCGGGTGGAGCGCACCGTGCCGGATGGCGAGGGCGGCGTGAAAGGGACAGGGGAGTTCCGCGACTGGCCGGTGGACGGCGTATACCGGGCGATCGGGTACTTCGGGACGCAGCTTCACGGCGTCCCGTTCGATGAGCACCGCGGCGTGATCCCCAACCGGGCCGGCCGCGCGATTGACGACCAGGATGAACAGGTGCCCGGTGTGTACGCGAGCGGCTGGATCAAGCGCGGCCCGGTGGGGCTTATCGGGGCGACGAAGAGCGACGCGATGGAAACCGTTCAGAGTGTCCTCGGCGACCAGGCCGAGTGGTGGTCGCCGGCCGAGCCGGAACCGGAGGCGGTGGCCGCCATGCTCGATGCCCGCGGCATCCGCTACACGACCGTGGAGGGCTGGCACCGGCTGGACGCGCACGAGCGCGCCCTCGGCGAGGCTCAGGACCGCGAGCGCATCAAAGTGGTTCCGCGCGACGACATGGTCGACATCTCGCGCACAGACGGGTGAGCCTCACTGCACGGCTGAGGTGAGCCGTGCCAGGTTGTCGAGCACTTGCGAGAGGAACGGCCGGGCGAGCCACTCGTCGAGGCTGAGCTCCCTGCTGTTTCGTCGGTAGCCGTCTTCGAGAACGCGCAGGTCGTTCACGAACGAGTGGCCGCGCACCATGACGGAGATCTCCAGGTTCAGGCTGAATGACCGCATGTCCATATTGCTGGAGCCGATCACCGCCACCTGGTCATCGATGCTGAAATGCTTCGGATGCAGCACGGTGGGCGCCCGGTACAGCCAGATCCGCACTCCGGCCTTGAGCAGTTCCTCGTAGTAGCTGCGCTGGGCGTGGTACACGACCGGCTGGTCGCCGATCTCCGACATGAAGATTTCGACGTTGAGTCCGCTCTGCGCCGCGGTCGTGATCGCGTAGAGCATGGATTCGTCCGGCACGAAATACGGACTGCAGATGGTGATGCGTTCCTGGGCGGCGTAGAGCAGCGAATTGAACAGGCGCAGGTTGTTCTCGCCGTCGAATGACGGTCCGCTGGGAACGACCTGAGCGCCGACCGGTTCCCGCACGGGCGCCCTGCGCGCCGGGGTCACTTCGCGCGATATCAGTTCGTCGGTTTCGCTGTACCAGTCGGTCACGAACAGGGCGTTGACCCCGGCGACGATCGGGCCTTCGAATCGAACCATGAGGTCTTTCCAGTGCAGGCCGCGGCGCACGTTCGACGGTTTGTTGTAGCTGGAGTCGATGATGTTCTGCGATCCGGTGAACGCGACGAGCCCGTCCACGACGAGGAGCTTCCGATGGTTGCGCAGGTCGATGCGCTGGAACCGTCCGCGGAACGGCTGGAACGGAAGCATGAGCTGCCACTTCACTCCCATCGACTTCAACCGGTGGATCATCCTTCGATACCCGGGCACGCGCAGGGACGCGATGTGGTCGAGGAGAACCCGCACCGTCACGCCCCGCGCCGCTGCGGCCTCCAGGGCGTCGAAGTACGGCTCGGTCGTCTCATCCAGCGCCATGATGTAAAACTCGGAGTGGACGTACTTTTTCGCCTTGCCCACGGCATCGGTCATCGCCTGAAGGGACTCCAGATAGTCGGGGTAGAGCTGCGCGTCGTTGCCGCCGACGAGGGGCATCGCCCCCAGGTTGCGGTTGAGCGCGGCGATCGGCTCGAGCCATTCCGGCCACGGGTGGTCATGCGAGAGCTGGTCGATGCCTTCCGTGGTCTCCAGGATGTAGCGGTTGATCTCGTCCTGCTTGTCGCGGCGGCCTTTCGGCAGGTGCCGGCTGCCGAGCACGAGGAACAGCAGGATGCCGATGTAGGGCAGGAAGAAGATCGCGAGAAGCCACGCCATGGCGGTTTGCGGCCGCCGGTTGCGCGGGATGACGATGAGCGCGACGATGCGCACCACGAAGTCGATGGCGACGAGAATCGCGGCAATCCATACGGTCAGTGTCCAACCGTTCATGGTGCTCCGATCCGTTGCGCTCGAGCGCCCTGCTGCGCTGTGCTATCTGAACCCGTGCTGTCTGAAGCTGTGCAATCTGAAGCTGTGCTATCTGAAGTTGACGAACTGCAGGTCGACGTCGAGCTTCGCGGCCTTGAGCATTGCCATAGTGGCTTGCAGGTCGTCTCGGCTCTTCGAACTCACCCGCAGCTCGTCGCCCTGAATCTGCGCCTTCACGCTCTTGGGCGCATCGTCGCGGATCAGTTTCGAAATCTTTTTGGCATCCTCCTGCGCGATGCCCTGCTTCACGCCGGCCTCGATGCGGTGTTCCTTGCCGGACGGGTACGGTTCGCCGGCGTCGAGGCTGCGCAGCGAGATGCCGCGTTTGATGAGTTTCGATTCGAAAACTTCGAGCACGGCTTTCACTCGCTCCTCGGAGCTCGCCTTCATGAGGATCTTCTCCCCGCTGAAATTGATCTCGGCGCCCACATTTTTGAAGTCGTATCGCTGAGCGATCTCCTTCTGGGCCTGGTGGAGCGCATTGTCGAGCTCCATCGTGTCCACTTTGCTGACAATGTCGAAGGTTGAATCTGCCATGCCGCCAATCGTAGCCGGGACGGTGTCAGCCAACCCCGAGTCATTCGTGGTGGGATAGCCGCAATGACTGTTTTCCGAGGCCGGGTTCCGAAGATCGCCGCCGTCGCCGTGGCGGTGTTGCTGGGGACTGCGCTGCTTGCGGGGGCGTCGTTCGTTTTGCTTGCGCCGCGCATCCCGTCCGCAGCCCCGTCGGTTTCTCAGTCACCCGGACCTGATTTTGCTGTACCTGCCGAAGCGCCGCCGGCGGCCGCCGAACCCACCGGCCCTGGGGTGGCCGGGCTGGTCGATGCAGGCTGGGTCGCGAAGGTTTCCGCGGCGTCCGGCATCCCGGAGCGGGCGCTTGCAGCGTACGCGGGCGCCGCGATCGCCAAGTCGCGCGCTATGCCCACGTGCGGATTGGGCTGGACGACTCTCGCAGGGATCGGCCTTGTGGAAAGCGACCACGGTCGTCACGGCGGCTCGTCGGTCGGTGCGGACGGCACCGTCACGCCGCCGATCTTCGGGATCGCACTGGATGGTTCCGCATCTTCGCACATCCCCGACTCCGACGGCGGACTGCTGGATGGCGACCCGAATTTTGATCGCGCGGTCGGGCCCATGCAGTTGATCCCGCAGACCTGGCGGAACTGGCACACGGACGGCAATGGCGACGGTGTGGAGGATCCGCAGAATATCGACGACGCGGTGGTGGCGACCTCCAACTATCTCTGCCGGGCCAGCGGAGACATGGCGAGTCGCGACGGTTGGCGGGCCGGCGTGCTCGCGTTCAATGGTTCCGGCGCGTACGCGCAATCGGTCGCGAACGCGGCCAACCGGTACGCGAAGGCCGCCGCCGACGCCGGTCGATGATCCGGGCGGCGCGGCCGCATCGGGCAAGTGATTTTGCGGTGCCCCCTGGCACGCTATCCTTGAGTTCTGTCTCCGGTCAGATGAATACATGTGGCCGGAGCACCCGGCAAGTTACCCAAGCGGCCAAAGGGATCTGACTGTAAATCAGACGTCTCAGACTTCACAGGTTCGAATCCTGTACTTGCCACCATGACTGCACACACCGAACTCCTGGACCTCGCGACGCGGATCGCCGTTGAGGCGGGGGACTTGGCGGCGCAACGGCGCACCCAGGGCGTGACGGTCGCCGCGTCGAAGTCGTCGCTGGAGGATGTCGTGACGCAGGCCGACCGCGACACGGAGGACCTCATCCGGTCGCTGCTGGCGGAGGCGAGACCGGACGACGGCATCCTCGGCGAAGAGGGCGGCGGCTCCGTTGCCGGAACGAGCGGACTCACCTGGGTCGTCGACCCGATCGACGGCACAGTGAACTACCTGTACGGCATCCGGCACTACGCCGTGAGCATCGCCGTGGTGGAGGGCGGGCAGGATCCCGCCACCTGGACCGCGCTCGCCGGTGCGGTGCACAATCCGGCGGCGGACGAGGTCTTTGCGGCGGCCCGCGGCGCAGGTGCAACCCTCAACGGGGTTCTGATCAGCGTCGCTCCTCCCGTGGAGCTGTCGCAGGCGCTCATCGGGACCGGGTTCGCCTATGTGGCCCACGACCGGCGCGCCCAGGCTCGCATTCTGGTCGAGCTCATCGGCCGGGTGCGGGACATCCGTCGGCAGGGCGCGGCGGCCCTGGACCTGTGCGATGTGGCGGCGGGAAGGCTCAACGGGTACTTCGAGCGCGGCCTGAATCCGTGGGACTTCGCCGCGGGGGCGCTCATCGCGAGCGAGGCGGGCGCTCGGGTGGCCGGTTTGCGCGGTTCCCGACCTTCGGTGGACTTCGTTTTGGCCGCCGAGCCGGGCGTTTCGGATGCCCTGGAAACCGCGTTGATTGCGTGCGGACTCTGAGCGCAGGGGTGGTGAATTCACAGGGTATTGGGCTATCCTTTACGAGTTCGTTATCTAGCGATCGGACGATTGCTGCTGTGACGGCGCGGCCCGACGTGCGCTTTTGTCGTGCTGGTTGGTCAGGTGTGTGAGGAGATTCGCTGAAATGTGGGCACTGCCGGGTGATGCGTGCGCCTTCGGCGAATTCACTGATATCGAGATTGTGAACTGATAGTCCGTGGCCGAGATTAGCGAGCATGGAGCCGACGGCTCGTTCTCAGCGGACCCGGATTCCGGATTCGCCCTTCTCGGCTTCGACATTTCGCCGGCCGCCTCGACGGCGCCAGAGGCTCGTGTTCCGAGAGCCGTGAATCCCGCCATCAGTGCGGCGACATCCCCCGCAGGCCCCGCGGTGCAAGCCCACGCTGAGCAAACCCACGCTGAGCAAACCCACTCTGAGCAAACCCACTCCGTGCAGCCCAGGGTTGCGGGTGCCAGATTGCCGCTGACCCGTCGCGAGCTGCGCGCCAGGGAGCAAGCAGAGGCCGCCCAGTCGGCTCTGGTCGTGCAAGCGCCGGCTCCGGTTCTCCCGGTGCAGGTCCCGCCGCAGACAACCATGCAATCTTCAGTGCAATCTTCAGTGCAGGCTTCAGTGCAGGCAGCGGCGATCCCAGCTCCGGCAGCCCAGCCGCAGGAAGCCCAGCCGACCCGCCGAAGTGCGTCGTCGAAGTCTGCGTCGAAGGCGAAGAGCCCGAAGGTGAAGGCACCGCGCAAGCCGAAGTCGCTCCGGCCGGTGAAGCCGCCGCGCGGCACCTCCCGTCCGCGTCCGTCCGCACCGCCTCGCGGCGCGAGTGTTCCGCGGTCGCGACAGAAGTCCCTGAAGCGGCAGATGCTCTCCAAGCTCATGACGCTCGGGGCGATGGTCGGTGCCGGCCTCATGATGGTGTCGACGTCCATCCCGGCGAACGCGTTCTATCCCGTGCAGGCGACGACCGGTACTACCGTGGCGGCGACTGCCGCACCGGTGGTCGAGAAGGCGCAGTCGATCAGTGTGCAGGCGGCGGCCGGGCAGACGGTTACCCGCGACAATTACACCGCCCTGTCCCTTCGGGAAAGCCTGTTCCTCAAGTACGGTAACCGCAACTGGTCCTACACGAACGACCCGAACGGCACCATTCAGTGGCCGTTCCCTGTCGCCGTTCCCATTACGGACGGCTACGGCCCGCGAATTGCGCCGTGTGGCGGCTGTTCCACGTTCCATCGCGGTGTCGACTTCACCCCGGGCTATGGTGCGGCCATCCAGGCCATCGCGGACGGTGTGGTCTCCAGCGTGGACAACGGCGACTGGAGTTACGGCGAGAACGTGATGGTGGATCACGTGATCAATGGGCAGAAAGTTCAGAGCCTGTACGCACACATGATGCGGGGCAGCATCCGCGTGGTGGTCGGCCAGCAGGTCAAGGTCGGTGATGAGATCGGTCAGGTCGGGTCTACCGGTGAGTCCACCGGGCCTCACCTGCACCTCGAGATCCACGTGAACGGTGTGCCGGTCGATCCGTTCGAGTGGTTGAAGGCGAACGCGAACTAGTCACACGTCGGTGAGGTGGTAGCCTTCCGATTCGCGTTCTTCCCACTGGTCGAACGGGTGATCTTCGACGGCGGCGCGGGCCAGGTGCACGGAGGCTTTCATCAGGTCTTCGGACGCCCACAGGGCGAGCCCGACCAGAACTCCGGCCTCCTTGTCCTGAAAAGTGTGGACGCTGATGAGGCCGGGCGCACCATCCAGGGCGTCTCCGTAGGCGTGCATTGATTCGATGAGCATGCCGGTAGCGTCGGGTTTGGGATGATGAATGGACAGTTGCACGAACATGGTGTTCCTTTCGAAGGATCTTTATGGTCGAACACGTCGAAACTACTCTGCTTTGCGGTGTTAGTCTCTTACGGTGCCATCCCGCGCATGTCGCGGTTTTTTGTGCGCCCCCTTAGCTCATTGGTAGAGCACTTCCTTGGTAAGGAAGAGGTAGTGGGTCCGATTCCCACAGGGGGCTCGGTCATCCGGTTGTTTTCAGCCGGATGCCGTGGCTGGGTAGCTCAGTTGGTGAGAGCGCACGACTCATAATCGTGAGGTCGCGGGTTCGAATCCCGCCCCAGCTACAGATGTCCTGAACTCACACACCTCCCCAGCTACAGATGGCGGGCTGCCCCAATGGGACATACGTTGAGGCTGCCATAATGTCGGGCGACCTCTCGGCGGGAATGACGAATGAGGTTACAGCAGGTTTACAAGCTGGCGATGTCGCCTCAATTAGATTTGACGATCATGTGGGTGGTGAAGGCTTCAAGCTCACGAAGTTCTCCTGCCGCTGAGACACGACGCTTAGTTCGGGCCTTGCCGGGCCAATCATGGCGAAACTTTCCTACTGGTGAAGACCGCTATCCGTTTTCACACTAGACGCGGCCACACTGAACGCATCAATGTCGACGTGATCGAGCGAGTGTCGGTTCTGCTAGGCATTCCGGGCAGAGCAGAACTTCGCGCCGTCTCGTCAGGCGTAGGTGGGACGGCCCGCGACTCGGTAGGTCAGGCCGATGACGCCCGTGTCGAATACCTTGGCGTCGAGCAGCTCGAGCCCGAAGTCGGCGCCCTCCTGCGGGAACAAGCGCTCGCCGGCGCCGACGATCACCGGGAACTGGACGAGATTGATCTCATCCACGAGCTCGTTCTCGAGTAGCCAGCGTGCGAGACGCGCGCTGCCGACCAAGAGCAGTTCACCGCTGGGTTGCTCCTTGAGCTTGCGAATCTCGGCGGCCACGTCTCCTGAGATCACCGTAGAGCTTTCCCATGTCGGGTTGGTCAGCGTGTTCGACACCACGTACTTGGGCTTCGAGCTGATCGCCTCGCCGAATCCGCCGTCCTCGCTCCGGGCGCCCCAGTATCTCGCGAACATCTCGAAAGTCTTCCGTCCCATGAGGAACGCCTCGGGTCGGCGCCAGGTGTCGAGGATGTACTGCACGCCCTCGTCGTCACCGAGGGGGAGCGCCCAGCCACCACGGGTGAAACCAGGATCCATGTCCTCGTTATTGCCGCCGTTCGCTTGTGCGACGCCGTCGAGAGTGACCTGCAGGCTGATTGTGAGTTTCACGGTGGGTTCCGCTCGACTAGATGCTTGGATACGTGAGGTTCACCCAAGCGTACAGGCGCGTAACGGGGAGCGGTGGACGTCACCCATCTCGACGTGAGATTGCAGAAGGCGCAATCAGAGCAACTTCCGACTGACATATCGATACTTTTCGGTGTCTGACGCTGCCGCTAACCTCCAACCATGACTCCAGAAGACGAGAACGACTCCCTTTCGCCCGATCACGCCAGCTTTGCCGCGACCGCGCGCAACTTTGCCGCCGGGGATCTGGTCGCGGTCCGCGGCGGTATTCTGACCAATGTGCATCGGCCCGACCAATGTGCTGGCACCTTCTGCTGGGTTCATAGCCCGAGCGACCACCACATGGTGGCGTGGCCCATCAACTGGAGAGAAGACAAACACACCGCGGAGCGACTTTGCCCGCACGGTGTCGGGCACCCCGACCCGGACGACGTTGGCTTCAACGCGCGCGCAGGCCGGGATGTTGCCATACACGGCTGCGACGGCTGCTGCGCTCCTCCGCGCTGAGATTTACCTGCGCTAGGTTTGGGCAAGAGTTGTCGATCCGAACCCGGAAGCACGCGGACCGCTTGCTAATGTGCGGTTCGGAAGATTACAAACTCATCTCCGGCATACATGCTCGTCTTCTGGCCATCGAAGAAAACAATGTCAACGGAATCCGACCCATTGAGAGTCAGCTCGACTATGGAGGAGTCGAACTGCTCACTCCAGTCACCTTCCTCCAGGCCGAATGGGTGAGTGATCACCATCCGACGTCCACCGGGATTGGATTCATCGAAGGCGGCTAAAACTCGTGTCATGTGAGCAAGGATGCCACTAAATGTGTGCGTGCCTTGCCAGAGTTGGTCGCAAAATACCTGTCATAAACACTCTTATCGGGCGAATGGCAAATTGGGTTGCAACCGCAGCAACATGCTCGCTCGCTTAGTTTGGGGAGCCGCTCAGTTCACTCTTGAATGCCCCGAGGGCGACCTTTGTGTCGCGATTGGTGGGGTCCAAAGAAGTTCTTGACAATCAATCGTCAATACACGAAGCTGGAATATTTCGCTCACGCAACCTAGAAAGGAAATAAACATGGCGAAGAAAAACAGCGGAGGCAGCTACAGCAAGGGAGGCTCATCCTCGAAGGGGGTAAGCGCCGCACGTCTAAACCAGAAGTCAGGCTCCGGTAACTCCTTTGGTGGATACACCAAGGTCAACCAAGGCAACGGCAACTTCACAATGAAGAAGTCGGGTAGTGGAAAGTAGCGGCATGACGACTCACCAACTGCCGACAGAGCTCACCGACCATCTGCCAAACTTGGACACGTCGGCAAGGACGAGAGGCTCACTGATGGGTGCAGATCAGGATGGTCGGGAGAGGGAGAGCATGGCTACAAATGGGGAGTTGGTGGCATCTGGACTCGCAATCCTGAGAAACCCACTTTCGTTGTACGTGTGTCAAGGAATCGCGGACAAGTACGGAGAGTCCTGGTGGGCTGAAGGTGTCTTGGAGACCCTTGTCTATGAAAAGAGTCCAACAATTGAGGACGTTCGCAGGAACCGCCGGCTACCCGAATCAGGGACGATGGAAGAATGCGCAAATGCTTTTGACGTCAGCGTGTGTTTGATCCTCTTGACGAAGCAATGGCCGCGAATCTTCGGCTCAAAATTGAGCCGGGATCATCGCGGTTGGGCGTTCGAGCTAATTGGTGTGCGGAATGTGAACAAGCACCTAGGTGGTGCAGACCATGCGAGCGATTATGCCTGGCGTGCACTCGACTCTATGATTCGACTTTGCGAATCAATAGACGCGGACGTGACAACTGAACTCATGGCGCTGCGCTCGTCCGTGGACCTCTCTTCTTATGGTCAAGTCGTCAATGCACCGACGAGGTCATCATCGTCAGATGCAAGCTTCGGCACTCAGGTTGAACTGGAAGCTGATCGGAAGGCGGCCGTTTCGGCTCAAGTGCGGGATAGCGAGTCGAATTCTGACGAATTACAGGAAGAGTTGGCCGTCGTTGGGCCAGATTTTTCAGGTGCCGACTTAAGATCCATGAACTTTGCTGGTGCGAATCTTGACGGTGCGGATTTTACGGAGGCGAAACTCACCGACGCTAACCTCAAAGGCGCGATTCTCACCAAAGCCATCTTCAAAGGCGCTCAAATGGGTGGCGTGGACCTCACCGACGCCAACCTCAGCGGTGCGTTCTTTGAGGGCACGACTCTCTCTGATACCCGGAACATTAAGCCCGCTGGGTACAACGCCGAATACGTCACGCGAGGGGCCAATCTGACAGGCGCCACGCTGGACGGCGCGACGCTGAACTTCGCCGGTTCAGATCTACGAAAGGTGAACTTTGCTGGTGCGAATCTTGACGGTGCGGATTTTACGGAGGCGAAACTCACCGACGCTAACCTCAAAGGCGCAAGCCTCAAAGGAGTCAATCTCAAGGGGGCGAATATTAGGGAGGCGAACATAGAGGATGTTCAATGGGCTTGACGGCAGAGAGCAGCGCTCAAAGGCATCTCATCCCCATCAATCACAACCTCGACGGCGTAACAAGTCCACTGGGTTTGGCCTCGATGTGATCAAGTGGCGAAGCACTCCTGAGCGAACGTGTGCTTAGTCGACAACCGTGTGTGTCAACTTGGAAACAATGAACTCTTGGCCTGGTATTGCTTGCAGATTCATGCGACGGGTGCCCGTCTGATCAGGAGTATTCCAAAGATTGACACCCCCACGAAAAAATGGCACCCCTCGTGGGTGCCATTTGTTTGTTGGTCGAGCGTCGCTCAATTTCCTGCCAACTGAGTCATGAGAGCCTGTCTTGTTTGTCCAAGGCCAGAAATCTCTGCGACGACAAATCACTACAGTTCGCAGGCTTCGTCATCTAGATTTCCACTTCGTCCTTCATCTGGTCGAGCAAGACTTGGCGCATCAATTGGGAACCTTCCCAATTCTCGCGAAGCAGGCCCACGAACGCGGGGGTGACTTCGCGTGGTGGGGCGGCGAAACCCACTGGCAATTCGTACGCTGACCGTTTCAGCGGGGGCCGATCATCAGGAAGGTCAGGGTGCGATGGTGTCATGAACACAACCCACCGCTCTTTGTAAATGGTCAGATCGTGGAGGACGACTTCGTTGAGCCACACACGTAGGGCAAGACCGCCGTGGAAATAGTCGGACGGTACAATCTCGGAAACTATTCTTGGCCATGCCTGCTTCAGACGCTTATCGATATCGCGCATGATGCTTTTTTCAAAGATGCTTGCCATTCAAGGATTATGGCACCAGTCAAAGATAGCGTGTTGTGTCTAGCGAGCGGGGCGGTGGATACGAAAGCCCGCTATGGCCATGGTGATTGCGCCGATGAAGTCGATTGGGACCCATATCTCTTTCGTCAGCCAGACCGGGATTAGTGGATTGAAGACGATGGCGGTCACGGTGGCGACAAGCACCCACGCAGCCTGAGAGGACTTTGAGGCGGCTATCGCAGTCCAGATCGCTGCAATAGTGATTACTAAGCGCAGGAAACCATAAAAGCCAATCGGCAGCGGAGCCATCGCGACAAGCAGGAGCGCAGCCCCTATCAGCGCTACGAACAGAACTGGGCGTTGAGCTTGCCACGTCTGCGATGTTTCGTGAGCTTGAGAGGCACGTGGGGCTGCTCCCACTTCGGGCGATTGGTAGGAACTTTCTTCCGTGTCGTTTACACCTAGCGGTGGTACGAAGTGGCGAGAAGGCGGTTGAGGTGAACTGCTTCCGTCCGATTGTCTGCTTTGATTAGTCCAACGGGTGCCGTCCCAGTAGCGCTCTGTTTGCGCGTCGTACGCGTACCAGCCTGGTTCCCGCTGCGACTCATTCATACTATTAGCCTGCCCTCATTGCTTTAAGCTCTTTAGCCCTCAAAACTCGCTGCTCGACAGTCTTTGGCTGCTTCGTCTTCCCAATCAGGCATTTTCCGCTTCACGGAGATCCTCCACGATCTGAAGAATCTCGTGCGTGATGTTCTTGGATGCCGGGGCGAAGCCAAACTCTAAAACTTCGCCTAACTCAGAAGATGGGCCATCCGTAATTTTCACTGTCGCGTAGCCCCACATTTTTTCCTTGATAAATAGACAAAGTTGAGTCCTCCAGTAGAGGTCCAAAGAGAGGGCTAGTGCAGGAACACCCATTGAACCTATTTGGCTGTATCCAGGCAGTAGAGAGAGGTCTACAACCCTTGGGTCGAGATCAGAATGACCTTGACTCCGAAGGGAGTCCTCGATGCGCCACAACATCTTTTTTGGAGAAGGGCTAAAGATTCCCATTCGATCGCTCCTAGCTTTCCTAGTATTTCTGACTACTGAGGGCTTATCGAGCGGCACCCTTGTTGGACAGTGTTCCCTGTATCCCCCAGGCAACGAAAACGTACCATTTTGACGATTACTTGGATAGCATTCCCTACTTTTAGGCATCGGACACCCGCGTTGCGGTAAACGAAAAAATGGGGCGCGCCAAACGGGTGGACCCGAGAGTTGTTCTGGAAATTAGTGTTCGCTAGCTTGGAATCGAGGCAGTTGCTAGGTTTGGCGATGCCCGCTGACCAGCACTTTTCAATTGAATGAAACCCCCACGAAAGAAAATGGTGTCCCTTGGGGCACCATTTTTTCGTTGGTGGGGTGTCGCTTGGAACCTTCGTGGGCCCACGCCGCGCAGTCAGCCACGGCGCGTTCAGTGGCGTGGATGCGGCGCCGGTGGGGACGAATCCCGCCCGGGCTCAACATTGCCGCCTCTTTAGCGAGTCCGCTCGCCAACCTGCTGGTCTGCCGCCCTCGTTGGTAGGCGGGCGAGCCGGAATCGTTCACTGCGTTCGAGGGCGTCCTGCGAGGCCCCAAAGCCGCAGGTATTGGGAGAGTGTAATAGATCGGTAGCAAGTTTTGTTACTATCTCGGTATCATGTTTTATTGATAGGAGGGACGCATGAAGCAGAATGAGCTCGTGTGGCGCACGCTCGTCGATCGCTCAATCAATGGGCAGCGGCAATGGGAGAGTATTGCCGATCTCGCGTACGCCTCCGGAGTGCCTTGGGCGACTGCGCGATTCGCTTGTCAAAAACTGTTGGATATCGGCGCACTCACCTCTTACAGGGGCGGGGGCCTTTCTACTGTGAGCCCCGAGAAGGTACTCACGGTCGCCTGCGCAGCGCGCAATCTCCCTGCAGACACTATGGCGTGGACTACTATGGATGCACTTGATAGCCGGTCGGTAGTGTGGGGAGGGCCGGATGCTGCTATTCATCACCTCGGTGGCATGAACACCATCGCCCACATCGACGCGCGGATCGCCTACGTTTCCACCCCTCTTGCGGGCTTGCCAAACGGTGACGAAGTGCGGTTGCTGCACATGGATGATCGGGCTGTGCGTGAATGGGACGGGTTCTCGAGTCTCGCACAAACGTTTGTCGACCTTTTCGCAACGCCGGGGTGGCAAGCATCTGAGTTTCGTCATGCTCTTCGCGACAAGTTCTTCGCGGGTCGCGACTGGGATCAAGAGGCACGATAATTGCCTCTCGTTACGGAGGACGAGCTGGGTCGGCTGCGCGCACTCGTGGACAGCCTCGGGCACGACCTCGAGCCATCCATCCTCATTGGCGGTTGGGCAACATTTCTTCGGGTTGGCGGTGACATTAGCCTCGACATTGACCTCATCATAAACAGCCCTGAACTACGCTCGACCCTGCGTGACGTTTTGCAGGACTATAGCGAGAACAACCTCCATAGTGGTGGGCGCAAAGTTCGTGGCACCGTGAACGGTGTGCACGTAGACGCCTACATTCCCCACGAGTCAGCTCTCGGCAACAAGCTACTCCTTGATGTAAGCGTTTTGACCCAGTACACGGACGACCAAGTTGTAAGGGGTTGGCTGCTACTCACGCTTGAGGCGCACGTGGCGACGAAATTTGCCGCGCTGCTAGACCGGCCGGATACTGAGAAAGGTGAGAAGGATGCTCGGGAGATCGTCGCCCTGTTGACGAAGGGCGCGTCCCCGGCGTTAGCGGTGGAAGTGCTTTACGCGGCAACAGGTGGCCCGAAAACCGACATCGTCGGGCACGTGAAAACGGTGTTTGGGTTGGTGCCCGACCGAGCGCGACTGAACAAGAAGGAGAGAGTGTGGTTGGCTGACTTGCGCCGCAGATGGGTAGATGAGGCGGAACTTCAGGGTCGCCGCTTTTCGAAGGATTCCTGAGACCTACTGTTCTGGGCACACCCAACCCTGGATTTTGTCCACCGGCTTGAGCCGGTGATCCGCGCCCTCACGCAGGGACGCGCACGACCCACGAGCGGTCCCGCCCCAGCTACCAA
>CALMSL010000039.1 GCA_937872445.1 uncultured Microbacteriaceae bacterium | reverse complement strand
TCCCACCCTTCCGCTGCGCGTTCGCGGATGATGTCGCGATAGTCCTCGTCGAGGTAGAGCCCTTCGCGGCGACGCTTCACATCCATGCTGACGAAGGAATACTCGAGCATGGTCACCGTCCTTTCGACGCAAGTGGCGGTTCGTGCCCGAGCCTATCGGTTGCTTGAAGGTCCGGCCAGTGTTCCCTGTACTACACGCTGAAAAAGGGACTCGACCGGATTGCGGTGCACGGCAACCTTCGGGTCAGCCTTTTCTGATGTAGCCAATTTGATCTCTAAGTCTGCGAGGTTGGCAGCCTGACAGAAATAGTGCCATGAAATCAGAGGGAGCTCCACGAACGGCACGGTTGGGAGTTGCCGGCCACGTCGAACCCACGCTTGAGTGCGCTCGACTAGCGCCCTGGGCTACTCTCGTGCCGTGAGCGATGGGAGCCTTGAGATGCCAGATGAAGTGGCGCGGCACGACTATGAGGGCAAGTGCTGGTGGTGTAGTGACGTCGCCAACTCTCGCGAGCACAAGTGGAAGGCGTCAGAGCTGCGCGAAATCTTCGGGAAAGGGGACTACGGCCGTGAGGTCGTCTGGGCTTCAGGGGACGACCTGACAAATTTGCGAAGCGCGCGATCGTCCGAAGCGAAGTTCAGTGCGACCATGTGTGTGCGATGCAACAACGAGCGCAGCCAACCGTTTGACTACGCATACTCCGAGTGGTCGAGCTACGCCATCCGTCACCATGACGACATCGTTGCCACACGTCGGGTGAACTTCGAGGACGTGTTCGGCGACCAGACGCCTGAGAAGCTACCGCTACTTGCGAGGTACTACGTCAAGCACATCTGTTGTCGGCTCGCTGAAGACCGAATTGCGATTCCAACGGAGCTCATCTGCTTTCTGGACGGTGACGTAGATCGACTAACCAGCGTTACCGCGCAGTTGGGAGTGCGCGAAGAGATACACGAAATGATGGAGGGCCCGGGGCCGGATGCGTTCGGCGTCTGGATGAGACCTTCGATGGCCCTCTTCAGCGCGTCGCGACTGGTCGTCACCGACTTCATGAGCGGCATCGGGCTGGGCGCCATCGAGCTCCTGTACGCAGTAATCACCGAGTCAATGGAAGATCGTGATCCCGGGCTGGGAGTCCTGGAGAACCCGGTCCAGCAGTTGTCTTCGTTCGACTAGCACTCTTGCGCGGTTTGCCCAACGAGTCCAATCCCTGACCGAACTGATGTTTGCCGAACTGATGACGAAAGCACCGCGCTGGTGAGAGCATTTGTGTCATGGCAATATTGGAGCCTCCAGCTTGGGGTGGCACAGGCGATGACTGGATTCGTAACGGACGCGGAGCAAGTCTGGAAGAACGCGAGCGCGTGTTCGTTGGCCTTCTTTCACATGCGCTGCGTTGGCCGGATCAAAAAGTGCCCGGCGAGCCTGGCTCCGTGGAATGGATCAACCAACTCGCGGCCTGGCTCGAACTCTCGGAAGAGCAGAAGAAGGCATGGACGCGTCACGCTGCGGGCGTGGCCATGAGTATCAGCGACGAAGAGGTTGAGCGATCAATCGAGTCAGAAGCTACCTAGGCCCGTCGGATCCAGCGACCGAGCCCTGACACGACGACTGTGTCTTCGGGGACGATCACAGTCGAGCCAAATACGGCGTACTCCTGGCCAAGGTGCTGTGTATGGGCAAAGTGATGAATGTCGAATTCTAAGCACCGCTGCTTCTCGTAAAGCTCAGCGGTGACCCGGGCGTCCGCGTCGTAGGTCAGCAGCCAGCGGACGGGCGAGGCGCTTAGCGTCGAGGCCACTTCGACGTGGTCCTCGATCGTGAGTCCACTCATATACAGTTCGTTGCCTTGGATCAAATAGGGCGGATCGACGTAAAGGAAATACTGGGCTGCAAGGTCTTGGTCTATGCTCTGAACCATCACCCGGGCATCGAGTTCCGTCACCAGAGTTCGATGAGCGAACGCTCCGAGGTAGTCGACTCGTTTTCTAAGACCGGCCTTGTAGAAGCGGGCGTCACTCTTCCACCGGCCCTTTTCATCCATCCCGCCAATTGGGCGAGCTGTGAGGATCCCAGAGCGGTTTGTCCGATTCAAAAAGAACGTTGCGAACCCCAGGGTGAGGTCATCGTGCCCGTCTGGGTTCAAGTAGACGGAATGCCAGTACTCCCATGATTCGAGGCTCACGTCCGCTCCATCGATCATTGAGACGAAGGAGCTATTCGTTTCAAACAGCGCCCTCCAGAATGCGGCGATCCCCGGATTGAGGTCGTTGATATGTATTCTTTCGACCTCGTCATCTGCGAGAAGGCGAAGTGCAACACCAGCGCCTCCCGCGAACGGCTCGGCGTAGATTTCTGGAGCGGGGTCCTGCCAGGACAGAAGCGTGGAAATATACGGGGCAAGGCGCGCCTTGCCGCCGGGATATCGCAATGGGCTGAGGAAGCGGGTCATGTCTTGGGGTTGTCCCTAATGTACTCATCCATCTTTCTCAGGAGTGGTGCATATGCGGCGCTGAGAACTCGAACATCATGGACAAGTGGGCCACTGTCGAGATCATGCACGTAGCCATTCATGGTCCTGAAGGACAGTGCTCCATCGCTGCTAATGAGCTCTCGCGCGCGCCTCAGTTCAGGGTCGGTCACTGCATGGTCCACCTTATCGGCGCAAGACTTGATCTTAACCTTGAAGTCGGTGTTCTCCGAGTTCGTGCGCCCCAGGTGCAGATAGAAACTGCTGCTGGCGAGGTCGAGAACAACGCGGAGCATGATCGCGGTAAGGTTTGGCGATGTCTCGATGTACAACTTTTGAGCTTCCTTGAGAACATCCGAAACCCGGATATCAACGTGAGACAGCACGAGGCCTTGAAAGATGTGCTTTTCCTCGCGTCGGCGCCGCCTGCGGTTTCGAGTCCTGCTCTCCGGCGCGTCGGGGTCGCCGGAGGTCTCACCCTGGTCAGAACCAGCCTCATCCAGTGCCCCGTGCTCAGCGATCCATTCATCGACGGAGACGACCGACGGCAGCCGATGACTTTCGTGCGGCACTTCGCGGAGTATTTTGACCATGTAGTTGTCGAGGTAGTTGCGGTCGCGCAAGTTGGTGACATTTTCAGTGCCGCTCGCTAGGTCGCGAAATAAGCGTTCTAGCAGGGGCAGCATGTCGTCCGGATCGTTGCGTACATACATCACCCCATCTTTTTGCTCGAACCCAAACTGCGCTTTGCGTGTGGGGTTCTGAATAACCCGACCGAGGGTGGTCGACATATCGCTTTCCACTTTGTCGACGTCCTGCAGAAAGTCGATTTCGTCGGGGTAAAGAGTCCGCATGGCATCTGCGAATCGCATGGCTGCGTCGGTCTGAGAACCGCGGTTTCGTCGGAATCGGTTTTGTTCGGGCGCTCCCCAGGGCACGATGCCAGCGCCTTCGTTCTGGCCCGTGTGCCGGAGTTCGAGCCAATGATCAGCTTCCTCCCGTTCGTCGAAGACCACACAAACGACTTCTGCGGGCAAGACATTCTCGCGGCGAAGGGCTTCAAACGCCGCGTGGAGATCTTGGTCCAGTTCGATTAGTTCCGGGTTGTCGATCAGAAGGAGAGCAGCAACTCGCCGGTTGCCCTCGAGTGCGACGAAGTACTCGCCTTCGTCCACGACGATCGGTAGCGAGCTTGGGTCCAGACCGAACTCGGTTATATCGCGCGCCAAGGCGAGAATCTTCGTCGGCATCTTCCGCATGAGAGCGGCTACCGCCCGCTCGGGCGTGTCTACTTCTGTGTGCCGCGGATTCAACACGTTGGGAACTAACTCATTGATCTTCACGGACTGCAGCCTCGACGCCATGGCGAGATACTGTCAGATATTTGGCTGCCGTGCACTACCCAGTTGGGATCATACGGCGGCGAACTGCTCTACCGCTTCGTAATCAGCGAGCGGGCAAGTCGGGTGACAGCTGGTTCAGGGGCGTGCCGCCTCGACTCCGGGGGCTGGTGGCAGCGAGACGCTTCTGAGCCGACAACTTTCCGAACGAGACGACGCTGCGGACTGGCGCTCACGCGACCTTCAGCGGGACAATCTCGGCGACCGTGTCGCGCAGCGCGCGGCGCTCGAGCCGCAATTCGTAGTTGGACTGCAAGTTCATCCAGAGCTCATCCGATGTCCCAAAATAGCGCGCCAGACGCACCGCAGTGTCGGCCGTGATCCCGCGTTTGCCATGCACGATCTCGTTGATCCGCCGCGGCGATACGCCTATGGACACCGCCAGCCTGTTCTGCGTGATCCCGAAGCCCTCGATGAAATCCTCCATCAGGATCTCTCCCGGGTGGATCGGCTCGATCAGGTCGCTCTCAGTGGTAGTCGACGAGTTCGACATTGTCCGCACCTCCATCTCTCCAGACGAAGCAGAGACGCCATTGCGCGTTCACGCGGATGCTGTGCTGCCCGCGTCGGTCGCCGGTCAGACGCTCCAGGCGATTGCCTGGCGGAACCCGGAGGTCCTCGACATCCTTCGCCGCATGGATCAGCTCGAGCTTCCGCAAGGTCGCCCGCTGCACCGTCCGGTCAACGCGCTTGACGTACTGCTCATGCCAGATGCGCTCGGTGTCCTTGCTGCCGAACGATCTGATCACGAGTCCAGTGTATAACGGACACCGTCATTAACGCTAGACGTTAAACCTGAACTCCACCACGTCGCCATCCTGCATGGCATAGTCCTTGCCCTCCATGCGCGCCTTGCCCTTCGCGCGGGCTTCGGCCACAGAGCCGGTCGCGACGAGGTCATCGAA
>CALMSL010000038.1 GCA_937872445.1 uncultured Microbacteriaceae bacterium | reverse complement strand
CTGACGTGCTGCAGATCACTCAGATGGCCGTGAAGGTCGCGAGCGTGCTCATCGGTGCGGCGAGCGTTGGCACGCCGGTATTTCTGGATCCCGCCGAAATGGCACGCATTCACACGCGACCGGATGAGCTGCTGCGCCGAGACGCCCTCGCGAAAATGGCCAGCACAGACAACGTGCGGACGGCGCCCGAAAACACCCTCTGACCAGCGGTTTCCGATCAGAGCCGACATCACGCGCCTCGGGACTCGGAGAAACACTCCTCACACGGCATTCTCTGGCTTTCGAGGACACAGGGGGCACACGAAGCAGCGTGTTCTTACCGTCAACCTAAATAATGCAGTCGAGCGACGGATACGTGAGCGAGTTTGGACTCGATCGTTCGGCCTCGATTGGTTTTTGTAGCGGTGTCAAAAGTTGACAGTAAGTATCCGTGCCAGTTACGAATGCCCAGGAATGACACCGCTTAGCGACTGTGACCTGGTTCTCAGTCACCGATACAATTCCCTCGGCGATTCAGGGGTTTCTCGTGGCCGCTGTCGCAGCGGTCGCGATTCTGGACGCTCGGGCCATAGATGGCTGACGACTCCGGAGGAGTTCAGATGCCTAAGGTGTCGGGTGCGGCGGGGGGTCGGAGGATTCCGAGCTGGGCGGGATCCGGTGAGGGAGGTCCCAGGCGCGGGGTGCGGTTCCTGGTATCGGCGCCGCCGACTCGGTTGCTGCGTTCGGTGAGCGCAACGAGGGCAAGGTGCCGATCCGCGGTCCAGCAGATCAGTCGACCTTTCTGGTCCTTGGTCCGGCCGAGGATCCCGGCCTCACCGAGTTCGGTGAGCGCACGGTGTGCGGCAGCCGGCGAGCCACCGAAACGATGGACCACCGAATCGGTGGTCAGAACAGGGTTGCTGGCCAGGGTGTCGAGCACCCGCAGCACCACGGCGTCGCGGCGCGGCACGGCCGGCAACCGCCCCTGCCCACGCCGAAACGCAATCAGCTCTCCGCGGATGGTCTCGTCAAGGGTTGCGATGTCATCCGACAGCCGGACAGCGTTCCCCGCCGCAAGTTCGGCCGCCTGGGCAAAGCCAATCACCCAGTCATCCAGCCGTGGCGGATCGGCTCGGTACGCGGTGAGCCCAGCGATGTAGGCGTCGGTGTTGCCCGCGAAAACGGTGCTGATCGGGATGAGCGTATTCCGTAGCGCATCGGCGCGCCGCAGCACGGTGTGTATAAGGGCGCGGCCCGTGCGGCCGTTGCCATCGATGAACGGGTGGATCGTCTCAAACTGGGCGTGCGCCACCGCGGCCCGAACCACGGGGTTCCCTTTCGTCGCAGTGACGAACCGGGCGAGGTCATCGACCAAGCGCCGCACCTCGCTTTCAGGAGGCGGCACGAACTCGGCGCGAATCGGGCTCCATCCGGGCCCGCCCACCCAGTTCTGCTCCCGCCGCAGTCCACGCTCAAGCGATGGCTCGATTGTGTGCTGCAGATCCTCGATGTCCTCCGTGGTGATGACGCGGCTGCGGTCGGCGAGATCCGCAATGGCACCTTCTGTCGCCCGCACGTTGGCCACCACATCAAGTGCGGCTCGAGTACCTTGGTGCAATAGTTCTGCGACCGCCAGGCGCTTCGGGGTCACCCGGTTGCCCTCGATCCACGATGACGAGATGCTTTCCGACCGGATCAGCAGATGGTTCAGGTAACGCCCCCGCGATCCGATCCGCTCATCGGCACGCGCCAACACCGCAAGAGCATCCTCTGCCGCAGTCGCAGCCCCCGGACCAAGAGGCGGGAACCCCATACCAAGCTCGTCAGGAATATACGCACGGTACCGCCCCGGCTCACGATCCCGCCGACTCAAGCCAGCCGCTTCCTGCGGATTCCACCGAAGTTCGACGTAACGCGCCACGTGAACCTCCAGCCAGTTGAGTTGATCTTGAATTCTACTTTAGCGCACCTAAACGAGATTTAGACGGACTGATCTCTCGGTTCCTTTTGCGTGATCGGGGCGATCTTCGAAACCGGCGCAAGTCTGACTCATCCAGCGTTTGGCAGCGGGA
>CALMSL010000037.1 GCA_937872445.1 uncultured Microbacteriaceae bacterium | reverse complement strand
CACCTCCTGAACCGCTCGCGAACGTCGGCGAACCTGGTGCCTCGAACGCTATCAGGCGAGGATCGGGAGGGAACCGGTCGCTGGATTGGTGACCGACTGTGCCGGTGCGATGATCGGCACGCTCGCGGTTGCCGGGCCGGCGGACATCGGCTCATCCACGGTAATGATCGGGATTGATCTCGTGGCCAACGGGAGGGTGCGACCCCGCCGAATGATGACGATGGTGACAATGGCGAGCGGGACGGCCAGGACGCTGGGAGCGGTGACCCACAGCGACTGGATGACCACACCGTACGCGCCCCACAGCACGTAGCAGGCGACCAGGAGCCACTGCGTACCCTCCGAGACTCCGGTCAGCCGCACCGGGTCGTTGCGGTTCTTCCACGTGGTCCGCGCCTGCGGAAGCCACATGAGAATGGAGAACCCGGTCGCGACGAATCCGAGCGCATTCACGAGGATGACACTGATGTCCATACCGGTTGTTCTGTTCTTTCTCACGGCCCGCAGGAAGTCCAGTTCGGGCGGCATGTGGCGAGGGCATCAACGATGTCAAGGACATCATAAGCACGAAAGTTGATTGCCGAGCGCAGCGCCGCGAATCAGACTGCGGCGGACTCGGCCGGCACGATATCCGGCTCACCGAGGTACTGTGCGGAAATTCGCCGGTACGACCGGGTGAAGAATGCGGCAGCTGCCACAAGAACCATCACGAGTCCCGCGATCAGGAACACGAGTGCGATACCGCGCGCCTGCCCCTCGCCGAGCAGCCAGCCGAACGCATCCCGGCCGGCGCGGGAATCCATGTACGGGATGATGAGGAATTGGGCGATCGGCGCGATCAGGAACGCCGTGACGGGTGCGGCCGCCGCCTCGAATGCCTGCGCGAATCCGAACACGCGGCCTTGCGTGCGGAACGGCACGATTTTCTGGATGACCGTCTGCTCGGCCGCCTCGACCGCCGGGATGAGCGTCATGTACATGAACATGCCGCCCGCGTACAGCCACCACCATTCGCGGATCGTGAACATCGCGCCGAGGAAGCCCATGACCATCACGAGTACCAGGATTGTGCGGATCGGGTTGCGGCCGAGCCCGAATCTGGCGACGAGCAGCCCGCCGATGATGAAACCGCTCGAGGTCACGCCGAGCACGATCCCCCAGATTTCGACCGGGAACATTTCAAGCCCGTATGGGTCCATGAGGGCGATGTAGACGCCGCCGATGAAGTTGTTGAACGTGGAGAAGATGATGAGCGCGAAGAGTCCGGTCGCGGCGCGGATGGCGGTGACGCTGCCCCGCAGGTCGATGAAAGTGGCGCGGCCCGCCTCGGGCTCCGGCTTGTCTTCGGGGATGTTCAGGAACATGAGGTGCACGAGCGCGGCCGCCGACAGCGCGATTGCGATCAGGAGGGTCCACCCCATCCCGAGCAGGCCGATGGAGAGGCCGCTGAACACGCTCGTGACGAGGAACGCGAGCCCCTGCACGGTGCCGACCATGCCGTTCGCGTTCGCGTGCCGCTCCACCGGAACGAGCAGCGTGACGGTGGTCGAGAGGGCGATGTTCCGCATGTTCTCGACGACGGCGCCGAACAGGATGACGCCCGAGAACACCCAGAACATGGGGCCAGCCAGATTCAGGAGGACGTGCTCCTGGAAAACCAGATACAGCACGCCGGAAACTCCGAACGCGGCGAGCGTCACAGACCCCGCGAACAGCATCACGTTGTACTTGCGGTGGCGGTCGACGATCGTGCCGAAAACCATGGAGAACACGGCGATGAGCAGCATGTAGGTTCCGCCGATGACCCCTGTGGCCAGAACGGATTTGGTTTCGATGTACACCCAGAACGTGAGGGCGAACCAGAGGTAGCTCGTGGTGACGTTGGCTATGGCCGTGTTGACGAGCACCTGCAGGAACGTGCGGAAGCCGCCGGTTGGGGTTTCTCGCGCAGCCGGGGTCGCGCCAGAAACCGGATGGTCTCCGCTCGCTGTCATCCGATTGCCCCCATCGAGGTGGTGGTGCGCCGATGTTCGATAATAGCGTCATGAGATTTCTGATTTCGGTGATCGACGACACTGCCGGCCTCGCCTCGGATGACGAGATGGCCGCGATCGACGAGTTCAACGAGCGGCTGCAGGCGGACGGGCACTGGGAGTTCGCGTGCGGCCTCACCGACCCCAGTTCGGCCACGGTCATCGACAACCGGGCCGGAGCGGGGAAGGTGACGGACGGCCCCCTCATCGACACCCCGGAACACGTGATCGGCTTCTGGATCATCACCGCAGCCGACCGCGACGAGGCGCTCGCACTCGCCACGGAAGGGTCGAAGGCGTGCAACCGCAAAGTGGAGGTGCGCGCGCTCCACTAGGGGACTCAGGGGGCGATGCGATCCTCGGTCGCGGCACACAGCCCGTCGCTTCGGCGTGTGGATCTGGTTGTTCTGCGCGTGTCGCCGTGGTGGACTGTGCATGATGCACAATTCCGATTCCCTGCCGGGCGCACCCGGGTCTGACGCCGCTCCCTCCGGCGCCATGCTCGAGAGGACGACGCCGGAGCAACTGCCGGACGGCGTCGACAGCGCGTTCCGCGTCGATCTGGAGCGGATCCGCTTCTCACCGTACTTCTCGAGGCTTTCCGCCGTCACCCAGGTGATTCCGCAGGCAGGCTCTGGCACGGTCGTGCACAATCGGCTCACACACTCCCTCAAGGTCACTGCTGTTGCGCGCTCCATCGCGGTGTCGCTGCGCAATCGTGGCGGCAAAGACTGGGACACGATCACCAAGCTTGGCGGATGCGACCACATCGTCGTGCAGGCGGCGGCCAGCGCGCACGACCTCGGGCATCCGCCGTTCGGGCACCTCGGCGAGCAGGTGCTCGACCGGCTCGCGAGAGAGCGCCTGGGGCTCGCGGACGGCTTCGAGGGGAACGCGCAGACGTTCCGCATCCTGACCGAGATCGACAATTGCCACGCGAGCGAGCGGGGGCTCAACCTGACGGCGGCGGTGCGGGCAGCTGTGCTCAAGTATCCGTGGGCGCGGGAAGACTGGCGGCGTGACGATGCCGGCCCGGCCGACCAGTTGCCGCGCGGCGTCGGAATCGACCGAGACCTTGGCGCGGCCAAGTTTTCCGCTTACACGCTGGATGCCGCCGAACTGGTCGACGTCAAGAGCCGCTACCCGCGCATCGGCAAACACCAGCAGACCGTCGAATGCTCGGTCATGGATGTCGCAGACGACATCGCCTACTCGGTGCACGACCTCGACGACTTCTACCGGGCCGGCGTGCTGCAGTATGCGACGATCGCGGCGGAACTGGAACGCTGGCTCGCGGATCGATCCAACCTCGCGGCGCTCGACGACGCGACTCTGGAAAGCAGCCTCCGCACGCCGGGCCATTCGCTCGAGCGGGCGTGGCGGCGTACGGCGCAGAAGGACGGGTGGATCGCCGACGAGGGCGAGTTCCGGGATGCGGTGCGCCGCGTGCAGGAGGGGCTCGTCGAGAGTCTGCTGTCGATCCCCTTCGACGGCGGGATCGACGCTGAGCGCCGGGTTGCCGCGTTCACCCATTACTGGATCGACCGTCTCAAAGCATCGATCGCGGTCGACGCGAACCCGGATGTGCGCAGCGGCCACGTGCGATTGTCCCGAGATGCCTGGCACGATGTTGTGGTCCTCAAGTTCGTGCACACCCGGTTCGTGCTCGACCGGGCCGACCTCACCATTTACCAGCGCGGCCAGGCGCGAGTGCTGGCATCCCTCGTGGAGGGTTTTCATGCCTGGCTTGCCGACCCGAACGATTCCCCGCGCGCGCCGCGTCGGCTGCTCGACTCCGTGGAGGCGACGATCGAATCGTATGCGGAACTTGAGCACGCAGAGCCCCGT
>CALMSL010000036.1 GCA_937872445.1 uncultured Microbacteriaceae bacterium | reverse complement strand
GATTCCACCCGGTCGATCAGCGACCACGCCAACAAACGCATCTACCTTCCCGCGAGCGCGGGAGGGGATCCTCGCGGCGCGCTGCTCCGTGCCCTCGCGGCGCAAGTGCTCGGCGCCCACGAGCCGAAGGACTATCGCGACTTCCTGTTGCAGCGCGTCGAAACCAACTACCTCGCCGCGGCGCTCATGATTCCAGAGAAAGATGCCGTCGGATTTCTGACTCGTGCCCGCGACGCGCGGGAACTGTCGGTCGAAGACCTGCGGGACGCCTACGCCGTCACCTACGAAACGGCCGGTCACCGCTTCACCAATCTGGCCACGCAGCACCTCGGCATCCCGGTGCATTTCCTGAAAACCCACGAAACCGGGACGATCCTGAAGGCGTACGAGAACGACGATGCCCAGTTCCCTGCGGATGTGCTCGGCGCGGTCGAAGGCCAGCTCGTGTGCAGGGAGTGGAGCGCCCGGCAGGTCTTCTCGGTGGCGGACCGATTCAGTGCCTACCACCAGTACACGGACAAGCCGAACGGCACCTACTGGTGTTCGTCGAGCATCCAGTCAACGTCCCGCGGCAACTATTCGGTGAGCGTCGGCACGCCATTCGCCCACGCCCGATGGTTCAGGGGGCGCGACACTCCGTACCGGAGGAACTCGGCGTGCCCGAATCCGGAGTGCTGCCGCCGACCGCCGGCGGAACTCACCGCGCGCTGGGCCGGGAACACGTATCCGAGCCCGAGATTGCAGTCGTCGCTGCTCGCCGCGGTGCCCTCGGAATCCTTCACCGGAGTGGACAGCACGGAGGTTTTCGAATTCCTTGAACGCCACGCTCCGGAGGGCGCCGAGGACTGAAACTCCATCGATTTGCCCAGTGGGACAGGCATTCTGCTGCGGATTTCGTTGCAAAATACGGTAACGATCGACGTGAATCGTTGCGAAATGCGAAGATTTCCGCTTGACTTCGTAGTGACCGCAACGATGCGACCCCTTCGAAAGGTGCCTTCACGTGACCGCAACGACAGCCCCGGCCCCTGCCGCGAGCGCGACGGCGCGCTCCAGAGCTGACGAACCGACCGGCACGGTTGTGCTCGAAAACGTGACGAAACGGTTCGGAACTGCGGTCGCCGTCGACAACATCACCCTGCACGTCGAGCCCGGCGAATTCCTTTCGCTCCTCG
This sequence comes from uncultured Microbacteriaceae bacterium, assembly GCA_937872445.1. GTDB lineage: Bacteria > Actinomycetota > Actinomycetes > Actinomycetales > Microbacteriaceae > Terrimesophilobacter. The sequence goes on along the minus strand of CALMSL010000036.1, from coordinate 5,360 downwards.
GACCCTCGGGCTGCGGAAAGACCACCACCCTGCGCATGCTTGCCGGGTTCGAGCAGCCCGACGAGGGTTCAATCCGCATTTCCGGGCAAGACGTCCTCGGCATCCCGCCGTACAAACGCAACGTGAACACCGTGTTCCAGGCTTACGCGCTGTTCCCGCATCTGACCATCGCGGAAAACGTCGCCTACGGGCTCCAGCAGACGAAAGTGCCGAAGGCGGAGATCCGCACGCGGGTCGCTGATGCCCTCGACATGGTTCGGATGCGCACGTTCGCCGACCGCAAACCGCAACAGCTTTCCGGTGGCCAGCAGCAGCGCATTGCGCTCGCCCGCGCCCTCGTCAATCGGCCCTCGGTCCTGCTGCTCGATGAGCCGCTCGGCGCACTCGACCGGCAGCTTCGCGAAGAGATGCAGTTGGAGCTCAAACTCCTGCAGTCGCGAGTGGGCATCTCGTTCATCTTCGTCACGCACGACCAGCACGAAGCACTGTCGATGAGCGATCGCATCGCGATCATGCGCGAGGGGCGCATCGAACAGCTCGCGGATGCCGACACGATTTATGGCGCGCCGACGAACGCGTACGTGGCCGGGTTCATCGGCCAGCAGAACTTCTTCGAGGCCACGGCGAAGGACGCCACGACGGCGACCTCCGCGGTTGGCCCGGTTACGACGGCGTCCGCCAACCCGGCGGTGCACGCCGGAGATGCGATCGTCGCCGCCGTCCGCCCCGAGTTCGTCCAGTTGGCTGCGCCCAGCGGCGACAAGAAGGCGCCCGGTCGGGCGAACGTTTTCGACGGAACCATTCTCAGTTCCTCGCACCTGGGCGAAACCGTGCAATTCCTGATCGATCTCGGCAACGACGTGTCCGTTCAGGCTCGCCTGCCAACGCCGAGCGCACCGCGATTGTCCGAGGGTGACCGGGCGACGGTCACGTTCTCCCCGGACAGCGTGCAGTTCTTTCCTTCCGAATCCACCGCACCACAGCACGACCAAAACAAGGAGTGATGACACATGACTGAAGAACCGATCCGCATTCTCGCGCCGAGGTCGGCGATCCCCGCGATCAAGAGCGAATTGTCCCGCAGGAACTTCCTCGCGTTTTCCGCCGCCGCGGCATCCGTCGCGACCCTGGCCGCGTGCACGCCCGGTGGCGGCGCCAAGCCCGGAACCGGCATCGTCGCCTCCGGCGGACCGCTCGAGGACAGCCTGAACATCTTCTCGTGGGGCGACTACGACGACCCGGATGTCGTTCAGAGCTTCACTGACAAGCTCGGCCCGAAGGTCACGTTCGGCTCGTACGGGTCCAACGAGGAAATGATTGCCAAGCTCGTCGCGGCCAAGGGCACGAGCGGTTACGACATCGTCGTTCCCACCGGCGTATTCGTGCCGCAGCTTGCCGATGCAGGGCTCCTCGAGCAGTTGAACCACGACCTCATTCCGAACCTCAAGTACATGGACCCCGCCTTCCTCAAGCAGGAGTGGGATCCGGAGAACAAGTGGTCCGTCTGCAAGGCGTGGGGCACCACCGGCTTCGTGTACAACAAGAACGTCATCACGCGCGATCTGACAACGTGGAACGACTTCATGGATGCCGCGCAGAACGAGGCGAGCGGAAAGACGTCCGTTCTGGACGACCCGGCCGAGTTGACCGGGATGTACTTCTGGGCGAACGGCATCGACTGGAACACCACGAAGAAGGAAGACCTCGACGCCGCCGAGGATTACCTCGTCAAGAAGCTCGCGCCGCACATCGCCGCGTTCGACTCCTACCCCGGAGGTACCGCGATTCCGCAGGGAACGCAGGACCTTATGCAGGTGTGGAACGGCGACGCCCGCATCGGCATCCTCAACAGCGACAACCCGGACCAGTGGGTGTGGAAGCTGGGGGCGCCGGCGACGGAGCTCTGGATGGACAACTGGTCGATCGCCATGGGTGCCAAGCACCCGGAGGCCGCACACGCGTTCATCAACTACACGATGGTGCCGGAGACGCAGCTCAAGCAGCTCGACTACATCGGATACCACACCGGCGCTGCGGGCATTGAAGACGCCGCGAAGGCCGAGGACCTGCCGATGCTCGACCTCGTGTTCTTCACGCCGGAACAGCTCGCCACGATGAAGAACGGCGAATTGAACGAGAACCAGGACCGCGTCGTCGCAATCTGGACTGCGATGAAGGCCGCAGCGGGTGCCTAAACTGCGACTGCCGAAAGCCACGCTCGCGCTGCCGGCGTGGGTGTGGCTTTTGGCGTTCTTCGCAGCGCCCGTCGGCCTCATCATCTGGTACAGCTTCGGCTACAAGCCGAGCATCTTCGGAACGCACGCCAACGACATCCTGTCCCTGGACCGCTACGCCGAAGCGCTGTCGCCGACGTTCTTCTCGACGTTCTCCAACACACTGTGGGTGGGGGTCGTCGGCACGCTCGCCTGCCTCATTATCGGAATGCCGGTCGCGTACTGGATGGCCGTGAAAGTGCCGGTGGCGAAGCGGGGCCTGTTGATCGCCGCGATCATGATCCCGTTCTGGACGAACTTCCTGGTGCGCACGATCGGTTGGCAGATCATCCTCGCGCCGCAGGGCTGGCTGTCGCAGGGCCTCCAGGCGGTCGGGATCCTCGACGGGCCCCTCGAAATCCTGTACTCGCGAAGCGCCGTGCTCATCGGCGTGATCTACAACTATTTGCCGCTCATGATCCTCCCCCTGTTCGTCGCCTTCGACCGGGTGGGTGAGCCGCTGCGCGAGGCGTCGAAGGATCTCGGCGCCGGACGGTTGCAGACGTTCCTGCGGGTGACCATCCCGCTCGCCAGGCCGGGCATCATCGCCGGCCTCCTGCTCGTGTACATCCCGCTCATGGGCGACTACATCACCGCCACCGTGCTCGGCGGCGCCAAAGGAAACATGGCGGGGCAGCTCGTTGCGGCCCAGTTCCAGTCCGCGCAGAACTGGGCGCTCGGTTCGGCCATGGCCGTGATCCTGATCCTGACGATCCTGTTGAGCGCAGCGGTGCTCGGGCTCATCATCTGGCTGGCGACCCTGCCGTTCCGGTCGCACTATCGACTGCGATTGGGGGCCGAAGCATGAGCGAGACTGCCACGAAGCGCATCGCCCTCGACCGGAGCTCCCGCGAGGGCGCGCCGCAGGGTACGCCGCCCGCGGCGAGGGCAAAACCGCGTCGCTCGGTGTCCGACCGCCTGTTCGCGATCTGGGGCATCCTCGTCCTCCTGTTCCTGTTCGCGCCGATCATCGTCATTCTCGTCTACTCGTTCAACACCGGACGTCTCCTCATCGCGTTCGACGGATTCGGGATCGACCCGTTCCTCACCATCCTGAACAAACCGGCGATCCAGAACGCGGTGTGGGTGTCGATTCGCTCGGGCGTGCTCTCCGCTCTGTTCGCCACGGCCATCGGCACGCTCGCGGGCGTCGCCATGGCGCGTCGACCCGGGAAGTGGGTGGGCTGGTTCCTCGCGGTTCTCGTGCTCGTCACGGTGACCCCGGAGATCGTGGATGCCGTGTCTCTGCTGCCGTGGGTCGTCTTCCTCGGCCAGGACCTGGGGATCACGATTTTCAACGACGGGATCTTCCGCCTCGTGGTCGGCAACTCGCTTTTCTCGATCGCGGTCGTGAGCTACATCGTCCGGGCGAGGCTCGTGGGCATCAGCGAAAGCCTCGAGGAGGCCTCCGCCGATTTGTACGCTCCACCGCTTCGCACGTTCTGGCGCATCACGCTTCCGCTCGCAATGCCGGCGGTGCTCGCGGGCGGTCTGCTTTCGTTCACGCTCAGCCTCGACAACACGATCATTTCGTCGTTCGTCTCGGTGTCGGGAACAACGCCGTGGCCGGTGTATGTCCTGAGTGCGGTGCGCAGCGGGTTGCGCCCGGAAATCGCCTCGGTGTCCACCCTCATGCTCATCGTCACGCTGCTGTCGCTCGTGCTCGTCGCGTGGGTTCTGAAACGCTCCGGAGACTCTGCCACCGAAATCGCCAGAACCATGGCCGGCAGTTAACGACAAGGGATCCACAATGCAGTCTGCTGACACCGTCTTTGCCGGCGGTAGGGTTTTCACCGCGGATACGGTCCGTTCGACCGCGAGCGCCGTCGCGGTGCGGGGGGGCCGGATCATCGCGGTCGGCCACGACGACGTTCGCGAACTCATCGGACCGAAGACCGAGGTGGTGGATCTGAACGGTCGGATGCTGGTCCCGGGCTTCCAGGACGCCCACGTGCATCCGGTGTGGGGTGGGCTGGACATGCTGCGGTGCGACCTGAGCGCCCTGCACACGCGCACCGATTATGTGGCGCGGATCGGCGAGTACGCGAACGCGAATCCCGAGTTGGAGTGGGTTTTGGGCGGCGGCTGGTCGATGAGCGGGTTCCCCGGCGGGACTCCTCTCGCGAGTGATCTCGACACGGTCGTTCCTGATCGCCCGGCATTCCTGCCGAACCGCGACGGGCATGGCGCGTGGGTGAATTCCCGCGCGCTCGAGCTCGCGGGCATCACGAAAGATACGCCGGACCCCGCGGATGGCCGCATCGAGCGCGATGCGAACGGCGCACCGTCTGGCACCCTGCACGAGGGTGCGATGTCGCTCGTCAACCACTTGCTGCCGCGCACCGACGACGCGACTCTGGTGGAGGCGTTGCTCGTGGCGCAGTCGTACCTCCACTCGTTCGGCATCACCGGGTGGCAGGATGCGATCATCGGGTTTTACGGCGACGCAGGGGATGCCGGGCCCGCGTATCGCACCGCGAGCGAGCGGGGATTGCTCACCGGCCGGGTTGTCGGGGCGATCTGGTGGGACCGCACGCGCGGCGTCGAGCAGATCCCGGATCTCGTGGCCAAGCGGGATGCCTACAGCCTCGGCGGCTTCCGTGCCACGAGCATCAAGATCATGCAGGATGGCGTGGCTGAGAATTTCACCGCCGCCATGATCGACCCGTATCTCGACGGGCACGGACATCCGACCATCAACGACGGGATGTCGTTTGTGCCGCCGGAGGTGCTCGCCGAAGCGGCGCCCGCTCTGGACGCACTGGGGTTCCAGTTGCACTTCCATGCGATCGGGGACCGTGCGGTGCGCGAGAGCCTCGACGCGATCCAGGCGGCGGTCGCCGCGAACGGCCGCAACGACCACCGGCACCACATCGCGCACATTCAGGTCATCCACCCGGAGGATGTTCCCCGGTTCCGCGAATTGGGTGTCGTCGCGAACATGCAGTCGCTGTGGGCGGCGCTCGAACCGCAAATGGTGGAGCTCACGCTGCCTTTCCTGGGCGAACCGCGCAGTTCGTGGCAGTACCCGTTCGGCGACCTGCTGCGCAGCGGCGCGACGCTCGCAGCCGGGAGCGACTGGTCCGT
>CALMSL010000035.1 GCA_937872445.1 uncultured Microbacteriaceae bacterium | reverse complement strand
GGATGGGTTTTCATCATCAACGCGGGAACGTTCCTCGGCACGATCGTCGCGCTGATCGCCATCCGCGTGGCCGATCTCCGCGCTCAGCCGCGCGCGCCTCGAGCGCGCGGTCAGATCATGGCCGGATTCCGTTACGTGCTGAAGAAGCCGGCGATCGTCGTCATCCTCATCATGATCGGCGTCGTCGGAACGTTCGGAATGAACTTCTCGATCTTCATCTCCACGATGGCGACGATCACGTTCCACAAGGGCGCGACCGAATTCGGGCTTCTCACCTCGGTGATGGCGATCGGGTCGATCACCGGCGCGTTGTTCTCCGCCAGGCAGGCGAGACCCCGGATGCGCACGATCTTCTTCTCGTCAGCCCTGTTCGGGCTCGCGAGCGGCCTGTCCGCCCTCATGCCCACCTTCATCATGTTCGCGGTGTCGCTCACCCTCATCGGGTTCGCCGCCCTCATGTTCATGACGACAGCCAATTCGATGGTGCAGACGACCGTGAAACCGGCCATGCGCGGCCGGGTGATGGCGCTCTACATGGCGATCTTCGTCGGCGGAACCCCCATCGGCGCACCGTTCGCGGGGTGGGTCGTCAACCAGTTCGGGCCGCGTTGGGGACTCGGAGTTGCCGCGCTTTCCGGTGTCGTCGCGGCCTCGGTGTGCCTGTACTGGCTCCTGCGGTACAAGCGGGTTCGCGTGCGCTACACGTGGGCTCGGCCGCGTTTCCACATCGGTTACGCCGCCGACGGGCGTGCCCACGAACTCGCCACCCAGGAGATCGCCATCATCGAGGCGGAGGCGCAGAAGAGCTGACCCGGCCGTCAGTCAGGTCGGGTTGCCAGTACATCTGGGTAACCGGTCAGTGCTGCGCGCTCGTCGAGTCGCGGATGACCAGCTCCGGCTGGAACACGATCCGTTCAGGCTCGAAATCGGTCTCCGCTGCAACTTCGCGCAGCAGCAGGTCGACGGCGGTGTGCCCGATCTCGGTGCTCGGTTGCTTCACCGACGAGAGCGGAACCATCGCCGCCGCGGCGAAGTCGATGTCGTCGTAGCCGATGAGCGCGATGTCGTTCGGAACGGAGATTCGGCCGGACAGGTTGAATGCCTGAAGGACGCCGAGGGCGAGGAGATCGTTGGCGGCGAAGATCGCATCCGGGCGGGCCGCCGCCTTTCGCTGGCTGATTCGATGGCCGGCCTCCCTGCCCTGCAGTACCGTCAGGGATTGGGTGTCGATGACCTCGAGGGTCGCGCCAGGATGTTGCGCAACCGCCTTTCGCGCGCCCTCGAACCGGTCGCTCACCTGGCGGATGCTGTGCGGGCCGCCGACGAAGGCGATTCGGGTCCTTCCCATTTCGAGCAGGTGATCCACCGCGAGCTTGCCGCCGGCCACGTTGTCGACGGCCACCGAGGAGAACTGGTGATCCTCGGTGTGCCAGTCCATGAGCACGGTCGACAGGCCCTGCTTCTTCAGGGCGCGGAGCCGCGGCATGGCCTCGCCGAGTGGCGAAACGAGCAACCCGTACACCCGCTGCTCCGCGAACAGGTCGATGTACACGCGTTCGCGCGCGGGGTCCTCCTCCGTGTCGCCGAGCAGCACCGTGAGGTTTTCCTCGGCCGCACGCCGCTCCGCGCCGCGCACCAGGTCGGAAAAGAAGGGGTTCGCGATGTCGAGCACCACGAGTCCGATGCACCGGCTTCGCCCCGCCCGGAGTTGGCGTGCCGCATCGTTCCGAACGTAACCGAGCGTGTCGATCGCGGACAGCACGCGTTGCGACACGTCCTGCGACACCGTGCCAGGGCGGTTGAGAACGTTCGAGACCGATCCGACGGATACGCCGGCAAGCGTTGCCACGTCGCGCAGGTTGACCGTTGCCACTGGTTCCCTCTCTGGCCGCCATCGGGCGGACATTCCCTGAATATGGCCGCGGTGCCACGCGGCGACGGCACATTGACGATATCAATGACCATCCCTAAGCTTAATGGTGAAACGATTCAACACAATGGCGGACAGGCCTCTGCCGGTAGGGCGATTCTGTGGGCACTCATACGTCTGGCGGCGCAGCCTGGCGGGGCGAGTGGATCTGGTCGCCGGAGGCCGCACAACCCAGTCCCCCGTTCCCGTTCGGAGGCTTCCCGGCCGCCGACGACGGAAGCGACGCCAAGGTTCTGTTCCGCCGCGAATTCACCCTCGCCTCCAGCGTGCGCTCGGCCCGACTGCGCGTGACCTCCAACTCGCGGCACATCGTCTACGTGAACGGCCGCGACGTGCTGCGCGGCCCCATCCGTTCGCAGGCGCATCGCGTGTTTTACGACGCCATCGACATCTCCGACCAGCTCGTGGAGGGACCGAACTGCATCGCGGTGTTCGTGCGCTACTACGGATTCGCGACGGCATGGTGGGAACCGACGCCCCTCACCGGCCCCGGGGGCGGTGGCGGCCTCCTTCTCGAGCTGGCGTTCGCCAGCGCGGAGGGAAAGCCCGATCCGAATCCGATCGCCTCCGATTCGTCCTGGCTCGCACGGCCGGCTTCGGCGTGGGAACCACTCCGGCCGACCGACGTCATTTCCGCCCAAATCCCCGAGGTGTTCGACTCTCGCGCGTTCGACCCCGCGTGGGCGACGGTGGGGTTCGACGACTCGGCGTGGGGGCGCGCCGCGCCGTCACCCATCCCGCAGTTCGGACGCCCGACATCCGCCCGCCCCCCTGTGGCGCCGTTCGGCATGCCGCTGCCCAACCCGCTCGCAAGTCCGGAACCGTCGTTGCGCACGCCGAAATCGTGCTGGCTCGCCCCTCAGCCGCTCGCCTCGACCGACGGTGCTGCCGCCCTTCGTGAGGTGCTGGAGGGCCATCGCGATGGGGTGAGCATCCAGAGCAGTTCCAGTGATGGTCTTCCCCGCAACGTCGCGCAGGGATCCGCTCTCGTCATGGACTTCGGGGGCATCGTCGCCGGCATCGTCTCGTTCGAGTTGGACGCCGAATCGGGCACGCGGGTCGTCGTGAGCCTCGTCGAGTCGCTCGACCCATCCTCCCTGACCTCCGCCAACCGCATCGAATACGTGGCACGCGGAGAATCCGATCGGTACTCAAGCCTCGAATCGATGGGCGGCCGGTATGCCGTGCTGGCGGTTCTGGACGGAGCTGACGTGGTCGTCGAGGATATCGGGGTCACCGAGCACGTCAGGCCGCGGCCCGAAGGCCCGGACTTCCACTGCGACGACGAATCGCTGAATCGGCTGCACGCCGTGGCACTCCGCACGGTCGACCTGTGCTCGCGGGATGCCTACCTGGATTGCCCCACGCGGGAACAGCGGGCCTGGGTCGGCGACCCCGTCATCCACCAGTGGGTCGACCTCACCAACAACTCCAACTGGACGCTCGCCGTCAGAAACGTCCAACTCCACGCTGCCCTGCGACCCGACGGGCTGCTCCCGATGGTGGCGGCAGCGGATTTCTCCGACCCCGGCATGGTGACCATCCCGGACGCGTGCCTGCACTGGGCGAAAACAGTGCACAACCTCTACCGCTACACCGGGGATCGCGAACTGGTCGCCGAGCTGCTGCCCGCGTACGAATCCATCCTGCGCTGGTTCGCCGCGTTCCAACGGGACGACGGCCTTCTCCACGACGTCACCGAATGGGTTCTCATCGAGTGGGCGCCGACCGAGGTGGACGGTGCGGTGGCCTCGCTCAACGGACTGTGGGCCAGGGCGCTTGCTGAGTTCGCCGAAGTTTCGATGTGGCTCGGCGACGAAGGTCGGGCAGAATGGGCGCGGGACCTGCACGCGAGAGTGGCGGGCGGGTTTGAGCAGTTCTGGGACCCCGAGCGGAACGTCTACGTCGACTCCCTCCAGGATGGCGCGCGCAGCCGCAGGCTCAGCGAGCACGCGCACGCCGCGGCCGTCGCGGGCGGCCTCGTCCCGGATTCGCGCCGCGGCAGAGTCGCAGACATCCTGCTGGATCGCGACAGCATCGTGGACCCGACGATGCTCCTCGCCGACTACACGCCCGCAACGTTCTTCCAACAGACCCTCGCGCTTCGCCACGCACCCAACTGGGATGTCGAGCACCAACTGGTCGCCGCACAGCCGTTCTTCCGCTACGTCGTACACGACGCACTGGCGATGCTGGGCCATGCCGACGCGCTGCCCGACCTGCTCCACGACTGGGATGCGCTTCTGGAGATCGGGCCCACCGCGCTGCGGGAGGTGTGGCGCGGCCAGTCCTATGCGCACGCGTGGTCGGCGACTCCCGCCCGTGACCTCGTTCTTCACGTGGCCGGCATTTCGCCGGGCGAGCCCGGATTCGACGTCGTGAGGGTTGCCCCGAGACTGGGACGGCTTCGCAGCATCCGCGTGTCGGCACCCACCCCGCATGGCCCTGTCGCGCTGCAGGTCGACGGCGGGGTACTCACCGTGGATTCTCCCCGACCCGTGCTCGTCGTCCGCCCGGATGGCGCCGCGAGCGAGCACCCCGCCGGGCGCACGAACGTCCCGTGGCCGCCAGCAGTTCCGGCTTAGCGAAACTGTTTCCGCAGCACAAGATCGGCGAACTGCGTGCCCATGTGGCGGTGGGCATCGGAGTCCGGATGCAGGTCATCCCGCATCGGCATCGCCTCGTACTCGGGTTCGCCGTACAGTTCGCGCCCGTCGAGGTAGTGCAGGTTCGCGTCGCGGGGGATGCGCGATTCGACGATCTGCCGCAGGAGGGTCCGCGTCAGGGACAGGCTCAGCCGGCCGCGCTCCACCTCATGCGGGAGCCCGTCGGTGGCTGCCGTGCGCTTCCCGGGCTCGCCCACCATCATGGTGGGCCCCGGCCGGTCTTCGACGATGGGGCACAGGATCGCGGACACCACCCAGATCGGCGTCGACGGGTGGCCCTCCCGGAGGCGATCGAGAAACGCGTTCACCGCCGGGACGAATGTCCGCTCGCGAAATCCGTCGTGATTGACCACGTTGATGCCGATCTCCAGCGAGATGAGGTCGGCGGGTTTGTCGCGGATCGCCGTGGCGACGAAATGATCGAGCATGGCGTTCCCGCTGAACCCGAGGCTCGTCAAGTTTGCCCCGGCCTCCGCCGCCGCGACGGCGGGCCACGTGCCGGTGGGCGCCTGGGCGTTGACCCCGTGGCTGATCGAGCTTCCGTAGTGCAGCCAGATGGGCCGGGTGTCCCGTGACGGCGAAATCGGCGCGTTGGCCTCCAACGACCGCACCGCCACCTCCACGCCGTGCGGAAGCCAGATCTCCACGATCTTGTCCCGATCGGGAAGCCCGTCGAACCGAACCGACACCGGATCGGCCGAGTTCACCGTCGAGTCATTGGTCAGAACGTTCATGGTTCTGACCGCGCCGGTGCGCACCGGAACCTGAGAGTGCAGCTCGCCATCGACGAGGACGTCGACCTGCCCGAACCACTCCACCGGCTCGTCGGTGAAAAACACCGCGACCGTTGTCGAAACAACGAGTTCGATCGCCGTGGCCCGCGTCTCCATCCTGAAGCGAACCCCCGTGGGTTGGGCCTCGACGACGCGGAAGAACTCCATGGGGATCCGGGAAAGGGCAGCCTCCGGTAGCCGGTGGAACAGCACCCCGGAGTCGACCTCTTCGACGTGGTCTGCTCCTTCGACCGCGAACTCGCCCTGCGCCGTTCTCACGAGCGGCCACTCCTGCGGATCGGCGAGAAGTCGCGCATCCTCGCCGTGCGGCGCGCTTTCCACCTCAGGCCACCGCCTCTGTCTCCGCAAGGAGGCGACGAGCCTCCCGACGTTCGCGTTGCTCGTCCGGGTCGGTCACCGGCGCAGCGAGCAGGAGCTTCTTCGTGTACATCTGCGTGGGGTGGTTGATCACCGAACTTGTGCTCCCCTGCTCGACGATTTCACCCTTGAACATGACGGCCACGCGGTGGCAGACGGCGCGGATGACCGAGAGATCGTGGGAGATCACGAGCAGCGTGACTCCCGTGCGCTCCTGGATGTCGATCAGGAGGTCCAGCACGCGCGCCTGAGTCGACAGGTCGAGTGCGCTCACCGGTTCATCGCAAATGATGAGCCGCGGTTCGAGCGCGAGTGCGCGGGCGATCGCGATCCGCTGGCGCTGGCCGCCGGAGAATTCGACCGGGTAGCGTTCAGAGGCGTCCGCGGGCATCCCGACGCGATCCAGAAGTTCCCGTACGCGCCGTCGGGACTCTGCGCCGCCGATGCCCGCGGCGCGAAGGGGCTCCGACAGGATGTCCGAAACGAGCAGCGACGGATTGAGAGAGGAGTACGGGTCCTGAAAGACGACCTGAATTTCCCTGGCCAGTGCGCGCCGCGCTCTGCGTCGAGCCCTCGTGATGTCCCGCCCGTCGTAAATGATCTGGCCTGAGGCGACGGGCACCAGTCCGAGGATGCTGCGCCCGAGAGTCGTCTTACCCGACCCGGACTCGCCGACGAGGCCGAGCGTCTCGCCTTCGTGGATGTCGAGCGAGACGTTGTGGAGGACGCGGTTGGCGGGCCTTCGCCATCCGGAACTGCGGTACTCGACCGCAAGATCCTTGACCTGGAGCAGTGGTGTGGCTTCCCGGCTCATGCTCTCACCTCGGCTTGCGGCTCGAGCGGGGCACGCATCGGCACATTGTCGAGAACCGACGACAGCAGCAATTGCGTGTACGGATGCTCGGGGTGCTTCACGATCTTCCTCGTGTCGCCGGTTTCCACGATTTCTCCGTCCTTCATCACGGCGACGCGGTCGCAAATGTCGGCCACGACGCCGAAGTTGTGCGTCACGAGGATGAGCGCCATCGATCGCTCCTGCTGAAGGCCGCGCAACAGGTCCAGCACCTCGGCCTGCACCGTGACGTCGAGCGCGGTCGTCGGCTCGTCGGCGATGAGCAGTTCCGGGTCGCACGACACCGCGATGGCGATGAGCACGCGCTGTGCCATCCCACCGGAGAGCTGGTGCGGGTAGTAGTCGTAGACACGCTCCGGATCGTTGATGTTCACCCGCGCGAGAAGCGACAGGGCCCGCTCGCGAGACTGGGCTTTCGACAGCCCCAACTTCTTCCTCATGGCGTATCCGAACTGCTGGCCGACCGTGAACGCCGGATCGAGGTTGGACATCGGTTCCTGAGGCACGTAGGCGATTTCGCTTCCACGGAGGGCGTTCAGTTTTTTCTCGGTGAGCCCGAGCAGCGGTGTCGATCCGAGCACGATGCGGCCGGAGTCCACGATCGCCTCCGGCGGCAGGAGGCCGAGTATCGCAAACGCCGTCTGAGTCTTGCCGGAGCCGCTCTCGCCGACGAGTCCGAGAACCTCGCCTCGGTTGACCTCGAGGTTGACCTTGTTCACGACGGTGCGGGACTCGTTCTTCGACAGGGGATAGGCAACGGAAAGGTCGCGGACGGTAAGGAATGCGTGCGTGGAGCCCGCGTCGGCCGTCGCGCGCGAGTCCGGCGTGCTGACGATCGCTTTGCGCGCCTTCCCCCCGCTGCTGCGCGGGTCCCCCAGAGTATCGCGCACGGCGTTGCTGAGGAACACGAAGGCAAGCACCGTGAGGATGATCGACAGCGCCGGCCACAGAATGGCGAACGGCGAGATGTACAGGGCGTTGAAGGAATCCTGAAGCATGCCGCCCCAGGTCGGATTCTCGGGGCTGCCGAGCCCGATGAATTCGAGGGTCGCCTGGATGACAAGGGCGATTCCTGCGATGTACGCCATCTCGATGATGATGGGCGCGCGCACCACCACGAAGATGTGCCGGCTCATGATGCGGATATCGGACAGACCGGACACCCGGGCAGCATCGACGTACAGTTCGTTCCGGACGGAGATCACGACGTTGCGCATGAGGCGGAAGTACACGGGGGCGATCAGGATCCCGACGACGATCATGCTCGTCACGGTCGACGGGCCCGCGACGACGTACACGGCGATGAGAACGATGATTCCGGGGAGCGCCTGGATGAGGTTGGAAAGCCACGCTCCGAGCGCGTCGAACACGCGGCCGTAGTACCCGGCCATCAAGCCGATGCTCGCGCCGATCGCCACGGAAATGGACACCGCGATGGCGGCGCCTCCGATCGTATTCGAGGTCGCGACCAGCAACCGGCTGAAGATGTCTCTGCCCGCCCGGTCGCCGCCGAGGAGGAAGTCGGAGGCGAACGGCGCCATGTTGACCATGTTCAGATCGGTGAAGTTCGGATCGAACGGCGCCAGGAGCGCGCCGAAGAAGGAGAAGAACAGCGCCGTGAAGAGGATCACCGTCGCGATCCACACGGTCGGCATCTTCGCGAGTCGGCGGAACGTGCCCTGCCGAATGAAGGTGGGAAGCTCGGGAGTTCCGAGGGCTGCCGGTTCGCCGCTCATCAGACCCTCGATTTCGGATTGGCCCACGCGATGGCAAGGTCGACCACGATGTTGACGATCACGACCACAACGACGAGGAAGAGAACCGTGCCCATGATGATGGGGATATCGGATTTGAGTGCGGAGACGATCACGAGAGAGCCGATCCCGGGCAGCGCGAAGATCTGCTCGATCACGACCGCCCCGCCGAGCAGTGCGACGAATTGCAGCCCGAGGGTCGTCAGTCCCGGGGCGCTCGCGTTTTTGAGCGCGTGGCGCAGGTAGATGGCGCGCAGGGGAACTCCCCTGCTGCGGAGGGTGCGGATGTAGTCCTGCTTCATGACATCCAGCACCGCGCCCCGCACCTGCTGGGACGCCGAGGCGATCGTTCCGATCGCGAGCGCTGTCACCGGAAGGATCAGCGACTGGATCCAGCCGCTCGGGGATTTCGCCGGCGGTATGTAGCCGGTCGCCGGCAGGATGCCGAGGGTGATCGCGAAGAGCACGACGAGGCCGATCGCGAGCAGGAAGTGGGGCGTGGCGAAGCCGAACACCCCGAAGGTCCTCAGCCCTGAATCGACCCACCCGCCCTTGTAGGCGCTCAGGAGGCCGATGATCACGGCGAAAATCAGCGTGACGAGGAGAGTGAGCCCGACGAGGGCCAGCGTGACGGGCACCCGATTCACGAGCGTCTCGATGACGGGCCGGTGATTGCTGAAGGATCGGCCGAGATCCCCGTGCAGGAGATTGCCGAACCATACGAAGAACTGCACCAGAAGAGGTTCATTGAGACCCAGCTCCTGCGCACGCTGGACGACGGCGGCCTGGTCGGCATTGGGCCCGAGGATGAGGCGGGCTATGCGCTCGCCGTCGCTGTAGACGAGGGAGAAGGTCACGGCGGACACGACGACGATGAGCACGAGACCTGCCACTATCCGTCGCGTGAGAAATACGAGCATGAAGATTCCCTACTGCTTCAAGGAAGTGTGCCACGCCGCGAGGGCTCGTGTCCCCCGCGGCGTGGCCTCAACGGTCCTCTACTTTGCGGGCTTGATGTCCCAGATCAGTGGTTCAACCTGACCGGGGCTGAGCTTCGCAGTGATCGCAGAGTCGGTTCCGTACAGCACGTGGGGCGTCGCCCACGCGGCGTACCATGCGTTGTCGAGCAGGAACTTCCCGATGTCCTGGAAGGCCGCTTTCTGCTCGTCGCCGCCGGTAGTCTGCGCGGTCTTGATGTAGCCGTCGAGCTCCGGGCTCTCCGTCTTCAGCGCGTTCCACAGGGCGGTGGGTGTGACCATGCCCTTGACGTCCCGCCAGTCGTCGAAGCTCGGAAGCGTGACGTACAGGGCGGCGTACTTCTTGGCGAACACGGCGTTGAAGTAGTCGCCGATCTGCATCGACTCGACGGTGATCCGGATTCCGATCTCACCGAGCTGCTGCTTGATGATCGGCATGACCGTGTCCTGGCTTCCCGTGATCGCGGGGAACACCATGTCGAAGCCATCCGCGTAACCCGCGTCGGCCATCAACTTCTTGGCTGCCGCGACATCGAACGGGTACTTGTCCTTCTCGCTCGCGACGTACGCCTCGCTGGCTTCGCGGAACACCTGGTTGTTGGCAACCCCGTAGCCCTGGAAGATGTTCTTCACGATCGCGTCGCGGTCGAAGACCATGTTGATCGCCTGGCGAACCTTGAGGTTTCCGAGAGCGGGAACGATGGTTCCGTCGCGGTCGAGCAGGTGGAGGCCGGCCCAGTTCGCGATTCCCGTGTTGAGGGTGAATCCGCTTCCTTCAATGTCGGCCGCGTCGGATGCCTGCACCCTGGCCCCGTCGATCTCGCCCGCCTTGAGCGCGTTCATGCGGGCGGCGTTGTCCACCAGGGGCTTGAGCACGATCGTGTCGAACGGGTAGGACTTGGGGTCCCAGTAGTCCTTGTTGCGAACGTAGGTGTAAATCGAATCCGGGGTCGTATTCGCCTCATCGAGGATGTACGGGCCCGAGCCGATCGGCACAGCGGACTTGTCCTTGTCCGGGTTGTCGATGTCCGCAGGCAGGAAGACCGCGCCGAGGGTCGCCGCCATTGCGGGGAGCACTGAGGGGTCGGGCTGCTTCAGCGTCACGACCAGGGTGGTCGCATCCGGCGCCACCGCATCGGCTACCGACGCGGCCGCCTGGGAAACCTCGCCGCCGCCACCGTCCCGGAAGGACAGGATGTTGGTGGCGATCGCCTGAGCGTCCAGCGGAGTGCCGTCGGTGAATTTCACGTCATCGCGGATCGTGAAGGTGATCTCCGTGCGATCTGCGTTGAACTCCCACTTCGTGGCGAGGTTGGGAAGGATCTCCAGGTCGGGGGTGATCTTCACGATCGTGTCGTACAGCGGCATCCAGTACGCGGCAGACAAGTGCACCTGCGTGCTGATGTCTGAGCGAACGAAGCCCCACTGGTCGGTGGATGAAACACCAAGCGTGAGTGTCTTGCTCGTTTCCGCTGCCGGTTCGCCCGGGGTGGAACACCCGCTGAGCGCTAGTGCCGCGACGGTGACGGCGGCCAGCGCCGTCACAATCCTCTTTCCGTGTTTCATCATTTTTGCCTCTTCTATCTACGACGTTGTACGGGCCATCCTCAACATGAATCGTTTCAATGTTTCGGTTTCTACAGAGAGTACAGGCAGGAGGCGGGCTTGTCGAGTGCGGATGTGAATCGTGATAATGCGAAACCCAATTCCTGATCGCGCCCCCGAATCGTGCCTCCGGACGGTCAGCGTGCGGCAGGGCGAACCGTCGTGAGCTCGATGGCCACCATTTCGAAGAGGCTCACGGCCACGTCGATGCTCGCGACCGCGCCGTCCATGCTCCAGCGGCATGGCTTGCCGGAACTAACGCTGCGCACCGCCGCCACCATGGTGCCGGCAGGGATGCGGATCCGGATTTCCATGGGCTCGGCCGCGCGTGGGGCATCCTCGGCGAGCCGCAGCGCGCTCACCAGGATCCGCCCGCGATCGGGTTGATCGAAACCCGTCACCCACACCTCCGGATGCCCGACCGCGGTGAGCCGGGAGTCGAGGTCGAGCTCGTGGTTCAGCAGATGGAGGAACACGGCTTCGTGTGCCGGGCTGCCCGTGGCCTCGACCGGTGCACTCGAGTAGAGCGCGCGTCCTTCGCCGAAATCGTTCACGAGCAGCGCCGGGTGGGGTGTATCGTTCCACGGCGGCGACGAATGGATGCTCGCGAAGTCCCTGTCCTCCAGGGTTCCATCGGACGGGTAGCCGAACGGCAGGGTGATCCGAGCGAGCACTCGGGCGCCGCCGGCGGCAGCGATTCGGGGAATACCCAGCGGCGTACCGGATCCGGACGGCGACGGGAGTCTCTGCCCGATCGGCAAGTACGGCTCCGGCGCCATTGCCGAAGCAAGGCCGTCCGTTCCCGGGCGCAGGTATGCCATCACGCCGTCCTCGGATCCGATCACGCGGCACCCGAAAACATCGGCAAGGAAAAAGTCACCCGTCGCCGTCCCGTCCGAGAGCAGGAGCGAGCTGCCGCCGCTGGCATACAGTCGTCCCCCGCCCGCCACGTAGGCCCGAAACGCGGAAACGTCCTCGGCGGAGAGCCGGCGTGCATCCGGAAGGACGATTACCGAAAACTCGCCGAGCCTGTCGTTGTCGAGCCGGGTGACGACGGAAAACGGTATGTGTCCGCGGCGAAGCGCCCGAACGGCGCCCATCACGGCATCCTGATGGTGCGATCCGCCTCCGGGGATAGCCTCCGCCACCGGGCCGAAGCCCGCAGCATTCGCGCCCGTGCACTCGATGCGGGAGTCGTCCGAGTAGTACCCCGCCACATCGGTGATCTCGGTACCCCCGGTTTCCGCTTCGACGCCTCGGGTCGCGGCGAACACCCGGCCGATTCGCTCGTACACTTCGCCGTTCAGGCGTCCGGAGGGGTCGACCGCGTCGATGAACAGGAATGCCGAATCGGATGCGACCGCGGCGAACGCCTGCGTGAGCATTTCGTGTTCGGTCTTCGTGCTGGAGTGGTTGAACAGGTCGCGCGTTCGCGTCGTCATGAACTCCGGCCTCGCCGGGCGGCGAAAGCCCCGCATGAGCGCGAGGACGAACACTTGCTCATCGAATCCGCCGTAAAGATCGCCCGCGGCGAAGTCATCGAGCGCGGCATCCTGCGCGCGCTGCCCCTGGAACCAGCCTCGAAGACCTGGCGCGAGATTGTGGGTGAGCGCGATGCCCGGTCGCACGTTGCGGGCTGTGGCCATGAGGTCCGCCGCAAACCCGGCGATCCACCGCTCCCGAGCGGACTGGAACGTCGTCCAGACCCTGTCGCTCCAGTCGATGACGGCCGGCAGTTCCAGCCCGTGCTCACCCCGGAACCGGTCGGCGCACGCCTCGCACACGCACACCGCGGTCCAGAACGCCATATCCAGCCACAGCGTGTCAAACTCGAAGCGTTCGAGGAGAGCCCTGATCTGGGCCTTCTCGTACTCGACATATTCGGGATGATTCGGGCACATCGTTCCGTAGCGGTGGCCGAGTACGGTCCACTCGCTGCCAACTGCCCGGCTGGCGGGAACGATGCGCCACTCGGGGTGATGCTGCGCAGCCCAGTTGTCGAAGATGACGCTGTGATAGGCGGCCACCGCGATTCCTGCGCCCTCGAGCGCTGACTTTGCCTCCCCCACGAGGTCGCGTTCGCGGGCGACGCGGTGGATCCCGCCCACGGGAGAAGGCCAGTAGTTCAACCCGAGATGCGACTTGCAGTACAGCAATGCGCCGTCCGCACCGGCCAGCCGGTACAGCCCGGCCAGCTCCCTCGGGTCGTAACTCGCGAGAAACCCTTCATCCCAATCCGGGATGTGCATGTCGAGCAGCAGTCTCCGGCGGGAGTCGAGGTAGGCGTTCATGATGTTGTGCGCCCCGTCAGGCCAGGAGACCGAGTTCGGAATTCTCCGGTCCGAAGTGTTTCAGGATCACGAGGTCATCCGTCGCGCTGCGGTTGGCAATCCTCACGCCCTCGCGGGCGGCGGCTTCGGAGACGAAGAACTCGTCCTGACTGAGCTGCCCGTACCGGATCAGGGTTGCCGCGGCAATGTCGTGCGACCCGAGCGTTCCGAAACCCTGCACGGCAATCAATCCGTAGGCATCCGTGTCCGCAATCGTCACGGATTGCCCCGGGCGAACCGTGAGCTCTTTCGCGCTGAAGTGCGGCGAGCGGAACACGATCCACTTTTCCCCGTACACGACCCCGCCGTCCGCCGCAGACTGTTGGGTGTCATAGGGCACCATGAATCGGTTCGTCACGAAGTGCGGGTCGGTGTTGAGGTCCCACTCGAGCAGGCTCACGATGAAATCCAGGTCGCCGTGCTTGTCCGCGGGAACGTCCTTCCAGAGCAGCTCTTCCGGTACCTCCCGGTTGTTGCTCCATGATTCGCACATGCAGAACACGTCGCACGCGGCCTGCGGCTCGTAGGTCGCGACGCTGGCGGGAGCGTGCAGCACCCCGGACGGGATGTCCCATCCCGTTCCGAGCTGGGTGCGGTAGCCGAGCGAAAGCTCGGTGATGCGATTGTCGCCGCCGCGCGAGAACCGCTCCAGTCGCTCCCTGATCTGGCCCTTCTCGATGTCCGGCTGAAGGCCCAGAAACGAAATCGGCTGGTCGCCGAGGTGGTTGTTCATGTGCGGCGAGTAGTAGTACGCCTCCGGCTTGCCCGGCTTGCCGACCAGGGCTGCCTTCTCATCGGTGTGGTGAACGTGGAAAGGCAGGGCCTGCTGGTTGTCGAAGAATTTGGAGTACATGGGCCAGACGCCGTGTTTCTGGAACAAGCGAGAGCCGATCAACCCGGACTTGTGGTGAGCGACGAATTCGTCAAAGGGGAACAGCGCGCCGCCATCCGCATCGACGACGAGGCTCAGCCCTTCGTTGTCGCCGGTGAGCGGCCCGTTGTCTGCTCGCACGGCCGAGGAGAGCCACCGCTCGTCGATTCCGCCCCGCGTTTGTTCGAACGGATAGTAGTCATCCGGGTGCAGGCGGATGCGCCGCCCCGGGGTGCAAAACGCTCGAGGAACCCAGGTCGGCGCGAGCCGCACGATCCCGTGGCCCGCATCGAGGGCCCGATCCATGCCTGTGGCACTCGTCGAGACGTTTCCGTAAGGCCCGTCCATCATCGCTGACTCCCTCTGCATTGACCCCATCATGCTCTGCACCTATCATGAACTCTACAATGAAACGATTCAATCAACAGTAGAGACGTTGCGACGCACGGGCGGATGGCCCTTCGCACGCTTCGCTCAACGTAGAGGGATGGCACATGAGTTCCGTTTTGACCAGCACAGCCCTGGAATCTTTAGGCGACCAGTTTCTTGAATTGCCTTCGTGGGCGTTTGCCAACTCCGGAACCCGATTCCGCGTCTTCCCCCAGCCGGGCGTGCCACGCGACCCCTTCGAAAAGGTTGAGGATGCGGCCAAAGTCAACGAGGTGACCGGTCAGGCTCCGATCATCTCTCTCCACATCCCGTGGGATATCGTCGACGACTTTTCGGCCCTGCGGCGCCACGCGGAAGATCACGGGATGGCGCTGGGCACCATCAACACGAACACGTTCCAGGACGACGCGTTCAAGCTCGGCAGCCTCACGCACAGCGACCCGAAGATCCGCAGGAAAGCCCTCGACCACCACTTCCACTGCATCGACATCATGGGGCAGACCGGGTCGCGCGATTTGAAGATCTGGCTCGCGGACGGGACAAACTACCCGGGCCAGGATGACATGCGCGCGCGCCAGGATCGTCTGGCCGACTCGCTCGCGAAGATCTACCAGCGCCTGGGCGACGACCAGCGCATGGTGCTCGAGTACAAGTTCTTCGAGCCCGCTTTCTACCACACCGACGTGCCCGACTGGGGCACGTCGTACGCCCACGTCGCTGCGCTCGGCGACCGGGCGCTCGTGTGCCTCGACACCGGTCACCACGCCCCAGGGACGAACATCGAATTCATTGTCGCGCAGCTGTTGCGGCTCGGAAAGCTCGGGGCGTTCGACTTCAATTCCCGCTTCTACGCAGACGACGACCTCATCGTCGGAGCTGCCGATCCGTTCCAGCTCTTCCGAATCATGGTCGAGGTGATTCGCGGCGGCGGTTTCGGCAGCACGAGCGGGGTGTCTTTCATGCTCGACCAGTGCCACAACATCGAGAAGAAGATCCCCGGGCAGATCCGCTCCGTGCTCAACGTGCAGGAGATGACGGCGCGCGCGCTGCTCGTCGACCGCGATGCTCTTGGTGCGGCGCAGAACACGGGCGACGTGCTCGCGGCCAACGACATCCTCATGGATGCGTTCTACACGGATGTGCGCCCGGCCCTGGCCGAGTGGCGCGCGTCCCGCGGACTTCCGGATGACCCGATGGCCGCCTATGCGGCAAGCGGCTACCAGGAACGCATCGAAGCCGAGAGGGTCGGCGGCGAGCAGGCGGGATGGGGTGCGTGACCAGCGACACTGCGGCTGAGCTCGTCGCGAGGTCGAACCGTCTCGGCTTCGACCCGCAGGTGACCAATTTCGCGGGCGGGAACACCTCCGCCAAGGGTTTGGGCATCGACCCGGTTACGGGGGAGTCCGTCGACCTTCTCTGGGTGAAGGGGTCGGGGGGAGACCTCGGCACGCTCACCGAATCCGGCCTTGCGGTACTTCGGCTGGACCGGCTGCGCGCGCTCGTCGACGTCTATCCCGGCGTCGAGCGCGAAGACGACATGGTCGGCGCGTTCGATTACACGCTGCACGGCAAGGGCGGGGCCGTGCCGTCCATCGACACGGCGATGCATGGGCTCGTCGACGCCGCCCACGTCGACCACCTGCACCCGGATGCCGGCATCGCCTTCGCCACGTCCGCCGACGGCGAAGCGCTCACCGAGAAGGCGTTCGGCGGCAAGGTCGTGTGGGTGCCGTGGCGGCGGCCCGGATTTCAGCTCGGCCTCGATATCGCGGCGGTGAAAGCCCGGCACCCTGAGGCGATCGGCTGCATACTCGGCGGACACGGCATCACCGCCTGGGGGGAAACGAGCGACGAGTCGGAGCGCAACAGCCTCTGGATCATCGAGAAGGCCACGGCCTACATCGCCGCGCACGGGCGCGCGAAGCCCTTTGGAACCGTCTTACCCGGTTACACCGCGCTGCCGGATGACGAACGACGCGCGAAGGCGGCGGCGCTCGCACCGCACCTGCGCGCGCTTGCATCAACGGATGCGGCCCGCGTCGGCCACTTCACGGATGACGTTGCCGTGACGGAATTCCTCGCGGGCTCGGAACACGCGAGACTTTCCGCACTCGGCACGAGCTGCCCGGACCATTTCCTCCGAACCAAGATCAGACCGCTCGTCCTGGATCTTCCCGCCTCGGCGACGATCGACGAATCGGTGGCGCGCCTCGACGAACTCCATGCGCGGTATCGCGAAGACTACCGCGCCTACTACGAGAGCCACGCGGACGCGGATTCGCCGGCGATGCGGGGTGCGGACCCGGCGATCATCCTCATCCCGGGCGTGGGAATGTTCAGTTACGGGCAGGACAAGTTGACCGCGAGGGTTGCCGGCGAGTTCTACGTGAATGCGATCAACGTCATGCGCGGCGCCGAGGCGATCTCGACGTACACCCCCATCAGCGATGCGGAGAAGTTCCGCATCGAATACTGGGCTCTCGAGGAGGCGAAGCTCCAGCGCAGACCGAAGCCGAAGCCGCTCGCATCGCGCATCGCCCTCGTCACCGGCGCAGCATCCGGGATCGGCAAAGCCATTGCCACCCGGCTCGCCGCGGAGGGGGCGTGCGTCGTCATCGCCGACCTCGACCTCGAGAAAGCGCAGGAGGTCGCGGCAGAACTCGGCGACGCCGATGTTGCCCTGGGCGTCCAGGCCGATGTCACCCAGGAGCACGACGTTCAGGCCGCGATCGACTCGGCAGTACTCGCGTTCGGCGGCCTCGACATCGTCGTCAACAATGCCGGACTCTCGCTGTCGAAGCCGCTGCTCGAAACGACTGCAGCCGACTGGGATGTGCAGCACGATGTCATGGCTCGCGGTTCCTTCCTCGTCTCCCGCGCGGCCGCGCGCGTTCTTATCGACCAGAAGCTCGGCGGAGACATCATCTACATCTCGTCGAAAAATTCGGTGTTCGCCGGACCCAACAACATCGCCTACAGTGCGGCCAAGGCAGACCAGGCGCACCAGGTGCGGTTGCTCGCGGCCGAACTCGGCGAATACGGCGTGAAAGTGAACGGGATCAACCCGGATGGCGTGGTGCGCGGCAGCGGAATATTCTCCGGCGGATGGGGGGCGAAACGGGCGGCCGTCTACGGTGTCCCGGAGGACAAGCTGGGCGAGTATTACGCGCAGCGCACCCTGCTGAAACGTGAAGTGCTGCCGGAGAATGTCGCGAACGCCGTCTTCGTCCTGTGCACGAGCGACCTCAGCCACACGACCGGACTGCACATCCCCGTCGATGCCGGGGTTGCAGCGGCGTTCCTCCGATGACCGGATCGGTCGTCGCGGTTGATCTCGGGGGGTCGAGCGGCCGCGTGGTGCTCGGCCGGGTGGGACCGCGCGAGTTGAGCCTGCAGATCGTGTCCCGGTTCCCGAACCGGCCCGTCCACTTGATCGACGGTCTGCACTGGAACGTCCTCGAACTCTATCGAAACGTCCAGCTCGGGCTCGAGACGGCATTGCGAGGCGCGCCGGATGTGTGCGGGGTTGCGGTGGATTCATGGGGGGTCGACTACGGTCTGTTGAGCAACAACCGCCTGGTCGGGTCGATTTACCACTATCGGGACGAACGGAACCTTGCGGCCCAGACCGCTGTGCACCGCGTCGTGAGCCCGTCCGACCTGTACCGGGCGAACGGTGTGCAGCAGCTCCCGTTCAACACCGTGTACCAGTTGTGGGCGGACGCATCCGAGGGTGCCCTCGACGGTGTCGACTCGTTTCTTCTCATCCCCGACCTGATCAACTTCTGGCTGACCGGGCACCAGCGGGCGGAGCGCACGAACGCGTCCACGACCGGCCTGCTCGACCCGCGCACGACAGACTGGCACGACGACCTGATCGGACGTTTGGATCTCCCCCTTCGGATTTTCCCCGAGCTGATGGATGCCGGCGAGAAAATCGGCCCGCTGCTCCCCGAGGTGGCGGCCGCGCTGGGGGTTGCCGGGCACGGAGTCACGGTGACTGCCGTCGGATCGCACGACACCGCATCCGCGGTCGTCGCGGTCCCGGCGACCACCGACGATTTCGCCTACATTTCCTGCGGCACCTGGGGGCTCGTCGGCGTGGAATTGACCGAACCGGTGCTGAGCGAAGAAAGCCGCGTTGCGGATTTCACGAATGAACTCGGGGTCGACGGGCGGGTCCGCTTCCTCCACAACGTCATGGGTTTGTGGCTGTTGAATGAGTGCGTTCGCGAGTGGGAGGCTGGCGGCACGACGGTGGATCTTCCCGCCCTCATTGAACGGGCGGCGGCGATCGACCATTCGGTTCCGACGTTCGACGCGAGCGACACGCGATTCCTGAGCCCCGGAAACATGCCGGAGCGAATCCTCGGCTACTTCAGCGAGCGCGGCGATGAGGCTCCGGTGGGCCGAACGGAACTGGTTCGCAGCATCATCGAGAGCCTCGCCTCCTCGTTCGCCCGCGCGGTCGAGACCGCGTGCGAGCTCTCCGGTTCCACCGCCTCCGTGGTTCACCTCGTGGGCGGCGGTTCGCAGATCGATTTGCTGTGCCAGCTCACCGCTGATCGTCTCGGTCGACCTGTTCTGGCCGGCCCGATGGAGGCCACATCTCTCGGGAACATTCTCGTGCAGGCCCGAACGCAGGGACTGGTGTCGGGCAGCCTCGAATCGCTGCGCGCCATGGTGGCAATGGCTTTCGCGCCCACCGTCTTCCACCCTCGCCGCGATCAGGCAAAGCGAACCCCTGTGCCGTCCGAGCGCGGAAAGGAACAATAGAACGATGAAGCGCCGTTTTCCCCGCCCGCGGGATCTTGCCCCCCTGCTGAAGTTCAAGAAACCGACGCTGAACGCGAAGAGGCGCCGGCTGCAGGATGCACTGACGATTTACGACCTGCGGCTGATCGCCAAACGGCGCACCCCGACGGCGGCGTTCGACTACACGGATGGCGCCGCGGAGGCCGAACTGAGTCTGGCCCGCGCGCGGCAGGCGTTCGAGGACATCGAGTTCCACCCGAACATCCTTCGGGACGTTTCGACGGTGGATACCAGCCGCGACGTGCTCGGCGGTCAGGTTGCCCTGCCGTTCGGCATCGCCCCGACCGGCTTTACGCGGATGATGCAGTCCGAGGGTGAGATCGCCGGAGCGTCCGCCGCCGGCGCTGCGGGCATCCCCTTCGCGCTGTCGACCATGGGGACCGCGTCGATCGAGGACGTCAAGGCCGCGAACCCGAATGGCCGGAACTGGTTCCAGCTCTACATGTGGACGGATCGTGATCGCTCCATGGCCCTGGTTGACCGCGCTGCCAAGGCCGGATTCGACACGCTTCTCGTCACAGTCGACGTCCCGGTCGCGGGCGCCCGACTCCGCGATGCTCGCAACGGCATGACGATTCCGCCGACCCTCACGCCGAAGACCGTCCTGAATGCGCTCCCCCGGCCGGCCTGGTGGATCAACTTCCTCACGACCGAACCGCTCGCGTTCGCGAGCCTCGACCGGTGGAGCGGCACCGTCGCCGACCTGCTGGATGCCATGTTCGATCCGACCGTGACGTTCGAGGATCTCGCGTGGATCAAAGAGCAGTGGCCGGGCAAGCTCGTCGTCAAGGGCGTGCAAAACCTTGAGGATGCGAAGAAGCTCGCCGCCATGGGGGTCGACGGCATTCTGCTGTCCAACCACGGCGGCCGCCAGCTCGACCGGGCGCCCATCCCGTTCCACCTGCTTCCCGAGGTCGTGCGCGAGGTCGGCAAGGACACCGAGATCCATTTGGACACGGGCATCATGTCCGGTGCGGACATCGTCGCGGCGGTCGCGCTGGGTGCCCGATTCACGCTCATCGGCCGCGCCTACCTGTACGGCCTCATGGCGGGCGGGCGCGAGGGAGTCGACCGCGCGATCGAGATCCTCTCCGGACAGCTCGTGCGCACCATGCAGCTCCTCGGCGTGAACTCGCTCGACGAACTCGAACCGGCCCACGTCACGCAACTGCAGCGATTGATCCCGCG
>CALMSL010000034.1 GCA_937872445.1 uncultured Microbacteriaceae bacterium | reverse complement strand
GGAGTGATGATCGGAGGTGACGGGCTCGCCGACGACCTCTCGGAGGCGTTCGTCGTCAACTTCGACAACGACCCGCCTCTCGTGACGGACGGCCCGTACGGCGAAATCCACGAACTGTTCAACGGCTTCTGGATCATCCAGGTGTCCAGCAAGGAAGAAGCCATCGAGTGGGCGAGCCGTTGCCCGCTAGGTCCCGGTAACAAGCTTGAGGTGCGCCGGGTCACGGACATGAGCGACTTCGCCGACTTCGAGGGCAACGAGTACCTCAGGAAAGAGGAAGGCTGGCGCGAGGAGCTCGAAAAGTCCTGAACGTCCGCCGGGAACTGGAACGCCCATGTCGGATATCGCTCGCACCGTCGACGCCGTGTGGCGGATCGAGGGTGCGTGCTTGCGATGGCGAGGAAAAGGAGAGAATTACCTGATGGACATGCGACTGGAACTCGTTCCGCTGCTCAGCACCGATGTGGACCGCAGCAAGGCCTTCTACACCGACCAGGTCGGCTTCCACCTGGACCATGATGTCGAGCCGGGCAACGGGATGCGCGTCGTGCAGTTGACGCCGCCGGGCTCCGCGTGTTCCGTCGTGTTCGGGGTGGGCATTTCTGCGCAGGATTCTGCGCCGGTGCAGGGGCTGCACCTTGTCGTCGATGATCTGGAAGCGTCGCGCGAATTGCTTCTTTCGAAAGGCGTCGAGGTCTCAGCCGTCAACGACATGGGCGGCATCCTCTACGCCTACTTCAGCGATCCCGACGGCAATTCGTGGGCACTGCAGCAGCTCCACGCGGCACAGTAGGAAAACGCCTCAGCTCACCGTCTTTGTTGGCTACTCAGCCCCAGAATTCCAAGGATCTCTCCTGCCAACACGGGTACGTCAACCGGCCCCTCGGTGTTGCAATTAAGGACCGTAAAAGTTGAGATGGGCCGCGCCGTGGCGGTGAACTGCTCCCATTCGGCGACACGTGCCGTGTCCTGGTGAATCTCGTGACGCGGTCTCGTGGCGACCCGAAGGCGCGCGGTCTCGACCGACACGTCACACCACACCTCTGCTGCTCTGGCAATGCCCGCCGCAGAAACCCCTGCGCGGAAGAACTCTTCATCCCGTCCGCTCGCCCAGAACGATTCGATGATCACTGGCCCCTCGATCATCCCGGCGATCGACCACATCGCGTCGGATGCCAGAGCGCCGAGCCCACGGCTGGGAAGGTCCACGCTCACGAGGTCAGCAAGGGACTCTTTGATTGCATCCTTGGTCACGACGGGAAAACCCAGCTCCGTGGAGAGCGCTGTGGCAAGTGTGGTCTTTCCCGATCCGGGGATGCCGTTTACGAATACAGCGGTCGACGCCATCCGCCAAGACTAATCGGCCACACCGGCGAACCGCGGTCCCTGCGCAGCCATTGACAGCATCCGCTCGTCACTGTATTTTCCTCTTGTGGAAAGTACCCTCCTGTAGCGGCTGACCGACGAAGAGGCCGGAGCGATTTTCGCTGCGCTGGCGGACCCCACTCGCCGCGCGCTAGTGCGCGAGTTGAAGGGCGAATCGCTTTCTGTCGGTGAGCTGGCCGCCCGGTTCACGGTCGGAACTCCCGCAATCTCGAAACACCTCACGGTTCTCGAAAACGCCGGGCTCCTCTCGAGGAGCAAGGAAGCCCAGTGGCGATATTGCACGCTGGAAGGCGAATCCTTCGCGCGGATCCACGAATGGCTGAGCCACTACGCCTCCCTGTGGGCAGGTCGGGTGGCTCGGATCGACGACTTGCTTCGCGATGAGTTGCTCGACGAAAGCAGCGCTCCCGGCTCGACCGACGCAGACCCCGCCCCTGCCCAGCACCCCACCGAAAGGAACGATCATGCCGACACTGACCTCTGAGGATGGCACCAACATTGCGTGGGAGAAAGTCGGCAATGGGCCTCCCGTCGTGCTCGTCGACGGCGCTACGTGCTTCCGGGACAGCGGCCCCATGCGTCCCATCGCGCAGCAGCTCGCCGGCCAGTTTTCCGTGTACCTTTACGACCGGCGAGGCCGGGGCGCGAGCGGGGATGCCGCGGCGTTCGCCGTCGAGCGCGAAATCGAGGACATCCACGGGCTGATCTTGGCAGCGGGCGGGACGGCGAGCGTTTTCGGAATCTCGTCCGGCGCGGCACTAGTTTTGAGGGCCGCGGAGAAGCTCGGGCCGAGCGCTATCACCCACATGGCGCTCTACGAACCGCCATTCGCCCCCGAGGATGAGGCCTGGGCGGCCGATGACTACACCACCGCTCTCAATGCGGCGCTGTCCAGCGGAGACCGCGGCGAAGCGGTCGAGGCGTTCCTCCGACGCGTCGGCATGCCGCCGGAGGCGATCGCGGGGATGCGGCAGGCTCCCATGTGGTCCGGCATGGAAGCGATCGCTCCGACGCTCGCCTACGACAACGCGGCCATGGGCGACAGCCGTGTGCCCGCCGACCTTGCCGCACGAGTGCGGGTGCCATCGCTGTGCATGGCTGGTGGGGCAAGCCCCGAATCGCTCCAATACGGATCGCGGGCTCTGGCCGAGCTCATCCCGAACGCGGCGATCGAGATCCTGGAGAACCAGACGCACGATGTGTCCGCAGAGGTACTCGGCCCGGTCCTGGCCCGGTTTTTCTCACGCCAGACGTGAAAACCGGGTAGCTCGCGCCGGCCAGCTCAGCTCACGGTCGACGTGGGCGGCACATCCGCATCCGTGGGGTCGGCAGTGCCCGCCGAGGGGAGATCCCGGTTGCCCACGAACGCGGCGAGGTGGTGGAATACACGAGCGGGGTCGTGCGGGTTCTCCGCCCAAGCATCCATGCCGTGCTCGCGCCAACGTTCGAGAACCTCGGCCAGCTCCATGAACAGCGCATGCGACTCGTCCTTGGTGAGAAGCGCAGCGCCCATGTACCGCCCGCGGGTGGCGAGCGGATCCGCCGGGAGAGTTTCGCGAATCAGCTTGCCTATCCAGGTCATGAATTCCTGATCGAGCAGGTCGCCCGCGGGGTCCGCGGCATCCGCCGGAATGTACACGCCCTCCGGATGCGCCGCCGTCCACACGCGGTCCCTGCTGTCCCGGGCGAGCTCGGGCGCTTCGACGATGAGGTTCGCTTTCGCAAGCGAACGCAGGTGGTAACTGATCGCGTTTGCGGGTTCGCCGATGATCTCCGCAAGGTCGGCCGCGCGCGCCGAGCGCCGAACCGACAACTCCAGGATGATGCGTTGCCGCAGCGGATGCGCCAGGGCGCGCAGCGTCGACGTGTCGGTGACGCGGTACGACTGTTTGACCATGAACCCAGTCTAGCAATTCCGCAACAGAAATTGCGCAATTACACTTGCGCAATAGTTCTTGCGCAATTATAGTTTCGGTCATGACTTCCATCCCCGCGAGCGACGACACCGTCACAAGTACCGCCATTTCGCCCGAAACCGCCGTACACGTTGAGGCACCGGGCGGCGCCGACGCCTCGGGCGCATCAGACTCCCCCGACGCCCCCGACGCCTCGGATTCGACGAAGCCGGCCGGCCCGTCGCTGTGGCACAACCGCGACTACCTGTTGCTCATGTCGGGCAAGACGACGCAGATCATCGGCTCCGGGTTTGCGACGTTCGCGGTGCCACTCATCGCGTTCGCCCTCACCCAGTCGGTGTTCCAGGCGGGCCTGATCAGCGCGCTCGGCGCGATCGGGTACGTCGTGGCGACGCTCCCGGCGGGCGCGATTGCCGACCGCGTGGACCGCAGGCGGTTGCTCATCCTGTGTTCGGCGATCGACTTCATCCTGCTCGCATCCCTTGTCGCCGCGATCGCCACGTCGACTCTGACCGTGTGGCATTTGACACTCGTGTTGTTCTTCTCGGCCATCGTCGCGTCGTTTTTCGGGCCGGCGGAGGCGGGCGGCATCCGACAGGTTGTCCGCGCGGACCAGATGGGGTCGGCGATGGCGGCGGTGCAGGGTCGCTCGGCCGTGGCGTCGCTCGTCTCCGGCCCCGTCGGCGGTGTGCTGTATTCGTTGGGCAGGATCTTCCCGTTCCTGGCGAGCGCGGTCGGATACCTCGTCGTGCTCATCTGCACGATTTTCGTGCGGGGCCCGCTCAATGAGGATCTCGGGCAAACGAAGGGCACGAGCGCGTGGACCACCCTGGTGGAGGGCATGCGTTTCGTGTGGTCGGTGAAATTCCTGCGCACGAGCATCGGCATTTTCGCGCTCATCAACCTCGGTTTCAACGGGATGATGTTCGCCCTGAACCTGCACCTCGTGCAGATCGCCACGGAGCCGGTGCTCATCGGCCTCATCAACGCCGCGGCCGGTGCGTCGATGGTGGTCGGCTCGATCATCGCGGGGCCGCTCGTGAAGCGTTTCCCGGCGGGCAGGCTCGCCGTGGTCGGCATCCTCGTGGCGGTCATCGGCGGCACCGCCATGGCCCTGTCGACCGAGTACTGGCAGTACCTGATGTGGGTTGCGATCGCGGTCATCCTGATTCCTGCAGTCAACTCCGGGCTCATCGGATACGCGAGCGTGATCACCCCGTCGAAACTTCAGGGCCGGATGAACGCCGTTTTGAACCTCTCCGGTGTCGCGATTGCCCCGCTCGGCCCTGTGCTGGCCGGCGCCCTCCTGGCCGGGCTGAACGTGAACCTGGCGATGGGTGCGTTCGCGGTGCTGTTCATCATCGGTGCGATCGTCTTCTCGCTCTACAAGCCGATCCGCACGATCGGGAAGCCGGAGACGTGGGAAGCCGACCTCGTGGAGTGGCCGCCACGGGCCGCCCGGGGTTGAACACGGTTCGCCGCGCCGGACGCGGTTAGCGCTGTGCCGTCGTCCACCGCCTGGCGGGCGGGTACACGTAGCGCGCGATGGTCGTCGACGCCCATCCGATCACGAATCCGCCGAAGACGAGCAGGATTGTGGGCGCCTCGGCCGCGCCTCGGATCGAGATGAACACGATCAGCACGATGGCCCACGCGACGGCGAGCCCCGCGCTGTAAACCCAGTAGTTCCTCAGACGCAGCATGGCGCCCTCCTTTGCCGTGGCCTGAAGTGCAGGCTGAGCCGATACTACGCCCGGCGGATTCGGGCGTGCTGGGGCAGGTTTGCGCGGTGGTGTGAATGATCGTTCTTTTGTTCTATTTTCTTATCCACAGCTTCCTATTTTTATCGTACTTATGTCTTGACTTCTGCTAAAATATAACCATGAACGTCCCCTCCGTCAACCCCGAAGCGTCGGCCGTCGCGGCCGACGTTTCCGGGTCGAGCGGGTGCACTGCAGCCGCCGATTCGATTGCGGATGCCGTGCGCGAGCACGCGAAGAGCCTGGCGGCCGCGATCCCGGCCCGCCGGCTCCAGACGTCGACGGATGACGACCTGCTGGAGGCCATGTCGGCGATCGAACAGCTCGGACGGTATGTGGACGCGCTTCGTGTTGAGGCGGCCGCGGAGGTCGCCCACCGCTCAACGGGTTTCGTGAATCGTGCCGACGCGCTTTCCGCACGCAAGGGTTGCCGCAACGCGGCCGAGCTGATCGAGCGCGTCACGCTCGTGTCCGGCTCCACCGCCGCTCGCCGCATGAAGCTGGGGTACGAAACCTGCGTGGAACTGGCCGCATCCGGCATGCCCAGCCCCGCCCGCTTCCGTTTCGTGTCCGACGCGCTCGAGTCGGGTTTGATCGGGGTGGATGCGGCATCCGCCATCGTCGCGGGTCTGGTTCCGACGTTCCGTTGCGCGACCATCGACGGCCTGAAGGCTGCAGAGGAAGAGCTTGTCGGATGCGCGATCGGCACGAGTGACCTCGTGCCCACGGCGTGCACAGCGGACGAGATTCGCGATCAGGCGTTGGTGTGGCAGGCGTATCTGGACCCGGACGGCATGGAGCCGGTCGAGCGTCGCGCCTGGAACGCGCGCGGTTTCCAGTCCGGGGCGCTCGTCGGCGGGCTCGTGTGCGGCCGGTTCGCGCTCATGCCCGAGGTGGCCGCGAAACTGAATCGCCTGTTCGACGCGTTCCTGTCGCCGCGCACAACGACCGAGTTTCGCACGGCGGAGGAACAGGCGGAGGTCGACCGGGCATCCGACCCGCGCAGTCGCGACCAGCAGCGTCACGACGTGATCGCCTCCATGGTTGACCACTATTCGCGCAGCGATCAGGTGCCGAAGATCGGCGGTGCTGCGCCGACCGTGCTCGTGACGGTGCGCGCTTCAGATCTGGACAGCGGTTACGGCCGCGGCTACATCGACGGGGCGAAGGCGCCCGTGTCGATGCGCACCATCCGCCACCTGACCTGCACCGGCGGATACCAGATGATCTCGATCGACTCGGATGGCGGCATCCACGGGATGGGGTCGCCGCAGCGGTGCTTCACCCCCGCTCAGCGCCGGGCGATCATGGCGCGGGATGGCGGTTGCGCGATCCCCGGATGCACCATCCCCGCCGCATGGACCGAAATCCACCACGTCGACCCGGCCGAAAACGGCGGCCCCACGGAAACCGACAACGGAGTGCTCCTCTGTTGGTTCCATCATCGAACGATCGAAACATCCGGTTGGCAGATCAAGATGATCGGCGGTGTCCCCCACATCAAGGCACCACCCTGGCTCAACCCCCGCGACGAATGGCGCCCCAGCACCAAATCCCCCACCATGCGGCTCGACAATGTCGAGAAACGCGCGGAGTGTGCCTAACCTCTAGAACGGGTCGCTCGACTCCGGTGTGATCGGCGGAAACGCTTGCGGAGGGTACGTCGTGCGTGTGGCCCTGATGCGCTTTCTCTCCAGCCATCGCTCGTGGTCGCGGAGCGCGTGCATCACCGCTAACCGAATGACTAGGTACAAGAGCACGAGCCCGACAAGCACTATCACCCAAGTGAACGGTGTCAGGTTGCCGATGCCCTGCCAGATGTCATCCATAGGTGGATTCTTGCATCTCTATGTGGCGCACCCTAGAGCTATTGCCGGCGTACGTGCCTCTGCGGGAGCCGGCAACCGACGTCACGGCCAACGCGGAATACGGGCTGATTGCATCGGGCACCCACCGCGTATTCGGGTTCCGCTGCTCATTCAATAAAAGAGCGTCTCGCGCCAAGTCATGGCAGCACCGCTATTCTCAGATACACAACTCGACTTCAATGACTTGGAGAACAATGGCCGCTCCTCAAGCAACTTTTTTGGATTACAAGGCGCTTGGCGTGGCGGAGCTCCTTCGGACCCGTTCACTCTCAGTGCCCATTTATCAACGTTCTTATTCATGGCTGACGGAGCAAAAGCACGCAGGGTCAGCTGCCACGAACGACGACAAGTTTCAAGTCGTAGAGTTTTGGGACGATCTTCAAAGCAGTTTCAACAATCAGACTGGCTACTTCCTTGGAACTGTCGTACTAGCAGCGAATGCGACTTCAGCAGGCGGTCGGGAACTAATTATTGACGGCCAGCAAAGGTTAGCAACCGCATCACTCCTGCTTGCAGCAATTCGTAACCGCTGTTACGCAGGTGGCGAGGACAAGGCGGGAGATGCGACTCAACAGGAATACCTCGGGCGCTATGACAAGACTGCACGGAAGGACCTGCCAAAGCTGATCCTAAACACGGACGATCACGACTTCTACGAACGCCACGTGGTCTTAAGGGAAGCCCTGCAGCCGTCCGCATTCAGCCAGAAACTGATTCAATCCGCCTATGACTACTTGCAATCCAGCGTCGATAATTTCGCCGCAGCGCACGGATCAAACTGGGAGTCCAAAGTTGCCGAGCTCGAGAAATGGCTAGACACAAACGTTCAAGTGGTGGCCATCACGGTCGCAAGCGAGGCAGATGCGTTTCTAATCTTCGAAACTCTAAACGACCGTGGAGCAGATCTTACGGTGGCGGATTTACTGAAGAATTACTTGTTCAGCCAAGCCGGTGAGGCCCGTTTGGCGGAGGTTCAAAGGACCTGGACACTTACTCTCAACAACCTAGGCATTGAGAAAGTCGGGAACCAGCTATTTACGACATTTGCTCGCCACTTGCTTAGCTCGAGATACGGACTAGTACGCGAGCGTGACGTCTACCGCAAGCTAAAAGGTATTGTCTTGGACTCTGCCTCTTCGGTTAAGTTCAGCATTGAGCTGGAGAACACATCTAAGGCCTATTACGCACTTCTTCATCCCGACAGCGATTACTGGTCTGATTACAGCGCGAAAGTAGCGAACGCCGCCGACGTCATTGCCGAGCTGCAAATTGAACGATATCGACCGCTGATTCTCGCCGTCCTAGCGACATTCTCCAAAGCCGAGGTTGAACGGTTTATGATCACTCTCGTGTCATGGTCAGTGCGGATGCTCTGTGCCGGAAGCCTCGGAGGCGGTGTTGCAGAAGCAGCATTTTGCGAGGCGGCAGTCGAAGTGAGAAACCTAAAAGTAACCACAACAGCTGACATCCTTTCCAAGACCAAAGTCGGCCCACTGGTGCCCACTGACGAACTCTTCTTGGCAACCTTCAAAGAGTGGAGGACGACTTCTCGGCTCTCGCGCTATATCCTTCGGGCATTGGAACTCGAGAACAATGGAGATTCGGAGCCCGAGCTAATTGTCAACGCAGACATCGAGTCCGTAAATCTAGAACACATTCTGCCAAAGAATGCAAAGGACGCTGACTGGCCAACCTTCACGCAGGATAGCCGAAGGCTCATGGTCGACAGGGTTGGCAATCACGTGCTCTTACAAAAAGGTAAAAATGCGCGCATTGGGAACAAGGCTTGGAGCGTTAAGAAACCCGTCCTCGCAGCGTCCACACTCAAGCTCACAAGTGATGTAGCTACGTCCGACGACTGGACCGAAGCCACAATTAGGGCTCGCCAGGACAAACTTGCCCAACTCGCCATTGACTGCTGGCCCCGGGAGCCCAAGATCTAGGCAGCAGAGCCATGTGACGAACTAACCAACAATTGCCAGCTACTCGTGTCTCACTTCGACAGTCACCGGAAGAACCAAACTTGGGCCTCACGAGCGCTCCTGAAGATGGGTTAAATGAGGGAAGCTAGTCAGTTGCAGCCGGCGTTACTCTCCGGAGAATGTTGCCTTCCGCTTCTGCTGGAACGCGGCGAAACCCTCGCGGTAATCGGCCGTCGTGCGCAGGCGTTCCTGCTCCACGTTTTCGGCCGCCACCGACTCCCACAGGCCGACACGGTCATCCCGCAACTGCGCGATCAGGCTCTTGCTCGCCAGGAATGCCTGCGTTGCACCGGATGCCGCGGCAGTCGCTTTGGCTCGTGCGAAGTCGAGGAGGTCGGCATCTGGGATCGCGCGACTGAACAAGCCAGCAGCCACCGCATCGGCGCCGGTCATGAGCTCGCCTGTGTAGATCAGGTCGAGCGCCCGGTGCACACCCAGCCACTCGAAAAACAGGGAATGGCCGCCGGAATCTAGCATCCCACCGAGGTTCGCGAACGGGGAACCTAACTTCGCGGTTTTCGCCACGTACACGACATCCGTCGAGATTAGCAGGCCGAGGCCGATGCCCAGGCACGCGCCGCGGGCCGCCGCGAACGTTGGTGCGGAGAAATCGGCCAGCGTACGCATCACCGGGCCGAAGGAATCCTTTAAGAAAGCAACACAACTCGAATTGTGCGAGGGGGGTCCAATCACAAACTTGAAATTTTGCCCACATGCTGAACACCCGGCGCGCTTGCTGCTGGACGACCAATCGTGCTGCTCGTGGGAGGAGATGCATGACTTCACGAAGCCGAACTGGCATGATTATTGGATGAACATTGGAAAGGGTTAGTCGTGGGCTGGTTTAGAAGCAGCGAAGAACTCACGACAGGCGATTTCCACCTTCGTATTATGATCGGCGAACGACCGAACGCAATATTCACACTCGACCCCGCCGGAGCCAAAAAGAGACTGTGGTATGCAGTATTTCCGGAGAACGTACTTGGACAGGCGTTACCCGTGGAGGATCTCTTGGACCAATTAGTGGATAGCAGTATGGATGCCGTGAAAACTCAGGTTCCCAGCCTGGACTACTCGAGCCTTACCGTCGGATCTGAGAAGGATCCCTCCGGGGGACCACAACTCTTCGCCTTTGGTCAGGTCCAGTTTCGACGGTCTGAATGGGACGCTTTAACTCGGGAATCGCGAGGCAAACTTCGAGCAGAGGGAATGGATATCTAGTCCGCCGAGAGGTTCGAGAGCAATTTAGATAGCGAGCAATCCGAACGATTCGGTTGCATGGAACTTGCCAGAGTGCCACTACCCTTCATTGTCAGGCCGGGCTGCCCAAATAGTGTGCACTTAGTTATTTACAACAGGCGTTACTCGCCAGTGAAAGTTGCCCTACGCTTCTGCTGGAACGCGGCGAAACCCTCGCGGTAGTCGGCGGTCGTGCGGAGGCGCTCCTGCTCCACGTTCTCGGCCGCCACCGACTCCCAGAGGCCGACACGGTCGTCACGCAGCTGGGCGATCAGGTTCTTGCTCGCCAGAAACGCCTGTGTTGCACCGGATGCCGCCGTGGTCGCCTTGCTCCGTGCGAAATCGAGGAGTTCGGCGTCTGGGATCGCGCGACTGAACAAGCCAGCAGCCACCGCCTCGGCACCGCTCATGAGCTCGCCCGTGTAGATCAGGTCCAGCGCGCGGTGGGCACCCAGCCGCTCGAAGAAGAGGGAGTGACCGCCGGAATCCAGCACAGCACCGAGGTTCGCGAACGGGGAACCGAACTTTGCGCCGTCCGCCACGTAGACAACATCCGTCGCGATCAGCAGACCGAGGCCGATGCCCAGGCACGCACCGTGCGCTGCCGCGAACGTTGGTGCGGGGAAATCGGCCAGAGTGCGCATCACCGGGCCGAACGAATCCTTCAGGAACGCAAGCGCGTCATCCGTTTCCGGGTCTACCGCCGAAATGTCGCGGCCGGCACAGAATGCCCGACCCTCGCCTCGGATGAGGAGGGCGCGGACGTTGGCCGATTGGGCCTCCTGCAAGCGGGTGCCCAGTTCGGCCAGGGCTGCGTCATCTAACGCGTTCAGCTTGTCCGGGATGTTCAGGGTCAGCTCGGCCAGGTTGTTGGCTATCGTCAGGTCGATCATGGGATGAATCCTAGGGGTATTGGGCGGGCTCCCTTCGAGACGCGCGCTTCGCGCGCTCCACAGGGAGCGGGGTGGTTTACATCTGGGCTCCCTTCGAGACGCGCGCCTTGCGCGCTCCTCAGGGAACGAGCTTTAGCTGTCGTAGTTGACGGTGACTGCGTCGCTCGTGGGGTGCGACTGGCACGTGAGAATGTAGCCGCGCTCCAGTTCCTCCGGCTCGAGCGCGTAATTCTCGTCCATCGTGACCGTCCCATCCACCAGCATCGCCCTGCACGTGCCGCACACGCCGCCCGCACACGCGAACGGCACATCCGGCCGCACCCGCAGCGCAGCATTCAGCACCGTCTCGCGCCCGTGCGCCGGCGTGTTGATGGATGCCGTCAGCCCGTCCAGCGTGAACGTAATCGTGCGCACCGCATCGCCCTCATCGACGATCACCGGCCGCCCGACAGAACCCTCCGGCCGGTCGGGCCGATCCGTCGTAAACAGCTCGAACCGCACGTGGTGGCGATCCACCCCGGCCTCCTCAAGCGTGTCCCGCACAAGTTGCACAAGCTCGAACGGCCCGCAAATGAACCACTCATCCACATCCCCCGGCCGCACCAGGTACTCGAGGAACGTGTTCAACCGGTCTGCGTCAAGCCGGCCCGACATGATCTCGGAGGCCCGCTTCTCCCGCGTCAGCACGTGATACAGCGCAAACCGCGCGGGGAACGCATCCTTCAACTCCGCGAGCTCCTCCAGGAACATCACGTCATTCGCGGTGCGGTTCGAATAAATGAGACTGAACTGCGTGTTTGGGGATGCGCGCAAAATAGTGCGCGCGAGCGACATGATCGGCGTCACCCCGGAGCCCGCCGCAATTGCGGCGTAGTGGCGGTTCGTATCGGGGGGGTCTTTCCTCTTGGAAGGGGCCCCCGGGGGCAATAGGACGATGATCATGGCCGGGGGGGAAGACTCCATC
>CALMSL010000033.1 GCA_937872445.1 uncultured Microbacteriaceae bacterium | reverse complement strand
CTCGCTCAGCTCGCGCTCACCTGGGTGCTGCGCCAACCGCAGGTCACGTCGGCTCTGATCGGCGCCAGCAGCGTGGCCCAGCTCGAGGACAACCTTGCGGCGGCGCACGCGCCAGCGCTCAGCGAGGATGAGCTCGCCCGCATCGAGCCGCTCGCCGTGCACGGCACAGGTCTTCGATAGCCCGTGGGTTATGTGTTCGCGCTGTGCGCAGCGCTGCTTTTCGGCGCGAATGGAAGCGTCAGCAAAGTGTTGTTGGATGCGGGCCTCGAGCCAGCGCAGTTGACGCTGTTCCGCGTCGGCGGCACCGCCCTGATCGCCGGTGCCGTGCTGGCGTTCGCGAATCGCTCCGCGCTGCGCGTGGGCGGTCGGCAGCTCGCGGTGCTGGCCACCATGGGTGTCGTCGGCGTCGCACTGCTGCAGTTCACGTACGCCGTGGCCATCACGGTCATCCCGATCGGAATCACGCTTCTCATGGAGTTCACGGCGGTGCTCATGGTCGCGGTGGTCGCGTTTTTCTTTTTCCACGAGGAAGTTCGGGCACGGCTCTGGATTGCCATCGCGCTCGTGCTCATCGGGCTTGCCGTGGTCGCCCAGATCTGGAACAGCGAGCTCAATCCGTTCGGCGTCATCATGGCGTTTTCGGCCGCGGTCTGCCTTGCCACCTATTTCCTGATCGGCGAGCGGGTCATGAGCACGTCATCGCCGATGGCTGTCGCCTTCTGGAGCATGGCTGCCGCCACGGTGTTCTGGCTTTTGTTCAGCGGATGGTGGAACATCGACCCCGCGCTTTTCGCGACGCCGGTGTCCCTCAGCGGCAACCTGGCAGCGATCCAGCTCCCCCTGATCTTTCCGCTCCTCTGGAACATCGTGCTCGGCTCTTTCGCACCGTTCTTCCTCTCCCTCATCGCCCTCAAATACCTCACGGCCACGGCGGCCGGCGTCGTGTCGTCGGCGGAGGTCGTCTTCGCCTTCGCGGTGGCCTGGCTGTGGCTCGGCCAGGGGCTCGGACCCTTCCAGGTCGCGGGGGTTGTCGTGGTTTTGGCGGGCATCATCCTTGCCCAGACCGCGCGCATCAACAAGGTCGTGCTCGCCGACCTCGCGATCACGGCAGAGGACACCGACGCCATCGTGTGATGCGCCAATCCGTGCAGGCAAATGTCGGTGGTGCTGCCTAGCGTGAGGTTGTCCCCGTTGGATCGGCCGGCTTCACTACAGGAGGAACGAATGACCACATTCGACTTCGCCGGCGCATCTCTGCTCGAGAGGCCGGTACGGAACGGAATCAACCTCGTGCGACTGCACGACGACTTGTGGCGGGTAACCCGATCGGATGGTGAAGTTCTCGGATACGTCGAGGGTTTCGATGAACCGCGGGGCCGACGATACCGTTCCAAGCGGCTCATCGCCCTGCAGAGGCGGTTCCTGCCGCTTGGCGAGTTCTGGAGTTTCGACGACGCCGTCGATTGCCTGCGATTCGGCTGACCGATACGGCCGCCGGCGGTTCTGCATCCGCTGAGTGTTGGCCCGACTCGCGAGCCAATGGCGGTGGTACCCGCAACCGGGCTGTACCCTGCCGATATGCAGTGGTGGGACAACTTCGTGTACTGGTTCTATTCGGATGCGGGAACGCACGTCTTCTTGACGGCGATCGTTCCCGGCGTGGCCATCCTGGTCGCGGGCGTCATCGCTGCGCTCATAGGGCGCGGCTCAACCAAACGCATCGTCGCCATGCACGACCGGGATGAACGCGCGGCAGCAGTCACCGCGATGATCAGCGCGGCTCGGCGGGCCGCGAACTGGAATGCGCTGTCGGCACCGGAACAGCAGCAGGCAGACCACATCGCGATCGAGTGCGATGTCCGCTTGAGGCTGTTGCCTCTTGGCGGTTCGAACCTTGCCGCCGATTGGGCGACCCACGAACTGGGCGAGCTCAAAAAGCAGGCGGTGTCCTTCAGCTTCCAGGCGGCGCAGTCGTTGAAGGAATTCAAGGACCGGCTCATCGAGTGGCAGGCGCACCCACGACGGGCGAAGAAGTTGTTCCGGAACGATCTCGACTCGTGGGCGTACGAGGTATCCCTGAACGATCAGGATCTCGCAGCCCAGCAGAAAGCCTGGGAAGCGCAGCAGGCCGCCGAGAAGGCCGCGGAAGGCTCGGAAGCGGCATCGACCCAAACCCCCACTCAGGCGGCGTCCGCGGCGCCGAAGGCCGTCCAGCCGAAGCGGCCGGCACGGGCAGAGTTCCCGCCGCCGCCCGCCGACGACGAAGACTGACAACTACGGGTATACGGTGCCCTCGGCAGGAATCGAACCTGCGACCAAGAGATTAGAAGGCTCCTGCTCTATCCGCTGAGCTACGAGGGCGAAGCGCGGTACCACGATACCGCAGGGGCCAGTTCGGCCAGTCAGCTACTGCCGACCGCCTCTGTCTTCGGGGTCTTCGACCGGCTCGCTGTCGGCCGCATCGTAGCTGTAGGTCACGTAATACTTTCCGCCCAGTTCGCGCCAGCTGGCGAAGTTGTAATCGATCATGGTCTCTTTGCCGTCGACCGCCGTGAGCACAGTGACCTCGTCATCCCACGTGCCATCGGTGCTGATGCGCGTACCCGTCTGGCCGTCATTCGGGCCGCCGGCGAAGATCGTGATGTATTCGTCGCCACGCTTGATTCTGGGAGTGTCGCTGCTCATGTGTTCTTACTACCACGTACCGGCGGCAATCGCACCCACCAACATTGACCGGCACCGGACCGCATTTCGTATTTATATAGCTTAGTTATATAATTCTTAGCGATGAATGACACGCAACTCCTTGCCGACCTCCTGGTCGCCGCTCACAGGCTCACCCGAATCGCCGCACACTCCACCGGAAACACCACGCCGTCGGCGGTCTGGCACACCCTCTCAATCCTCTCCACGGACGGCCAACTGCGCATCGGCGAACTTGCGACAGCGGCCCGAGTGAGCCAGCCGTCGATGACCAAAGTTGTGCAGCACCTGGTCGACAACGGATACTCCGAGCGAATCCCAGACCCGGAAGACTCCCGCGCAAGCCTGGTTAGCGTGACGCCGGCGGGCATCCAGGCACTGGCCGAATGGCGCACCGCTCTCGCTACCGAACTCGGTTCCTTGTTCTCCGGGATCAGCGCCGCGGATCGAACGGCGCTTACCCGCGTAGTTCACTTGCTGGGTACCCGCACTGCCGCAAAGCCCACCAACTGATGGGCACCGAGATCACCCGCACCGCCAGTATCCTGCGCCAGCCGAAACAAGTTTGGGCGGTCGGATTCGCCTGCGTCATTGCGTTTATGGGTATTGGCCTCGTCGACCCCATTCTTCCCGCCATTGCGTCGGAACTCGAAGCGACGCCGACCGAAACTGAATTGCTGTTCACGAGTTACCTCCTCATCACCGGACTCGCCATGTTCTTCACGAGTTGGGTTTCCAGCCGCATCGGCGCGAAACGCACGCTCATGATCGGGCTCGGCTTCATCGTTGCCTTTGCTTTTGCGGCAGCCCTCAGCGGAAACGTGGAAACGATCATCGCGTTCCGCGCAGGATGGGGGCTCGGCAACGCGCTCTTCATTTCCACTGCGCTCGCCACCATCATCGGTGCGGCGAGCGGGGGGACCGGCTCCGCCATCATCCTGTATGAGGCGGCACTCGGTCTCGGCATCGCGGTCGGCCCGCTCCTGGGCGGATTGCTGGGAACCATCAGCTGGCGCGGCCCCTTCTTCGGCACGGCAACGCTCATGGCGATCGGTTTCGTGGCGATACTCGTGCTCCTCGGGAAAGAGGACCCCGTCGAGCGCGCCCCAGTCACACTTTCCGCACCTTTCCGAGCGTTGCTGGACCCGGCGCTGGCAACGCTCGCACTCGCCGCAGTGTTCTACAACATCGGATTCTTCATCCTGCTGGCCTACACTCCTTTCCCGCTCGGGATGAACGCGATCGGACTTGGACTCGTATTCTTCGGGTGGGGGGTCTGTCTGGCAGTCACGTCCGTGTGGGTTGCGCCTCTTCTCACCGCCAGGTTCAAGCGCACCACCGTGCTCGCCACGGTCCTGCCGCTTCTCGCCCTGGATCTTGTCGCAGCAGGAATCTTCATTCACTCCCGACTCGGTTTGGTCCTTGCGGTCATTCTGGGAGGACTCCTCCTCGGGATCCTGAACACGGTGTTCACCGAATCGGTCATGGAGGCCACCGACCTGCCGCGTTCCGTGGCGTCATCCGCCTATTCAGCCGTGCGATTCCTTGGCGGCGCCGTCGCCCCTCCCATTGCCGCGGTGCTCGCCGAGGTGTTTCTTCCCTCAACGCCGTACTTTGTGGGAGCTGCATCGGTGCTTCTGGCCACCGGAGTCGTCCTTGTCGGGGTGCGGTTCCTGCGGCGGGCCAATTCAGGGGGCGTCGCGATGGCCACCGAGGCCGAAGCGATCGGCCTCGGCGACGCGGCCTGAAGCGCGCTGGTGCCCAAAGATAGACTTTGACCATGGCTAACGGCAATGATCGACTCGTCTGGATCGACTGCGAGATGACAGGTCTGGATGTGGGGGTCGATCAGCTCGTTGAGGTTGCCGTCGTCATCACCGACTTCGAACTCGAGATTCTCGACCCGGGATTCGACGTCGTCATCGCAGCCGACCAGGCCGCCCTCGACAACATGGGCGAATTCGTGCGCGACATGCACGGGAAGTCGGGCCTGCTGGAGCTGATCCCCGGTGGCGTGAGCCTCCAGGATGCCGAAGATGCCGTGCTCGACTACATCCGCCGGTTCGTGCCCACCCCGCAAACAGCGCCGCTCGCCGGGAACACGATCGGCACCGACCGCGCGTTCCTCGCACGCTACATGCCCCGCATCGACAGCCACCTCCACTACCGCAACGTGGATGTGTCCTCCATCAAGGAACTCGTCCGCCGCTGGGTTCCGCGAATCTACTTCAATGCACCCGAAAAGGACGGCGGGCACCGTGCCCTCGCCGACATCCTCGAGTCGATCCGGGAACTCGACTACTACCGGAAGACCGCGTTCGTGGCGGACCCTGGACCGACGACGGGCGAAGTGCAGGCGGTTGCCGCCTCCGTGATTGAGGAATTTGCTCCCCGACTGTAATAGGATGGTGAGTCGTTGCCGAGGTAGTTCGCCCGGCGCATGGTGGTCGTAGCTCAGTTGGTAGAGCGCTGGCTTGTGGAGCCGGATGTCGCGGGTTCGAGCCCCGTCGATCACCCCAATTGTTTTGCCCGACCGTAGGCTGGAGTCGTGGCCGACACGATCGAAGAAACGCACGTGAGCGAGCGCAGCGCGCTCGACGTGCCGTGGGTCACGCTCGTCCTCAACGACCCGGTCAACCTGATGTCCTACGTGTCGTATGTTTTCCGCAGCTACTTCGGCTACCCGCCGGCCGAAGCCGAGCGTCTCATGCTGCAGGTGCATTTGACAGGCCGTGCCGTCGTCGCCACGGGCACGCGCGAGGAAATGGAACGCCACGTCGAAGCCATGCACGACTACGGGCTGTGGGCGACCATGGGAAAGGCGGACGCGTGAAAGCGTTCGCGGCGCGCGACGACGGCGTCATCGTCGCGGCGATCAGCCGCGATGAGGCGCTTCTGCTGCAGAATCTCGCATCCCAGGTTTCCGTGCTGCTGCGCGAGGGCAACGCGAACGACCCGGCTGTGATCCGGATGCTCCCGGACGCCTACCCGGGGGATCCGGCGTCGTCGGCGGAGTTCCGCCGGTATACCGCTTCGGGCCTCATCGACCGCAAAGTGTCCAACGCCGACGTCGTGATCGTGACCCTCAGCGCGGCCATCGATTCCGGTGAGGTGACGCTGGATCGGGGGCAAGCCCAGGCGTGGCTGCGGAGCCTCACCGACATCCGCCTCTCGCTGGCAAGCCGACT
This sequence comes from uncultured Microbacteriaceae bacterium, assembly GCA_937872445.1. Lineage (GTDB taxonomy): Bacteria > Actinomycetota > Actinomycetes > Actinomycetales > Microbacteriaceae > Terrimesophilobacter. Next base: position 6,111 of record CALMSL010000033.1, on the reverse strand, counting down.
GGGAATCGAGTCGGACGAACAGGAGCCGAGCGCAGACGGCGTGCTTCAGGGCCTGTACGACTGGCTGGGTTTCCTGCAGAACTCTCTCGTGGAGGCCGTCGGTGGCTGACCTCGAACTGGACCCAGACTCTGTTGACGCAGACGCGTTCGAAAAGCTTGTCGTGGATGAACTTGACAAGTTGCCCGACGACATGGTGGATGGCCTCGACAACGTGGTCTTCGTCGTGGAGGACCGCCCCGAGGACGGCACCCTCGACATCCTCGGCCTGTACGACGGAGTGAACCTAACCGAGCGCGGTCAATATGGCTTCGGCGAACTACCGGACCGCATCATCCTGTACCGCGAACCGCTCCTGAGCGTGAGCGCAGACCTCGAGGAACTCAAAGACCAGATTCACGTCACGCTCGTGCATGAAATCGCCCACTTCTACGGCATCGACGACAACGAACTGCATCGCCTCGGTTGGGCGTAGAGTCTTCCTCCACAGCCTCCGTGTACGTCCCTCAAGCAGGCGGACCGGAGGGTCAATTCAACGCAGGGAGGAATCATGTTTAAACACCGTGTTCTCGCAATCTCGGCCCCACTCGTGCTCCTCACAGCGCTTACCGGATGCACGCCGGGTGGCGGATCCCCAGCAGGGGGCGGCACCGCGTCAGGACACTCCGACACGGCGTGCATTCAGGGAAAGAACTGGGATCTTGACGTTTCCGACGACGCCGCGCAGATACTCTCGTACCTCCAATCTCACGGTTCGCCCATTACGTCCGTGACAGGGTCGGGCAGCCAACAGATCTTCTTCCACCAGGCCGGCACGATGGGCTCCACGACCGACCTCACGTTCGTGATGGTGTCACCGCTTTCCAGTGGGAAAACCCTCACCATGACCGAACACCAGTCGGGGCCGGCGAACAGCGAGTGGGCCTGGCAAGGCGACACCAACGTAATCTCGTTCACGGGCTGGGTATCCAATGTCGTGGTGAAAACCACCGCCGACATCGACGGCACGCAGCAGAGCGTCGATTCGCCGATCGGCCAGGACGGTGGCGACGGCGCCGACATGACCGTTACCTGCTCCGGGAATACCCTCACCACAATGTCGGCGGGATCCCCATTCACTATGCACTGGACTGCGAGCCACTAAGGAATCTCGGAACCGCTGACCACGATATCGGCGAGACTCTGCGGATTCTCGCTGTCGATGAACACGGCCTCCTGGGCAGCCCACTCATCCCAGTGGTCTGCCCAGGAGTCGCCGTCGCGCTCCCGCACGCGAGCCCGACGAGTCTCCTCATCGAGCTCCACCCATACCGCGTAAGCGGCGAGGGCACGGTTGGCTCGGCTGAGCGCACCGCACCCTTCAACGAGGATCGGCCTTCTCTGATCGAGCACATGCCACTCTGCGGGTCGGCCATCCGCCCAGTCCCAACGCTGCCAGCGGCGCACGGATGCGGTGATCACGAAGTCGTGCACGTGCCGGCTGGCGGCCTCAAGGCCGTGCCAGCCCGGGTAGATGTCGTCCATCCGCACCAGCTGCAGTTCGGGTCTTTGCTCCACTATCGCGCGGGCGAGTTCGGTCTTGCCGGATCCGCTGCGCCCGTCGACGAGCACAATGTCCGGCCTCGACTTTGGGGGCTGTGCACTATCCGACAATGAAGTTCCAATGGCCGGTGCCCACGGCCGCTGCGATCGCGATCATGCCCACCATCAAACCAGCAATCAGGGTCGCCCACTCTCCCATTTCGAATCGGGACTCCCTCGCCCACGTACGCGGAATCGGGCCCCCGAACCCGCGAGCCTCCATCGCGACGGCAAGCTTGCTTCCCCGTCGGATCGCCAGCACCAGCAGGGCGAACACCTGGCCGGGGATGCGCCGGATGCGACCGGCATCCCCCACGCCGCGCGCCCGTCTGGCCAGTTCCAGGTAACGCCAGTCGTTCGCAAACAGACCGACGAGCCGGAATGCGGCAAGCGCGCCCAGCACAAATCTGCTCGGCAGGCGCCACACCTGGGCGAGGCCATCCGCGAGATCGGTTGCGTCGACCGTGATGAACAGCACCACAGCGGGCAGTCCGATCGCCACTACCCGAAGCATTGTCGCCAGCGCGAGTTCGAGGGAGCCGTCGCTGATGCGCACCGCGAACCATTCCCAGTAGATGGTGCCGGACGGCCGGCCGTACAGCAGGATCGTGATGCCGGTAAGCGGTGCGGCAACCCACACCGGCAGCGTCCGCAACCAGAACCGTCGGGCCCGGATTCCCAAAAACGGGAATGCCGCCAGCTCGAGCAGCAGTGCGGTTCCCGCCGAGACCCAGTCGACGGTGAGAACCAGACACGCGGCGAGGAGCAGCGCGGCCCCGAGTTTCGCGACCGGGTTGATGCGGGAGAACGGATGCGTCACAACCGCACCTCGCGGTCCGCGAACGTGTCGACGAATCGGCGATCGTGGGTCATCGCGATGATCGCCTTCCCCTCGTCGACGAGTTCGCCCAGCAGCCCGAGGAGTTCCGCCCAGGTGCGGGAATCCTGGCCGAACGTCGGCTCATCCAGCACGAGCACCCTCGGCCTCGTGGCCAGAATCGTGGCCACGCTGAGGCGGCGCTTCTCCCCGCCCGACAGGGTGAACGGGTTCGCATCGGCGAGGGCATCCAGGCGAAGTCGCTGGAGAAGCTCGTCGATGCGCGCGGCGATCTCGGCGGAAGAAAGCTTCAGCGCGCGGGGACCCACCGCGAGTTCTTCGCGCACGGTGGACCGCAGAAACTGGTGCTCAGGTTCCTGGAACACCGTGCCGATTCGGGTGAGGAGCTCGCGCGACCTCCAGTCGATCGGGTGCTCGCTCGCGCCATCCCGCAACGTCCCACGCGCCGACGCGGTGCCCGCGATCGGCGGAAGCAGCCCGGCCAGGGTCAGTCCGAGAGTCGACTTGCCCGACCCGTTCGGGCCGGTGATTGCCGTGCTCGTGCCCTCGAGGAACCCGAGGTCCGGCATTCGACGCTCGAAACCGTTCGCGGCGAACGCGACGGATCGGCCCACGGTCAGGTCCCGGGTCCCGAGCACCCTCGTCCCTGGTGCTGAAACGCGCGGGGCAACGGCGTGCGGATGCCCGGGAACCCACACCCCGAGCTCTGCCAGCTCCTCCCCACGCGACTGCAGCACGTCCTCCGGAGCGCCGTCCGCGAGAAGCGCACCGTCCGGCGACAGCACGATCACCCGGTCCACGAGCGGCAACCACACGTCCACGCGGTGTTCGACGACCACGAGAGTCGCGCCGGTCGACTCGAGGACGCGCGCCACGGCATCCCGAACCTCCGCGACTCCGGCCGGATCAAGGTTCGCGGTCGGTTCATCGAGCAGGAGCAGCCCAGGACGCATCGCGAGCACACCCGCAAGGGCCAGACGCTGCTTCTGCCCGCCGGAAAGCTGAGCCGTTGAACGATCGAGGGCGACGTCGAGACCGACCTCCGCGAGCGCGTGCCGCACTCGGGGCCAGATCTCCTCCCTCGGTACGCCGAGGTTTTCGCAGCCGAACGCGACGTCGTCGCCGACGCGCTCGAGGATCACCTGACTGTCCGGATCCTGGAGCACCAGACCGACACGTCCCTGCGAATCGGATGCCGGCCGCTGATCGATGAGCAGCTCTCCCGCCGATTCGCCTTCCTCCGAGCCTCCCAGTACGCCCGCAAGCGCTTGAAGCACCGTCGATTTGCCGGAACCGGATGCGCCGAGAAGCAGCACCCGCTCCCCCGGGTCGATCTCGAAGTCAAGTCCGCGCAGAGCCCACCGCGTGCGCGGGGCGTGGCGCCAGCCCCATCCCGCGGCGCGGACGCGGGCGGGCCGCACCGGTGAGCCGCTCGACGGGCCGGGCACGTTCGTCACACGTGCGCGGAGTACTCGCGACCGGAGGCGAACCGATCGAGCGCCCCGGTTTTCGCGAGGCCGCGCACGGCAAGCCAGGAGAGGAATCCGGCGATCACGGCGCCGCTCACGATCGAGGCCGCAACGTACACCGTCATGAACAGAGTGTCGGCGCCCGGATACCAGACCACGAGTTCGAATGCCGCCTTCGCGATGCCCGCCCCGATTCCGGCGAGAATGGCCACCCACACCCGCCAGCTCGAGTAGAAGAACAGCAGGAAGACGAGTTCGGCGCCAAGCCCCTGGACGAGACCGCTCAGGAGCACGGTCGCGCCGTACTGGCCGCCCAGGAGCGCGGAGATCGCCGCCGCGACAAATTCTCCGTAGAGCGCAGCGCCCGGCTTGCGCACGACGAGCGCGACGAGCACGCCCGCGAACAGCCACATTCCGCCATCCGCAGCCTGCAAGCCCGGAAGCAGCGGCTTGAGCAGGCTCGAAACGCCGTCGTGAGCGATGTTCCACGCGAAGAACACAACGCTGCTGGCGACGGCGATGACGCTGGCCACGACAATGTCGACGACGCGCCAGCGTATCGACCGGCGCGCGGTTGCGATTGTTGGTTCGGATTTGGTTGTACTGGTCACTTTTCGTGCCCTTTCGTGTGAGGAAATGGCACGGGATAAATGAGAATTGTCCTCCCTGCGCTGGCATGATCCAGATCAGGTTCGACGGTCGAAGCTTTGATCAGCTTCCTCTCAGCCCGGCTCACCGGACTCCCGTGTTCGCCTTCGAGTATACGTGGCAGGGTGGGGGCATGGACTTTCGAATTTTCACCGAACCGCAGCAGGGCGCGAGCTACGACGATTTGCTTGCCGTCGCCCAGGAGGCGGAAAACCTCGGCTTCGACGGATTCTTCCGCAGCGATCACTTCGTCGCGATGGGCAAAGGGGATGGCCTCCCCGGCCCGTCCGATGCGTGGACGACTCTGGCCGGGCTGGCCCGCGAAACCCGCAGCATCCGGCTCGGCACGCTCGTGTCCTCCGCCACATTCCGGTACCCCGGCATCCTCGCCATTCAGGTCGCCCAGGTGGATGCCATGTCGGGCGGTCGGATCGAACTGGGCCTCGGCGCCGGCTGGTTCGAGAAGGAGCACCTCGCGTACGCGATTCCGTTTCCGAAGAAGCGATTCGGCATGCTCGAGGAGCAACTGGAGATCGTGACCGGGCTGTGGGCCACCCCCGTCGGGGACCGCTACAACTTCGCTGGCGAGCACTACACGCTCGTCGACTCCCCCGCCCTCCCCAAACCCGTGCAATCGCCGGTGCCGATCATCATTGGCGGCAGCGGAGCGAACAAGACTCCGGCGCTTGCCGCGCGGTACGCCGCCGAATACAACACGATCTTCGCCACCCGCGAGGACATCGCCACCCGGGTGGCTCGGGTTCGCGAGGCGTGCGAGGAGGCCGGCCGGGACCCGTCAACACTCATTCTCTCGGTGCCAGGGAGGACGGCGGTCGGAGCCACCACCGCAGAGGCACAGCGACGTGCGGCGTCGATCGGGCAGGACCTCGGCCGCATGCGCACGGCGGGCGGATTCGCCGGAACCGCATCCGAGGTCGTCGACTACCTCGGTTCGCTCGCCGAGCTGGGGATCACGCGCATCTACTTCCAGATCATGGACCTGGCCGACCTCGACCACCTCGGTTTTCTCGCGCAGGAGGTCGTGCCGAAACTGCCGCAATCTGCATCGTCCCCGGAGGAATATCCAGGGGATTCTCGTCTGTCCCCTCACCGTGGTTCGCCAGCTAACTCAGCTACGGTCAGACCATGACGAGAACATATGTAGTGACCGGTGCAGCATCGGGGATCGGCGCGGCCGCTGCCGCACTGTTGGCCAAGCGCGGACATCGCGTGATCGGCGTCGACCTCAGGAACTCCGACATCGACGCGGATCTTTCGACCCCCGACGGCCGGCAGGCGGCAGCCGAACACGCATCCGGCCTGGCCGGCGGCACCGTTGACGCCGTCATCGCGGCGGCGGGAATCGCGGCACCGAAACCGCTTACCGTTGCGGTGAACTTCTTCGGGGTAACCGAGTTCCTGGTCGCCCTGCAGCCGGCACTCGCCAGGAGCAACTCTCCGCGCGCCGTCGTGGTGAGCTCCATGGCGACGCTTCAGCCGGTGTCGGATGACCTCGTGGATGCGATGCTCGCCGGGGACGAGAAGAAGGCGCTCGAGGTCGGTGCGGCACTCGCCGA
>CALMSL010000032.1 GCA_937872445.1 uncultured Microbacteriaceae bacterium | reverse complement strand
GTGCCGACCCTCGACCTGACCTCCTCCTCGATCGACATCACGAGGGCCCTGTGCGATATCGAGTCGGTGTCGGGCAATGAGAGGCAGATCGCGGATGCCGTCGAAGCCGCGGTCGCCGGGTGCGCGCACCTCGAGGTGATCCGTGACCAGGATGCGGTTGTCGCCCGCACCCATCTCGGCCGCGATCGGCGGGTGGTGATCGCGGGACACCTCGACACCGTGCCGGTGCACAACAATTTTCCCAGCCGCTTTGACGGCGCTGAACTTGTCGGGCGAGGCACTGTCGACATGAAGGCGGGCGTCGCAGTGCAGCTCAAACTTGCCGCGGAGCTGTCGGAGCCGCTTCTCGACGTGACCTGGATCTGGTACGACCACGAGGAGGTTGCCTCCGAGCTGAACGGTCTCGGCAGGTTGGCCCGCACCCGGCCGGAGCTGCTCCAGGGCGACTTCGCGATCCTCGGCGAGCCCACGAACGCGGTGGTCGAAGGCGGCTGTAACGGCACGCTCCGCATCGAGGTGACCTCGCACGGCGTGCGGGCGCACTCGGCGCGCGCCTGGGTCGGCCGAAACGCCATCCACGCGGCCTCCCCGATCCTCGAGCGGCTGGCCGCGTACGAGCCGCGCGACGTGGAGGTCGAGGGCCTCGTGTATCGCGAGTCGCTGAATGCCGTCGGCATCAGCGGCGGGGTGGCGAGCAACGTGATCCCGGATGAGTGCACGGTCACCATCAACTACCGTTTCGCACCGAACCGAACCGGCGAGGAGGCGGCAGCGCACGTGCGGGAGCTGTTCGCGGACCTCGATGAGCTCACGTTCGAGGTCACCGATCTCGCGGAAGGCGCGCGCCCCGGTTTGGACGCCCCGCTCGCGCAGGACTTCCTGAAGGCGGTCGGCGGGCAGGCGCAGCCGAAGTACGGCTGGACCGACGTCGCGCGGTTTTCCGCCCTCGGCATCCCCGCCGTCAATTACGGGCCGGGCGACGCGTTGCGCGCGCACGCGGATGACGAACGCGTGGATACGGCGCACATCACGCAGTGCGAGCAGGGACTGAGGGCGTGGCTGACGGGCGCGTGAACCACGCTCCTCTCGAGCCAGCGAGCAACCAGCCGAGCCTCACGCGCCAGCCGCTGCGCAGGATCGTGCGGATCCGCTACCGCCTGACACCGTGGTGGGTCCGCGTCATTGCGGTGTGGGCGCTGTCGCGTGTCGTGACGACGGGCATCCTGCTGTGGTTCGCGGCGCAGCAACCGGCAAACCAGTGGACGGCGGCGCACCCGGACTATGTGTCCTTTGCCCAGCTCTGGGACAGCACCTGGTATCACATCGTCGCCGCATCCGGCTATCCGTCGACGCTGCCCACGACGGTAGGCGGCCACGTGATGGAAAACGCGTGGGCGTTCATGCCCGGGTATCCGCTGCTCGTGCGCGGGCTCATGGTCATCACCGGTCTTCCGTGGGCGCCCCTGTCGGTGTTCGTGTCCGTCGCGTTCTCGCTCGGCGCGGCGCTCATGGTGTACCGGCTCCTGAATCTGGTGCTCCCGAGCGAAACCACGCTGTTCGCCGTCGTCGTATTCTGCGTGGCGCCGCTCTCGCCGATCCTGCAGGTCTCCTATGCGGAGTCCATGCACGTGTTCCTTCTCGCGCTCGCGCTGTTCCTGCTCGTGCAGCGCCGCTACGTCGTGCTCATTCCGGTCATCGCGCTCATGGCCCTCACGCGGCCGAGCGGGCTGGCGTTCGCGCTCGCGCTCGCCCTGCACGCCGTGCACCGCTTTCTCACCCGCTCGCGTGATCCGTTCCCGCTGTGGGAGCGGATCCTGCTTCTGGGCGTCATGGTGTTCAGCGGCCTCATGGGGCTCGCGTGGCCGTTCCTGGCGTGGATGGCGACCGGATCGTTCAGCGCCTACACCGATACCGAACTCGCCTGGCGCGCCCCGTATCTCGGCTACCAGGAGCTCATCCCGTTCACGCCCTGGGTGCAGGGTGCCGGGTTCTGGATGCCGGGGCCCGTCGGGATCATCGTTCTCGTCGTGGTTGTTGCCGGATTCTTCGCATTCCTGTTCACCCCGTGGGCCAGACGGATTGGCGTTACCTTGCGAATCTGGGTTGCCAGTTACGCGCTCTACCTGCT
>CALMSL010000031.1 GCA_937872445.1 uncultured Microbacteriaceae bacterium | reverse complement strand
TACGATTCGCTCCTATTCCTGCAGTCGGAGACGGTCGAGCCGGTGTTCTCGGAGCATCGTCGCGAGCTGACGACGGAGGCGGCGACGCACATTGCCGCGCTCTACAACTCGCTGGCCGACAGGGGTGCGGCGCCGATCGACGAGATCCAGCGTTTCACGATGCAAGTGGTGTGGTGCCTGTTCGCTGAAGACTTGGGAATGCTCGACGGCTACCCGCTGCAGAACACCGTGGATGCGCTGCTGAAGGAGAAGGAACCGGACTCTGCCCGTGACATCGGCTACCTGTTCTCCCTGCTGAACCAGAAAGGCAACCACAACCGGCAGGGCCGCTACGAGGGCACTCGCTATGTGAACGGCGAGCTGTTCAAACACCCGGCGGCCGTATTCATGAACCGCGAGGAGCTTCTGCACTTGCGCGGTGCGGCCGAGTTCAACTGGCGCGCCGTTGATCCGACGATTTTTGGCTCTCTCATGGAGGGCGTGTTGGGCGAGGAGCGACGTGACAAGCTCGGCGCTCACTACACGCACGAGTCGGACATCATGAAGATCGTCATTCCGACCATCGTTCGGCCGTGGCGCGAGCGCATCAAGGCCGCGAAGACTCCCGCCGAAGCACGCGATCTGCTCGATGAACTGTGTGCCTTCCGCGTGCTCGACCCGGCGTGCGGATGCGGCAACTTTCTCTACGTCGCCTACCGTGAACTGCGTGGCCTCGAGTTTGAACTCAAGAGCCGAATGACGGCACTCGCCCAGAAGACTGGATCGCCTGTGCCGAGCGGTCCGCTTCCGTACTACCCTCTGGCGAACGTGTACGGCTTGGACATCGAGGGCATCGCGGTGCTCATCGCGCGGGTCACCCTGTGGATGGGGCACCGCCAAATGGTGGACCGCTATGGCGAGGCGGAGCCTGTGCTGCCGCTCGTGGACTTGTCCGGAATTCGCACTGCGGATGCACTCAAGACCGAGTGGCCGGAGGTCGACGCGATCATCGGCAACCCGCCGTTCCTTGGATCGCAGTTGCTGCGTGCCGGGCTTGGTGGGCAGTACGTGGACTGGCTCGGCAACCACTTCGGTGTGGGTATTCGCGACCTGTGCGTATATTGGTTCCGACGTGCCCAGGATGCCTTGAAGCCCGGGCAACGAGCGGGCCTCGTCGGTACAAACTCGGTGACCCAAAATCGTGGGCGAGACGCTTCGCTCGACTACATTGTGGCGACCGGTGGTGTGATCACGGATGCCGTGAGCAGCCAGCGCTGGCCGGGCGACGCGAAGGTGCACGTGAGCATTGTGAACTGGGTCAAAAAACCAGAAACACCGCCAACCTCGTTCGAGCTCGATGGCAAGTCGGTCGCGAGGATCACGTCATCGCTGAAGGTTGGCGCTGACGACGAATGGTCACCGAAAGCTTTGGTGGCGAATCGTGACCATTGCTTCCAGGGACCGATCCCGGTGGGGAAGGGATTTATTATCTCCGCCGCGGTTGCCAAATCTCTGTTGAGCGATGCATCGGCAGAGTATCGTAGCGTCGTTCGGCCATATCTCACCTCAAGCGACATTGCCGATGACCCTCGCCAGGAGCCCAGCCGGTGGGTAATTGATTTCGCCAAAATGTCGCTCGAGCGCGCGGCAAACTTCCCAAGAGCCCTCGAGATCGTGCGTCGAGATGTTCGGCCGTTTCGCGAAACAGTGAGACGTGAAGGGCATCGAAAGAATTGGTGGCTATACGGTGAGCCCCGAGTGGGGCTGCGCAAGGCGATCAAAGCGCGCACTCGTTACGCGGCCGTCGGTGCGCACGGGAAGCGGATGTTGATTGCGTGGCAACAATCGTGGACGTTGGCGAGCAATGCCAACATGGTCTTTGCCTTCGACGACGACTACTCGATGGGCATCCTGCTGTCGCGCGCGCACGATGCGTGGGCGTGGGCGCGGTCCTCAACTCTGAAGGGCGATCTTCGTTACACGCCGACGACGGCCTTCATGACGTTTCCCTGGCCTGACCCGGTGTCGGGTGAGAAACGCGCGGCGGTCGCCGCCGCATCCGTCGCGCTGTATGAATGCCGCAGCGCGCTGTGCCTAGAGCACAACCTGGGTCTCACGAAGCTCTACAACCTCATGGATGATGGCGGCTTCACCGACCTCGCCGCGTTGCATCGAAAGCTGGATGAGGCGGTCGCTGCCGCGTACGGCTGGCCGGCATCCGTGGCGCAGGACGCACCCGAGCTCGTGCGCCGCCTCACCGAGCTGAACCGCGAGATTTCCAAGGGGGAGCGCGAATACCAGCCGTTCTAGGAAGATTGTGCTCGCAGAGACCCTGCCAGGTCAGAGGGTCGTGCTACATGCATCCACGCCGCGCGGGTCGACCGTCCCGAGGTGGAGTGTGACCATTTATACAACTGATGGAGGTTGTTGAAAGCGGGGTCTTCCATAGCCCACAAGCCACCTCGCTTGAGACGCTAGGCCTCATCCGCCGACTGCGCGGCGAGTTGGCCGTACGCGGTGTCGAGGGATTGCACTCGCCTCGATGAAGGTGCTGGGCCGAGTCGGGGACTGGGTTCAACGGATTGTTCACGCGGCCGGTTTGGTCGCGAGGTAGAGCTGGACGCTTCCCCATCCGCCGATCTCCTCGACGTCGACATCCAGTCCGGCATCCGCCAACAGGGCCGGGGTGTCGCGGATGAGGTCGCCGGCCGGCTTCCAGACGTGCTCAACGAGCGCGGTGCCCCGTCGGTTGCCGTCGCTCGGAAAGTTGATGTCGATGAGCACGAGCCGCCCGCCCGGCTTGAGCACCCGGGCCAGTTCGGCGGCGGCCGCCGCGCCGTCGGGGTAGCCAGTGAAGGCCATGGTGTTGACGACCGTGTCAAACGTGGCATCCGGGTACGGCAGTTCCTCGACGCGACCCTGCCTCCAGTCGGCGCTCTGTCCCGCCTTGGCGAGGTTGCGGCGGGCGATGCCGATGAGCTTCGAATTGAGGTCGATGCCGTCGGTACGGCACCGGCCCGCGTATTGGGTGAGCAGCCATCCGGTGCCGAACGACACCTCCAGAACCCGCGGGCCGCGAATTTCCGGCACGGCGCGGGAGAGCCAGCGGCGCCACACAGGCAGGGCTTTCACCACCGTGTCGTACAGGCGGGCGAACCGCGTGTACAAGCGGTCGTTCGCCGCCGTGTAGCGGTCCGGATCGGCCGGCTCGGGGGAAAACTGCGACTCGGTGCGCGCCATCAGGTGATTTTCCCACGGGGCCTGTGGCGCAGACAACCCGCGCGGGTCCAGCGATGCGCTCCGGCCGGTCAGCCTGCTTGACAGCCAAAGCCGGCAGTGGAACCGTGGCATGCAGGGTTTTTGCGAGGGTGCGATGAGTTACGAAACGTCCGGTCCACGTCACATCCAGTCGCCTGATGGCACGAGCATCGCCGTGTGGAGCAGCGGCGAGGGGCCGCCCCTGCTTCTCGTCCACGGCTCCATGTCGGACCATCGGCGGTGGCGGATCACCGACTTCTTCGCTCCCCACCGCCGCGTGCACGCGATGGATCGCCGCGGCCGCGGGGGCAGTGGCGATGGCGCCGACTGGTCGCTCGAGCGGGAGGTCGAAGACGTGGTCGCCGTGGTTGACACGCTCGCTGACGAATCTTCCGCGCCGGTGGATGTGCTGGGCCACTCCTTCGGCGGGTATCTGTCCCTGCGCGCTGCCGCACGGACATCCCGAATGCGGCGGTTGGCGGTCTACGAGCCTGCGATCGTGGAGACCGCCCAACCGGCGGAGCTGGTCGCCCGGATGCAGGATGCGGTCGATGCCGGGCGTTACGAGGTTGTCGTGGAGTTGATGGTGCGCGAGGTTTTGCACATGCCGGAGGAGGAAATTGCCGCGCTGAAGGAGCTGCCGAGCTGGCCGTCGAGGGTCGCGACGGCTCCTACGCTGCCACGGGAGGAGAGCACCCCTCTCGTGATCGGGGACGACGAGCTGGCCGTCGTGCAGATTCCGACGTTGATCATCCAGGGCGACGACAGCCCGAAGTTTCTGCGCGACGCCGTGGGCACCGTCGCCGACCGTGTCGCGGGCGCTCAGGTGGTGACGCTCGCGGGGCACCAGCACGTCGCGGACCAGGTCGATCCCGGGATGTTCGCGAACGTGGTCCTCGACTTCCTGCTCGACTGACCTCCGCCCCCTGAGGTGCGAGTGGATGGCGTGTTCCGCCCCCTGAGGTGCGAGTGGATGGCGTGTTCCGCTCCCTGAGGTGCGAGTGGATGGCGTGTTCCGCTCCCTGAGGTGCGAGTGCAGCGAGCCTCGAAGGGAGCAACGATGTCACGATCAGGCTCCCTTCGAGACGATCGCTTCGCGATCTCCTCAGGGAGCGGGTGGCAGAGATTGGCGGAGAATGGGGGATTCGTCCCCACCGCACGGCCGTCACGTGACTGCGTCACGCGCCGGAACCGGCGGCGTAGGCCCACCCAAGGGTTCGAATCGCAGCATCCACGACACAAAAATGGGGCACGCCCTCCGGGCGAACCCCATTTTTCTGTGGCGGAGAATGGGGTGTGTGAGTTCAGGACATATGTCCCTAGTGATACGTCACTGGTGTCTCGCGACATAGGTCACAGTGCTATGCAT
>CALMSL010000030.1 GCA_937872445.1 uncultured Microbacteriaceae bacterium | reverse complement strand
CACGGGACTGGCTCACACGTCGTGAGATTCACCTTGGCGAGCGGTGAGGGGACGCTCGTCGTCGACCCATTCCTTAATCAAGAAGAGACGGCCGAACGCGACGTGGCGGAAGTGAGATGGAACAGCGCATCGCTGCCGGTAAATTCGCTGACGCTGCATCCGGATCTAATTGCGCAGCTCAAGCCGCCGGTGACGGAACATGAGTGGCTCACTCCCGGTCGATGGCTGGACGAGGCTGAGCGGGTGATGATTAACAGTCTGAATATGGCGATCCGGCAGACAGAGGAGAATGGATCTGCCGGGCACCTCCTGCCCGAAATCCTCATCGCGTTGGCCGCCATCGGCCAAGTTCCGGAGATTTGGGCGCGAAAGTCTGAGTGGTTAACGGGGCTTCGTGATGCTACCGCCAGCAGGATCGCCGCCGGGGCTCTCGTGGGAGATGTCGCTGTTTTTTGGCGGAAGTATGGCGAGGCGATTCTGGCAATAGAGGCGGGAGACGGCCACTTCATCGATCCAATCGGTGCCGGCTGGGCGTAGCAGGCCCGCCTGCCTGATTGGAGGATAGGTCGCGAACGTCGCGAAGTACCAAATGAGAACGCTGTGCCGTCTGTTGAGTCGATCGCTGATCCAGTACGGTCCTTCAGCTGGGCTCGGAAGGCGCGCTCCTGAGCGAGTCGCTGCTGTTCCTCGCGATCGTCCGAAACGATCGGATCGCCGTAGTGCTCAATCACCCGAACCCAAGCGCACTGATGAGGCTCGCGAGTCCGCTCGTGCGGCCTACGGAGCCGAAGTCCTGGCGCTTGTTGTCGAGGCTGTCTCGCTGCGAAAACCCGAAATTTACCCGACGTGGTATGAACCATGGTTGTTGTTCGACTTGGTCCAGGCCCAAGGGTGGTCAAGTAGTTCCGCATGAACACGTTGTATGACGCGCTCATACTGCAGACTGATCAACGAGGATGAACCCCAGCACCTTCAGCCGGTAGTACCTCGCACGTACGATTTCGACATCCTTCCCCAGCTCCTTGTCACCGAGCTGATCGTGAGGTCGTGATAGCGATTCAAATACATGGTGATCTAGTGCGGCTCGAAACGGTTTTGCTCACGCGGCCAGAGGATCTTTTCGATCACTTTGGCGCTGGTCGCGGTCGGTGAATGGTGGGGGTGCTGGAGCGGTCGTTCAAGCCGTCGAAGCCCTCGCTTTCATGGCATTTGAACCATTTGTAGTATGCCTGGTGGCTGAGCCCGTAGTAGCGACACGTGGCAGCGACCCTGCCGCTAGCTTCAAGGACGTGCCGCAGCACGGCGAGCGTGAGTCTTGTGCGACGCTGAAGCTCACGCTGCGCCGACGCAGAGATAGTTGATGTCATGAAATATTCCTTCCAGATGGAGAATCTGACTGTCAAAAACCTCAGTTAGATTTTTTGCGGGATGAGTCCCGAGACGGCTCCGCCGACACCGAGCACGACGCAGAGTTGTCGTGGGACTCGGCCGAGCGGCGCGAGTTGGGCCCCGAAGGCATCAAGGCCGGCCCAAACCGGGCCGCCGCTTCGACCGCATGGAAGCAGGCCGACGTCGACCAGGCGCGTCACCCGCGCGAAGAGGTGCAGGGTGGCCGCTAGGGTAAGCCCCCACGTACTCGAGATGCTGCGTCGACGTCCGATCGCCAAATCGGCCCCGACAGCCGGCAATGACTGCTGACGGCCACCGGCAGGGGGAGTAGTGCTCAGCGGCACATACGTGCCTGTGCCACGTAGTCCAAATATTATGCATTTCCCCACGACGTCGTCGCTTGGCCGCCTTCATACCAGATATGCAAGGTCAAAATGCTCCCCGTCGACGGGAAACCTGGATATAAGTGCGGCTACTCTGTCCGATAGCAGTCAATCAACTTCAGATGCGAGTGCATTTGTACCAGCTGAATAAGTTCCATGGCCGAATTCACTGCCCGCGCTCTGATCGCGAACAGTAATACCTAATCTGACACGGAACCCGAATGAATCCCGAAGGAGTCGAATGACCGAGATAAAGTGCCCAAGTTGCTCATATGCCTATCAGGGTGGAGATCTGGCAGCGGAGCCCTTAGCACATCAACAAGGTATTCTCGAAAAAGAGCATCCGTACCATGGAGAAGACTACGCCCCCTATAAGTGTTCGAGCGAGCAGGATGTCGCCACCTTCCTTGACCGCATAGGTGAACTGCAGAAGCTCCTGTTCGAGGGAAAGCTCGACCCCGAGTCGGGCCTGACCGAGATTTGCGCGCGCGGCGCCGCAATCATCTGGTACGCCGGTCCAGGGGGAAGCTCTGACCGAAGGTACGACGACATAAAGCTGCATGAACTCCTGGTCGATCGCGTGAGCACGTTCTTCTACCAGATGACCATGGGTCGACCGAACATCGATCTACTCGAGTGGATGGAACACGAGGACATCCTCAGCCGATACGAGGAACATTTCGCATACCTGAAGGAGTCCCCGTTCTCGTGACACCTAGCGGACGTGTTTCCCGCAGCCGCAACAACTCGGGATTTCACCCCGATCTCCACTACTGGTGACGAGAACCAACCGGCGCCGCGCGTTCAGCTTCTCACCCCACACCGCCTCGACGGATGGCATCGGCCGGACATCAAAGTTCAGCGTCCCAGACCTTTGATTGGGTCCTGAGAACGACCCAGACGTTTCCATAATTGAACTGCCAGGCGAGTTCGAATATTCGGTCGATGTTTCGGTCGGCGGAATGGCTGGTGCCGGTTGGCATATTGTCAACGGATTCACCTGCAATATCTGCGTGGAATTCACGACCGAGCCGGTGTCCGAACACCTCGTCGAGGCCCTACGGGCTTGGGGAAAAGGCGCCGCATTGTGGAGGAAGACCCCTTCGATTGCCTCGTCACTGGTCGTTTCACGCTAAGGCCGCAGGCGTTGGCACTGACTTGGCGCCACGAAAAGCCCTTCACCGCAGCGTTTTCGCGACGCACTATAATCGGTTTCGGGAGTTTTACGATTACTTAAATCGCCGAACCATGCGGGGAGTTCGCTCTCGTGAGGCACGGCCGTGTCTTGGTCAAGTCTTGTACAGTCGGTGTCGCAGACACATGGTGGCCCCAAGTTCTGCTGATGTGCGCCGAGAACAGGTCTCAATGACTATTGCGCAATTCTTGCTCCAGCCTCCCTCTTTTGCCGTTTCTTAGTGTATGCACCGCGTCACGTCAGATCAGCGCGGGGACAAGGATACCAAGTTCGACGAAGGCAAAGGTAAGTGAGTTGTATACAAGTCTTGGTAAGAGTGAAACGTTCGGTTCTCCCACGGGTGTGAATGTGAAGTTGATTGTCAGGTCGAGAACTACCACTATCGCTACCCATCAGGGTATCCAGGGTAATTCGGTGACTTTCCAGCGCGCTTCGATCTGTTGTCGACGTATCGCTGACGCGAGTAACGGCGCCTGCACTTGCTTTGCTCGAGCAATAGTTGCGGGTTCTTGCAAGGCGACCGTGGCATTCGAGACAGCTTGTTTGCGCACGACTTCCTCGGTGACCGTGAGTTCGGCGTACTATCCAGATCCCGCGCGGAAACCCGCGATGCTCGAAAGTCAGATCTTCCACTTTTATTGATCTTGTTAACACTTAGTTGATCTTTCTAGAGCAGCTCAAGGAAGGAATTGTCCGGACACACCGTGTGCACGATGACCCTGAAGGCTTGGTAACTGAACTTCGGGCTCCGGCAATTTCGTGCGCAAGATCAGCTTTCGAGCACGCATTCAACTCGGGTAACCCAGTTCGGCGTCTGCGGCAGCAACTTTCGATCGCGTCCGAGAATTGCGGCAATCACTATCGCGCCCGGGGGAGGGCTTGCTGGCCACGGGGTGTCGCCGTCGGTGAAAACGATGATGACATCCGGTCGCGGCCGTTCGAGTTCGACAGCGCGCAGCCCGATCCTTAGGTCCGTTCCTCCGGCGCCAACCAGTTTCGCGTCCTGTGCGCGGCGCACCTTGGCCACAGTGTGGACGGCCGCGTCTACGGAGTAGATGGTGATGTTCGAATCAGGGACACCGAGTGCAGAGATCGCACCGTCGACCTCTCCGAGCGCTCGTGCGAGCAGTTGGTCGTCAACGCTCGCGGACGTGTCAACCACAATCGAGAGCCGAGGGAGCGGCCGCCGTTGCCCTGGTAGCACGATGCCTGGAGTGGTACTTGCCCGGCGGGATGGGCGGGTGTAAGTGAAATCACCGCGCCCAGCAGCCCACCCCACTGCTCGTCTTATGGCGCCAGTAAGCAGGGGTTCCCACGCTGTCTTGGGCTCAAGAAGGTTGCGCACCCACCGGAGCGCGTCCCCGGGCTCGTTGCCCCGATGCGTGACGCGCTCACGGTACTCGATGGCGACTCGACGACGAATCTCGCCGGCGTCAAATTTCGACACGGCGGCCAAGTCGGTGTCTGGCCCATACTCGTGTCGGCGCGAAACTCCATCAGCACCGCTGCCACACCCGTCGGAGGGCTCCAGCGATCCGTTCGATCCGGGGCCTCTTGCAGGAAGGTGAGAGGCGAAAGCGAAATATTCTTCCGCCGAAAGTCCCGGTTTCATTCTCAGGTCGGATGCGGTCGGCAGGTCCTGAATGCTCAACTTTTCCTCGTCGAGCGTGTGCGAGATTGTCGCGTCTGCTGCCTTCGCCCAGGCCGATGCGGTTGATCGGTCGACGCCCTGGTCGCGGGCTCGATCAGTATGGTCGAGGAGCAGATGCCAGGTCACGTGTGCAAGTTCTGCGCCAATTTCGGGAATTGTTGCGCCATCGACCCAGCTGGCGTTGACGTAAATACGCCACCATTCGTCGCAGGACATTCGGCGAACTTCGTCGCTCGCAACGGGGACGAGTGCGTAGAGTGCGTGTGCCAAGTAGGTGATTTCTCGCGGTGCATCGTCAGTCAACTGTCGAGGCGCGGGGCTGATGAGCCAAAGTTTCGCGGCTGCGAGCTTGTGAAGATCTAGCCTCATGGTGCTGCGGGAAGTAGACCGGCGAGAGCGAGAGCGGGAGCGAATATCTTGATCGACGGGGGCATTATGGTGCCTTCCGGTCGGAGCCCTGGACGCATGAGCGATCGAATGGTTGGAATTGCCGGATCGATGCCAACCTGCTCGGCGGCCAGGGCGCAGATTCCGATTGCCGCTTGCCAACGTTCTTTGGTGGGTTGCCGCGAGAAGGCAGCGAGCACGGCCTGCAGCATGACATACACGCGGTCCTGTCTTACGTCAACGAAGTTTGCGGAAGCTGGATCGCTGAGAAGGATCTCCGGGTCCACGAGATCCTGCGTAGCAACCCAGCGCAAGTATTCGTGCGCAGCAGCGTCGCCAATACAACCTGCGACCAGCAACTGGCGCACGTCGGCACTCGCACCGACGGCCCGAGAGAAGGCCGAAAGGCGCGCAGCATAGTCCCAGGTTCGGGGCGTGGGAAACGCGCGGCCACGAGCTGCGGCATCCTTAGGAATTGCACTTAGCTGCGACTCCCTCGCGCGCAAGAATCCGGAAACAAGGACGCGCTCGTCGTCGAGAAAGCGCGAGTATTCCGCGGGCTCAGCATGCACCGGAAGTGATGGCCACTGACCAGTGACGAGCCCCTCCGTGAACACGTCGAACGGCATGCCCCAGTCGAGATGGACGAAACGCGAAGCAGTCGGCGCAGTCAACTCCCATCCTGCCGCCGCTACATCTGCCGGGTTTGCGGCCGCGACAAAGGAGACCGACGGTGGAAGTTGTATCGAACCGACTTCATAGTGGGTTAGCGGTCTGAGTGCAGCAGCTTGTAACGATGGGGACGCAGTTGAGAACTCATCGAAGAACGCAATGGACGGGCCATCATGGTCCGCAAGCCGCTTTGCCCACGATGGTGGAGCGAGGCTTACAGTGCCCTCAGAGGTCACAACGGGCAAACCCGCAAAGTCCGAAGGATCACTGTGGGTGATAATCACCGTCTCGACATGCCAGCCTTGAAGCTTCGCGGACTCCACTGCCGCCGTCTTTCCTTCCCCCGGGTTTCCCCATAGCAGGACCGGGATCCGAACACTCACGCAGATGCCGAGTGCAAGCAGGGCGTGGTCATATTCGGCTCGGGATCTGATAGTCACGCGATTTTTCCTGCCCATTCATGGTTGACTCGCCATTCGTTAGATGTGTCAGCCTGGTTGGCAAATACATCCGCCCCGAGAATGCTACTTTTCAGTGCGTTGAGCACCCCTCGTCGGGTACCAAAAATCATCAGCAACACCCCGAGTGTGGTGCGATCGTGAGCTAACTCACTAAATGTCCCGAGAAGTTGGACTTCGCCGGTGAGCGAGTCGATCGCACTGCCCGATGGCTCCAGGTGCTCGACTCCGTGGTGGACAATCGTCTTGAATTGCTCGATCGTCGGGAAGCAACCGACTTTAGCCCACGCGACCAGATTTCTGGCGGCCACCCGACTAGGCCAGCCTGTTTCGCTCGCAATCATGAGAACTCGGTCGGCCCGGAGGCCAGCTTCTACTGCAATCCGAACGTCATTCTTTGGCAAACCGAATTGAAGCCATGCTCCCCACTCGCATGCGCTCGCGGTCATCTCGGGGCTATCGAGCCAGGCGAGCCACGCTGCGGTATCAGCGTCGGGGCGATGTATCAACACCTCGCCAATCCAATTCGGATCGGCATTGCCATAGGCCATTCCGAGAAAGTAGGAAACAGGCAGTGGCTCGTGAACCGCGGATGCATGAGCTGCAAGATCTGCTAGTTCGTCGGGGCGAAGTCCCGCCCGCCA
>CALMSL010000029.1 GCA_937872445.1 uncultured Microbacteriaceae bacterium | reverse complement strand
GACGTCCTGCGAGATATCGACGGGACCGGGTTCGAAGCGGTGATCGAACCGGGCGACCTCAACGTTATTTCGACCCCCATCGACGCTCTGGGTATCAACTACTACCACGGCGATTTTGTCAGTTCCCGCCCGATCCACGGGCAAATGACCACTGCGGCACCGTCAGAACGCCCCAAGCGCTCGCCGTTTCCAGCCGCGGATGACGTTTTCTGGCATCCGCGCGGACTCCCCGAAACCGCCATGGAGTGGGAAGTGCAGCCGGAAGGGCTCACGCGGCTTCTCCACCGCATCCACGACGAGTACACCGGTCCGGCGGACGTCTCGATCGCCGTCACCGAGAATGGCGCTGCATACCATGACATCGTCGAGGCCGACGGCGCAGTCAACGACATCGAACGAACCGAGTTCCTCCGACTTCACCTCGGCGCGATCCTCGACGCGCTCGACGGCGGTGTGCCCGTAGATGGTTACTTCTACTGGTCGCTGCTCGACAACTTCGAGTGGGCGTGGGGCTACGACAAGCGATTCGGCCTCGTGCGCGTCGACTACGACAGTCAGGTGCGCACGCCCAAGGCGAGTGCGCTCGAATACCGCAGAATCATCGCCGACCGCGCGCTGTGATCTCCGCTGAGTAGAATTTCGCTGGAGATGACTTCCCTATCGCCTTCTTCCGGTGCGGCACCGACGCTCGAGATGGTGGCTGCGCTCGCCGGTGTTTCCCGTTCCACGGTGTCACGCGTCGTCAACTTGTCCCCGAAAGTCACGCCCGAAGTCGTCGACGCCGTGAACGCAGCGATCAGCACACTCGGGTATGTGCCCAATCGAGCTGCGCGCATCCTCGCGAGTCGCAAGACCGAGTCGATTGCGCTGGTGATCCCCGAGAATACGGCGAAATTCTTCGCGGACCCGTTCTTTGCTTCCGTCATCCAGGGAGTGGCTACTTACCTATCGAAGACCGAATACACCCTCACGCTGCTGATCGCCTCAGAGACTGATCCGCTGAAAACCCGCAAATACCTCACCGGCGGCAATGTCGACGGCGCGCTCGTCCTCTCCCACCACAGTGACGACCATTCGTATGTGGAGCTTGGCCAGACCATGCCGATTGTGTTCGGCGGTCGGCCCATGTCGGAGGGCGGCCCAAGTCATGTCGTGGATGTGGACAATGTGGCCGCCGCATCCACCGCAGTCCAACACCTTATCGAGCACGGGAAGAAAAGCATCGCGACGATCGCCGGACCGCAGGACATGGCAGCCGGTCTGGACCGCCTTGAGGGATGGCGCCGAACCGTCACTGCCGCGGGACTGCCCGCCGAACTCTTCGAAACGGCCGACTTTACTCCGGCGGGTGGCGCGTCAGCCATGCGGCGCATCCTGGACACCGGAAAGCCATTTGATGGGCTGTTTGCGGCGAGTGCGCAGATGGCGTCGGGTGCCCTCGGAGTTCTTCGCGAACACGGCATCGACGTGCCCGGTCAGGTTGGAGTGACCACGATTGACAACGATTACTACGCCAAGAATGCGAACCCGCCACTGACCACGGTGGACCAGCCGTCGATGGCGCAAGGTGCGATGATGGCGGAAGTGCTCGTTCGAATCATCGCGGGAGAGGATGTCGACGTGCTCACCATCATGCCCACCCACCTGATCGAACGCGCGAGCGTCTAACGTTCCGCGAAGTCGAATCCTGCCGACTCGAGGCGCCGCCGGATTACTCCGATCGCGTCAGCGCTCTCGTCGACGAGCACGAATCGGCGGCCGAGCGCGCCCGCGACAACGCCCGTTGTTCCGCTCCCCGCGAAGAGGTCGAGCACCCAGTCACCTTCGCGGCTGGATGCCTGGAGGATCCGCCGCAGGATGCCTTCCGGCTTCTGGGTCGGGTAACCGGTCTTCTCCTTGCCGGTCGGCGAGACGATCGTGTGCCACCAGACATCCGTCGGGAGTTTGCCGCGGGCAGCCTTCTCCGGCGTCACGAGTCCCGGCGCCATGTAGGGCTCGCGGTCGACCGTTTCGGAGTCGAAAAAGTAGCCGCCCGGGGTCTTCACATACACGAGGATCGTGTCGTGCTTGGTCGGCCAGCGCCTCTTCGATTTGGCGCCGTAGTCGTACGCCCAGATGATCTCGTTGAGGAAGCACTCCCGCCCGAAGAGCGCATCGAGCAGCACCTTCGCGTAGTGCGCCTCGCGGTAGTCGAGGTGCAGGTAGAGCGTTCCGTCGTCGGCGAGCAGCCGCCACGCTTCAGCGAGCCTCGGCTCCAGGAACGACCAGTAGTCGTCGAACTCATCGTCGTACGCCATGAGGTCGCCCCGGATGCGTTCATACCGCTGGCCTTTGAATCCGACCACGGAGCCGGATGCGCTCCGCACGCTCGTCGTGGACTGCCGCTTCTGCGCGCGCCCGGTGTTGAACGGCGGGTCCAGGTACACGAGGGTGAACGACGCATCCGGCAGGGAAACGGTGGCGTCCAGATTGTCGCCGTGGATGACGAGGTTGCCGCCATCCGGAGCCAACGTCATGACGTGGAATCCTCGTCCGTGGGCAGGTCGATGCGGGTGCGTCCACGCGAGATTCCCTTGTCGCCGTCTCCGGGCAGCGGGGCAGGAGCCGGCATCCGAGTCTGGCGATCGGCCTCCAATGCCGCCTCGTATTTTGTGGGCGCAAAGACTTCATCGACCATGGTGATCATTCCGCCAAGTCCCCGCCCGCGGCCGGCGCGATTCAGGTTAAGGAACACGGTACAGCCAGTCATCCGTGGAGAATTTGTCGGCGACGAGCTGTTCGGCCCGCGCGAGCTCCTCGGACGTGATCTCCCCGTCGGTGAGCCCGTTCAGGCCGCGGAACGTCGCGATCATCTTCTGAATGATCTCGGGGCGGCTGAGCCCGGTCTGGCTGCGCAGCGGGTCGACGCGCTTCGCCGCGCTCTTCGTGCCCTTGTCGCTCAGCTTCTCGCGGCCGATCCGAAGCACCTCGACCATCCG
>CALMSL010000028.1 GCA_937872445.1 uncultured Microbacteriaceae bacterium | reverse complement strand
TGGAAGGTCTCACCTTCTCGCAGGTGATTCTGCCACCACTTCGCCGTGTTCTCTGTGGCGATACCGAGATCCTCGGCGAGCACTTGTGCCGCACTCGAAGAGGGGGCCAGCCCGACGACAGCCCCTTTGCCGTGTTCCTTCTCCCACGCCCGTCGCAGCGCCCTCATCGCGGTTGTTTTCCCGGCACCAGCGGGACCGACAAGCAGATCGACGATGCGACCGGACACCGCGATCTCCGCCAGCGCGGACGCTTGGTCCTCCCCCAGCACCAACCGCTCACGATCAGGCTTTCGCACGATCCGCTCGACCGTCTCCAACGAGACAGCCGGGCCCGCCGTTGTGTGCGCGAGTTGAAGCAGGTGCTCCTCGGCATTAAGCAGTTCACCCGACGAAAACACCGTGGAGTTCTTCGGCCGGAACACCGATGATTCATCGCTCCTTCGAAAGACGGCGGGGCTGGACGCCAACTCGGGCGGCGTGAGTCGAATCGACACAGCCTCAGCAGCATCCACAACCATGCCGATGATCGCTTCACGATCGCGAGTGCTCGCGAAACGGTACCGCATCGTTTGCCGAGCAGCTTCGGCAGTGAGATTCCAGCGGCGCCAGGTCGAACGCTTTTCTCCAACTGCGGTCACGACGCTCGCCCCCAGCCCATGAACTACGTCAAGCGGCACATCATCGGCACGCAAGAGCAACGGCGCGGTATTCGCAGTGACTTCACGTGACCAGCTGGTTGCATCGCCACCAAGGATGTTGCCCGCCCGCTGCCTCCACTGACCCGTGAGGTCGGCGAGCGAATGGATCTCCTTCGCCGGTCGTGTCGCGAGCGTCGCCTGGGCACGTAGCTTGATGATCGTCGCGCTGGAGGGTTGCCTGCCGTGCTTCTCCATGTACGCAGCGATGAGACGATCCTTCTCCTCATTGATATTCCGCGAACGCGACGAGAACTCGGACACAAGTTTTTCAGGGACCTTCGCGATGGCCCAGGCCGCGTTGCGGTCCCGGCCGCGATCACGCGTTTCCCACTCAACGCCGAAGAGCCGCGTGAGGTGATCTGCGAACACCGCTTCGTGGAACTCAGAGAGCGCCACCGTCGCAGCGTGGAGGGGACGTCCGTCCAGGCTTCGCCACTTGTTGTCAAGCCCGGTCTGCACCTTGTTGCTGATGACGACGTGCGTGTGCAGATGCGGGTCGCCCGAGCGCGAGTCGTAGTGGTCATACGCTGTTGTGATCAACCCGCGCACGTCGACCTGCGCAACGGCACCATCCCCAGGGGTTGCACCGGCGCGAGTGGCTGCAACCTCGCGCTCCATGAACGCAACCACCTCTGCAACCGCCGCATGGTGCGCGTTGACGATGAGAGATTGCGTTCCTGCGTCAGCCACTGCCCACAGCACGGAGGCGGACTTCGGGATGGAGAAGGTGAAGTCATACCCGGCCACTGCTCGTCGCGTGCCACGCTCGGATTCCTCCGCTTCGATCGCCGCGACCGCTCGCGCCCGAGCGGTAGGACCCAGCTCCGGATCGAGCGCGCTGACTCGCTCACCAACCCGCTCAGCCGCCGACTTGTACGCCGGGTATGACCGGCCGAGCGGCACTCCGGTAAGCGGGTCACGACCCATGCCAATCAGCAGCTGGAGCTGGGCCTCGGTGACTTCATCGCCTTCGTGGAGTTGCCCGCTTCCGAACCCTGGAAGACCGCTGCCCATCCACCGCCCCGGCGGTGTGCCGTCCGCGTTGTAATACCTCGTCAACGGGGTCGAAAGGTTGCGGTCGCCGTCACCGGCGGCCACTGTGCGCAGTAAGTACTTGTAGCCGTCGCCCGCCGACATCACCCGCATCGACACTGTCACCGCAGCTCACCTTCCCTCCATCAACGAGGAGGTGAACAAGCCGGATCAGTGGCTTCAGAAATCACACGCGAGTGGTCGCAACCTCGATCTGCAAGACGCGTGGACGCTGAGTAGAACAGAAAGCCTGTTGGCTCTCCGTCAACTGTCTAAAGCCCGAGAAAGATGCTTCATGAACTGAGCTGTGCGCCGTTTGCGCCCAAATGTCTGCAGTGTCAGTGTCTCTAGCTGTAGTTCCCAGGGAGGTTGTGATCGCGGACGCGGTCGATGGGGTTGAGTCCTGCGATGCCGCCGTGGGGTCTGTGGTAATTGTATTCGTGGATCCATGCTTGGTAGGTGGCGGCTCTGGCATGTTCTGACCGGTAGGTTCTCGCGTAGGCCCACTCGGTGGTCAGAGTGCGGTTGAAGCGCTCAACCTTCCCGTTGGTTTGGGGGCGGTAGGGGCGAGTGAATTTGTGGGTCACTGCCGCGCCTAACGCGTCGCGGAAGGCGAACGAACGATAGCAGGAACCGTTGTCGGTGAGGACCCGCAGGACGGTGATGCCATGGTCGTTGAAGAATGCGCGGGCTCGGATCCAGAAGGCGGCGGCGGTCTCTTTCTTCTCGTCGGCAAGGATCTCGGAGTAGACAAGTCGGGAGTGGTCGTCGACGGCGTGGTGCAAGAATGCGTAGCCGGGGCGTGTCGTCTTCCGGTTGCTCTGTCCCTGCTGCCGGCTCATCACCCGGTGGCCGCCGCCGTCGGGGATGCGGCCAAGCTTTTTGATATCGATGTGCACGAGATCGCCGGGGTTGGGGTGTTCGTAGCGTACCGGTCTCGCTTTGCGCACCGGTAGCCCGGTGGCCCTATCCAGATGGGTTAGCGGCGGCATCGAGTAGCGGCGCAGTACCTTCTCGACCGTGGACCGGTTCAATCGCAGGTGCCAGGCGATGCGGTGCGGACCCCACTGGCGACGGAACCGCAACCCCACGATCCGATGCTCGGTGCGCCGATCGGTGCGGTGCGGGCAAGCCAGCGGCCGCGATGACAGGTCACGCATCCCGGCCGGGCCCGCGAGTCGATACCGGTCGGCCCATTTCTTGGCCGTCGCAGGCGCGCAGTTGAAGCGCTCGGCCGCCCGGCGAAGAACCCAGCCCTCGTCAACGACCAGACGTGCCAGCCGCAGCCGACCCGTTTCTGACAAGGGGGCATTAGCGTGAGTCATGAGAACCTCCGGTGAATCGAATTGAGTCTGGTAACCCACTTCGATATCGGAGGTTCTCGTCTTTCAGCTCACGCCACGCTGATCACAACGTGCATGGGAACTACATCTAGCTCATCCCGCGTAGCTGCCCCGCCACTTTCTTGAACAAAGCGCGCGGCATTCCTAATTTCCACGGGACTGATTCGAGTGAATGGTCGATCGATGTCGCTGCTGTTGGGCCTGAACTCATGCCAACCGTTCGGCACGATCGAGCCGGGCCACACAAACTTGTCGGCGTCCATGTGCAGGTCTGTAGCACCGATTTGGCGCGATATCTGGCCTCGTCGCTTCGCATGCAGTTTGTTCATGCCAAACGATGCCGCAGTCAGTTCGGCGAGCCGGTCGATATGGATCGGCCCTTCAAACTCAGCAATCTCTACCGCGACAGCACGCACTTGCTCCTTTGCCAGTTTCTTCGGCAGGTCATCAAGTACCGAAGTATCTCCGACGGGCACCACATTCCATGGCTCAAACTCAGATCTCTCCGAGCCGATCCTCGGGGTCTCCGCAGCGTTCTTTCGAACTAGCACGCTCGGATCAGGGTTGACGGGGTCGTCTTGAGTCGTGCCCAGAGTCACTTCTTCGGCGGTCTGCAATAAATCAGCAACTTCTGGCACGGCGGAAACCTCAGACTGCACGAGGGCCGTCACCACTCCTGACTCTCTCGCCACTTCTTCGAGCGCCGTCAGTCTGAGCTTCTCTGAAGATACGAGCCCCTCAGCATCATTAAAATGCTCGAGTAGCCGAACAACAAAATCGTGAGTTCGCCAAGCGTCCAATTCAGTGAGCTGATGCCCGTGAGCCCATCGATTTCGCATGATTCGCAGCTCACCACCAAGCGTGCTCACGATGCGAGTTTGCGGTTCGTCAAATGGATAACCGAGGCCTCCAAGCCGTTCTGTCAGCATGCGCAGCTGAGCCTGCAGATCTAGAGGCGAGTATTGCTTGCTGGCATAGCCCTTCGCGTTATCAAGCTCGCGCAGAATGACCGTCCATTCCAAGCCCTGCAAAGAGGAGGAGAGCCGATCCGAGATGATGACGCTGAGACGCTGCGCAAGCAGGTCGAGCCCGTCTTGAACGGAGCCTCGCGGGTTGAATGTCATGACTCCTCCTTGCCGCCACTCACAGCCATCCAGGCGATGAGGCGAACGTCGTCCATTGCAATGGGGGGAAGAGGCTCAACCTTTTCGGCAGGTTGAATGCCGAACCTATCGAGCACCTGAATGATCGCTTCAACGACAGCTTCCGGCTTTCCAGGAGTTTGCAGGGCCACCCGCATCGCTCTCCTAGCTTTAGTACTCGGCACAGTGTTGATCCGCTTGATGGTCTGGAGCTGTCCTGCTCCGAGATGCCCCCCTCTGTTCAGGATGACTTCGCGTGCGTCGCGGAAGGAGGCGGGGATCTCGGCGGCGAGGGCGTTCGGATCAGTGGATCGCGTCCATTCGTCGTGTGCGTCCTCTTGCGCGAGTGCCCATGCTTCGTATGCGGCATGGAATGCTTCGTCCGGCAAGGATCGCGATCTGTCCGATTTGCCGGGATCTGCGGTGACGAGAGAGATCAGGGTGTCATCGACAACCACCTGTCCGTTTTCATCAGCGATGGGTTGCCAGGTGTTATCAGCGTTCACGTTCCGGAACCAGATGTGGCCTGTTTCACCCATTTTCATGCAGAACACGAAGGAGTTTCCAGACACGGCCGGATTCACGAATCCGCTCCCGATACCGTAGGGCAGGTCTTCGAGGCGCCCGCGAAGAGACTGGTCGGCATCGAGCGCGTTCGCGAGGCGTCGCCGGTACTCTTCTCCAGAGCCTGCCGCTGATCCGCCTCCTTGTTCGATGAGTTCTTCGATCTCATCAAGGATTGTGTCTGGGTCATAGTGTTCCTGCGGTGGGTAGTGCGAGACGCCCGGTAGTACTTTGCCCGCACCGATCGCGGCGTCGGCTTGTCTGAGCTTGCGGATCAGGGTCTGCTCGAGCCCGAGGAACTCGTCCAGGTGCTCGGCCGGGAAAAACACGTCGAGCTCGATCGACTTGTGCTGACTGCCGATGCGGTCAACACGACCGTGGCGCTGCACGATGCGCATCGGGTTCCAAGGCAGGTCATAGTTGACGATGTGCGCTGCTTGCTGAAGATTCACACCTTCAGCGAGCACGTCGGTCGTCAGCAAGATGTCGTAAAGGTCCACTTCGATAGGAGTGCCATCGGCTCGAAGCTGTCCAGCGGTGCGAGGTGCGAAGTTGGCGACTGCCTTCGCACGGGTTGGCTGGTCGATGCCGCCGCGCTTTCCCGATGCAAACTCACCGATCACCGCTGGCGCGACCCGACCGCGGTAAGCCGAGAGGGGTGAGTCATCGGGCACAGCGTCCAAAGCATCGATTACTCGCTCATGCAGGTCGCGGATTGTGTCGGCGTAGGTGGAGAATACGATGATCTTCCGGCGGTCACCGCTGGGGGCGTCCGTCACAGCAGGCTTCTCAGCGTCGGCTGAGATCCGTTTCAGCTCGGCAAGGAGCGCCTTGACTTTCGGCTCGTCGCCGTGCGCCGCCGCCTCTGCGAGGTACTGGAGGTGATGGATCAGCAGCAGGTCGCGTTCGACATCGGATGCCAACAGCTCTTTGTCGTACAGCGCCGCAGGGGTGGCCTGGTGCTCGGTGTCCTCGTCGAGTCCGGCGACGATCTCGTCAAGGTCTTCCGACTCGGAGTTGACGTAGTCGCGGAGCGCCCCGCCGATGAGCACGGTGCCCTTGTCGAGCGCGGAGAGGAATGCCTTGTGCGTGTGGATGAGTACGCCGAGCGTTCCAGCCAACGCTGTCGGTGAGGATTCAAGCCGCTTGAGCAGTGCGGAGCGCAGCAGCCCCATATTCGAGACTTCAGTCTTGTTCAGGTCCTCGGTTTTCAGATAGCGACTGGGAACGTACCGTGCGAGTAGAAGCCGTCCTGGGTCGCTGCGGCGAACGTTGAACGATGCGACGTGCGCTTCGTCGTCGGGGATGTGGAGCGCGTACGTGACGGCTTGGACCAGGGCTTCGCCGGGCTCGTCGAGCTGATAATCGACACGGCGCACATCGGCGTCTGGGAACTCGACAGGGATCTTCTTTCCACCAGGCCCAACGATCGTCTCGCCGCGGTAGTTGTCCTTAACGAATTTCCTCGTGCGTCGCACCGCGAATTGATCCATCAGATCAAATAAGTGGGCGGGAGTGAGAGCCTCGGGGTCGAGCGCTTGCGCATCACGGATGTACTTGCGGATCGAGGGGATGCCGCTGGACGCGAACCGCGCGTCGTCGCGGATGAAATACTTGACCAGGGTTTCCAAGTCGATGAGCGAGTTGTTCACGGGTGTCGCGGTCAGCAGCACAACCTTCTTTGGGTGCCGCCCGGCGAGAATAATACGATCCAGCGCCTCCGAGCGCGCCGCGCCCGCGTTACGAAGATTGTGAGCCTCATCCACAATCACTAGCGCTGCGTCTTCTGCACGCTCGTAGAAGCTACTGTGTTCCGGGTGGTCGGGGTTCATCCGACTGCGGATCTCCTCGTAGGAATGCACCGAGACACGGCGGGAGATATCGTACCGTTCCAACACCGGGTCCCATACGGATGCCTTGAGCGCGGCGGGGGCTGCAACGAGCACGCGCTGTCGCTGCTCCTCCGTGGCCGCAGCGATCACTTCGAGGGCGAGGAATGTTTTACCAAGACCCACCTCATCTGCCACGAGCACTCCGCCGATCTCGTCTAGCAGGCGCCGCATTCGCTTCACACCGTCGGCCTGGAATCTAGTCAGTTCGAAGCGCGTCGGCCCAGCCTGCTCGTCGTCGAGGTGTTCACCGTAGCGCGCGAGCAGCATGCGAAGGAACACATTCCAAGGGGTGTGCTCGGACCACAGCGGCTCATACAAACCGGCGAGGTCAAAGGCTTCGGAGTCCGCCCAGCACTCTTCGAACCAGTCGATAACCTGCGGCGTTGAACCATGCTGCCCGGAAGCACCCACGTTTAGCTCCGCGTTGCGCGTGAGCCCGGCATAGGTCAAGTTCGACGACCCCGCAAGATAAGCGGGATGCGTCGGGTGGTGGCTGATGAACGCTTTGCCGTGCAGGAATCCGCCCGTGTATCGCCGGATTTCCACAATCGGCTCGCCACGCTCGTCAGCGGCGCGCAGCCAGGCCACAAGCCGCTTCGCGGACTGCGTAGCCTTCGGCTCGAAGCCAAGCGCGTCGCGCTCCGCCTTTAGCCAGCGCGCATGATCGGTCAGGGCCACATCAAGCCGCTTCTGGAGCGTCGCATCGGCGTCCACCGGCAACAACGGATCAGGCAGCGGGTCAGCGCCGAGCATGATGCGGATGCGTGGCAGCTTCTCTAGTTCATCGGCAAGCAGCAGAAAACCCGCTGGGTTGATGTAGGCCGTCGCGATCGCCGCGCTGGGGGGCACTGCGAGCGCCTCACGATTCACACGGAACAAGCGACGTACTTCCTCTCGCACCGACATCGGCGGGGAGATCCGATTCGTCGCGAAGACGGGAAGCTGCTCGGTCATGCCGCGTCCTTCCACTGCTCGTAGTACGCAAGAACGCGCTCCAGCCGCGGGGCGTAGTTCCAGCCACGATGGAACGTAGCGAAGACGTGCTCCACCTGCTCTTACCTAAGCCCGTAGAGAAGCGACACGATCGCGTCTAGCTCGTCTACGAGATCGTCCTTTACCTGTGATTCAGTCGCTGTGCCTACCTCGACTCCGACTTGGTTCGCCCAGTCAGCGTAACGAGCGTCCACAGCAGCGAGGCGCCCAGCCACCTGGACGAGACGCGAGCCGAGAAGCGATTCGAGATCGGGGCGAGGAACGGGGCTCGGGGCGAGGAGTTCAAAGGAGAGTTTCATCTCAACCCACCGTCGCATGTACCAGTCAAATGGCAGGCTTGAAAGCACACCGAGCAGCGCTGCTTCCTCCCGCGCTCCGCCACGGCGTCGCACAATGACCGGAGCCTTTTCCATTGCTGCGGTGCCGGGTGCTATGAGGCATACCCTCATCGTCCTTGAGTCCGTGGCCCGAGTTATGTCACGGAAAGCGATTCGCGCCTGATCCAGCGGGAGCGCGCCGTCCTCGAAACGCAGCTGGAAGTATGCAGACCGCGCGAGGCGCGCCGACCGTTCCAGCCGCGCGTGCAAGAACGGCCGGAGAACGTCTGGCTCCCCGTATGCTTTCTGGGCTCCGTAGTTCGGATCCCAGGTATCGAACGAACCGCCGGTGACAATCGGGATACGTCCCCGAGCATCCGCTATGTCTAGCTCGATGTGCCGAGAGTCGCTCGTGGCGTTGAGGTCTCCCTGAAGCGGACGAAACTCCCAATCCGCTCGCGCAGCATCAAACCGGGGCGACTCCTTCATCTGCGCGAGAATCTCGGCCGAGAACGGGTCCGGCACCAGCGGGAATGCTGCCGTCGCTGACCATGACAGGAACTCTTCAGCAGGTGTGGACGCGAGCGTGTTGGCACCCGTCAGAAACTCAGCCTCGTTTGCGAACGGTCCACAGAAGCTGGCGACATGCCGATCGCTGCGCTCAAGCACGGTCAGGCCGACGGTGTATTGCGGGTGGACGTTTGGGAACACCCACCTCTGATTGTTCAGGAGGAAGCAAACATCAGTGAAAGAACCCTGAGCAAGAACCTGGCGCCTCCATTCGGCTAGCCCAGAGCCGGCGAGAGCACCCCGAGGCAGGACGATAGCTGCTCTTCCGTTCCCGCGAATGAGGAGCCAGTTTCGCCAAGCGAACGCCGAGAAGAGATCGATGTGAGCAGCACCGATACCTGGGAACGGACCCGCGGCGACCGCCCGGTTCATCATCGCTACCGCTGCAATGTCACTCTCGTAGGCACTGACCAGATCGGGCCGCGAGTCCTGGAATGACCTAAGCACACGGTTCATTTCGGCCTGCGGCATCGAGCGAAGCCCCGGAATTCTGAGCCCCCACCATTGGTGTGCCTCGACGTGGAGCTTCTCCCACGGTGGGTTCCCGACCAACACATCGAAGCCGGGCCGCTCGCGGAGGAAGACCTCAGGGAAGAGATACGGCATGTGCGCAGGCTGAAGCGGATCGACGGCATCTCGCACCTCGCGCATCGCTGCGAGAGCCGTGAACTGCTCGGCGTCCCACGCCTCGTCAACCGTGACACCGAGTCGCTTGGCGACAGCCACATCAAAAATCGCCTTGGCCGGGGCCGCAGCACCACGCGCCTTCGAGAGCATCTCTGCACCGGCTGCGACCTCTGATTTGTCGGCTTCAGATGCGTTCGCGTAGTCGATGAGGAGGTCTCTTGCGGCCGTCAGCGGTTCCCGGATGATCTGCTCGAACAAGCCGTCGGCGTTCAACGCGTCCATCGCCTCATCGATGGTGCCGATGCCGGTTAGGGAGTTCGCGAGGACGAGTCCGTGATCGAGGCTCGACATCGGCAGGCCGGGCACAAAAGTGTGAATCCAGACTGCGAGCTGTGATAGCTCGACGGCCAGCGGGTTGATGTCGAGTCCGTAGATGCAGCGGCGGGCTACCTGACGGCGCAGGAGCTGGCCGTCGGTGATCGCCTTCGCACCGTCGGTGTCCTGCCCGAGCGCCTCACGGGCCTTCTCCGCGAGGCGGGCGAGCTCGGCACGAACGCCCGGCACTTCGGTAGCGGTAAGGAAGTCGCGCATGCCGCGCTCAATCTTGTCCACGGCGGCTACCAGGAAGTGGGCGGAGCCCATCGCCAAATCGGCGACGCGGAAGTCGAAGAAGGCGTCTGCGGCCTGGCGCTCTTTGCCCTCTTCCATGAGGGTCTTGATTCGGTCGAGATGCGCTTTCAACGCGGGCTCAACCGAACGCTCGATGAGGTGGTCGACGACGATCTTCGGCGTGTAGTACGAGCCGGTCGCCTTGCGTTCTCCTGAAGCCGAGTGAAAGTACGGGCGACCCGAATGCGCGACGACATCATCACCATCCTTCGCGGGGACGTATGCGCCGTTCCGGTCGACGGTGAGGTCCTGCTCGGCGAGCGAGAGACTGGATTCCAGCAGGCCCTCGTAGATGGTGCCGAACTCGCGCACCTGGAGACTTCGGAAGTCAACGGGTCCCCATGCCTGGTCGACAGTTTCCTCGCTAAGGAGTTCCTGGAGGGCGGGGCCGATAACGCTGTCGGTGAGCTTGACGCGAGACAGCAGGGCACCTTCTTCGGTGGCCGGGTCGAACAGGCTGCCACCGTAGGCGGGCACCTCCCAACGCGAGTTGCCGTGGAAGACCACTTCCCATACCTGTGTAAGATCTGACCAGATCGCTGCCGATTCAGTAGAAAATTGGTCTGCACTGGTCCCGATCTCGCGGGTAACGAATGCCTGAAGTGAGTTCGCGTCATAGTAAACGTTGCGTCCAGCGGGCAGCAGCTCGGTTGCTTCCCCATACGCCTGGAACAGCAGCCGAAATAGAATGCGCATCGTGAGCCGGTAAGCGGTCTGCAGCCCGCTCGCGTCGTAAGAGAGCCCGAGCGATGGGATCTGATCGGCGAGGGCGAGGGCGACGCGAGGCACCACGCCTTCGTAGACGCGGTCGCGCAGCCGCGTACCAAGATCGGCGGCGTACTTGCCCGACCCTTCAAGGATCTGCTGTGCTGAGCCGTCCACGTCGAGCGCCTCAGCGGAAAAGATGAGCGTGAGTAGCGCGGCTTGCTCGGGAGCGAGTAGGTCCAAATCAAGCTCGAAAAACGTCTCAGACTGTCCGCGCTGGCCAACTCCCACGCCGTCACGTCCGGGATAGAGTCGGAGGGTGCCCTTGCGCAGTGCGATCACCCATGGCACGTCCTCACGACCAGCGATTTCAAGCGCCTTTGCCACGGGCGTGAGTTGGTAAGTCGCGGACTTCTGATCGAACTGCTCGTCATCCCGCAACAGCACTGCAACAGACCGCCGCGGGCCGCCCGCCGTGCGCAAAACGAGGAGTCGCTCCGACCCTGCGGGCTCAGCCTCGAACCCAAGTGCCGATACCAGCTCAATGCCACGCTTCGGCAAGAGTGGCGCGGCCGTCTGGCCCGCGGACTCCCAATCGGGGCGTCGAGGCACGTCACGATTCAGGTGGTAGGTGGCGAACAAGAAGTGGTTGGAGAATCCGTCCGTACCTGCCGAGGACATCGCCTCCTGAATCGCTCGGAATCGCGCGTGTGCAGCAAGCCCGTTCCCCTCGTCAAGCACCGACTGGAGCTGCCGCTCAGCCTGGCCTATCGTGACCGGGCCGATGGGTGGAGCATCCGTTGACGGATAATGAAGCCAGACACCATCAGAGGTGACCGCCGCGACGATGAAGCCCATCGGGGCCCGCGTGCCACGAGACTTCCAGAGGCTGTCGAGCACGCCCTTCGTTGGCCGTGCCGTCACTCGGGCGACGCCCACCTGGATCGCTCCCGCCCCGGCATCATCACGTCCAAGGACAACAACGGCATCAGTCGCATCTGCGGGAACATCCATCCAAGCGACAGTGCTCGACCCATCAAGCAGCAATACCGACACGAGTCCTACTTTCTCCTTGCTCATCCCAGATGCCCCGAAAACCGCTCGGCGGCATTCGCTGAGAATTGCCTCACTTTGAGTTTGAATACCATTTATCTATCTCGATAGAGATGACGATTCGCCCGGATGGCAAGCTTCGAGAACAAAGACCGGCACACAATCTCGCGTCCGCCAGATTCGTTTCGGTCATGGATGCCTACTTCTTGGTTTGGGCAGTAGATCAGGGTATGAGTCACCACCGACACTGAGGTCGGCGGTTGGGAACGGCAGATATGAATCGGTCAACTCGGCGCCGCTTCATCTGACGTCGCAGCACCCCCACGGCGAACCCAGTCGTCGATCTCGCTTGTCTGGAACTTCCAGAGGCGCCCGACCTTGTGGGCGGGCATGTCTTTCTCGGCGATCCAGGTATAGACGGTGTCTTTAGTGACGCCCAAATGGGAGGCGATGTCGTCGGCAGACAGCCACGGCTCGGTCACTTCGGTCCTCCATCTCGACCCACGCAGGCCGACATTCCCGATAATATCGGAGTGACAGCGGGTTGAGTAGGGTTTTTCCGGGTGTGAACCGGCCTACTGCCCCTTGCGAGATCGCGATCGCATCACGTGGCAGATCAGGAAGCCAGTTGCTTCGCGAGCCAGCCGCTGACTGCAGAGCGCCATCGCGACGGGTCGGAGTTCCAAGCAAGCGTGTGCCCGGAGTCGAAAGTCTCCAGCTCTACAAGATCAGGACGTCGATGGCGGAGAGCTTCCGAGACACTGATGGGAACCGAGTCATCTCTGGTGCCGTGCAGGATCAGCATCGGAACGTTGAGCTCTTCGGCACGGTGCACCCAATCAAACTCCCCAAGTGGGATGGCGCCCGGCAGTCCGACCATGCGAGCGAGTGGGTCAAGCGTCAACCAGGGCGTCGCGAGATGGCCTGTCACTGCGGGCAAACTGCTGCGAGCGCAGTTCGCCTTGATCACATCGATCCAGTTGAGAACCGGAGAGTCCAAGATCAGTCCCACGATCACACCGCGCTCTCGTGCGCGGCTGGCAACTCGTAGCGCGATCGCGGCGCCCATCGACCAACCAAACAGCACGATCCGTTGCGCACCGTTCTGGATCGCGTAGCCCACTGCGGCTTCGGCGTCCTCAGCCTCCGTGAA
The DNA here is from genome assembly GCA_937872445.1 of uncultured Microbacteriaceae bacterium. GTDB lineage: Bacteria > Actinomycetota > Actinomycetes > Actinomycetales > Microbacteriaceae > Terrimesophilobacter. The sequence continues at coordinate 447 of CALMSL010000028.1, read as the reverse complement.
GCCGAGCATTGAGCGCCCGGTTCCGAATCGGGGGCCCTCACTATCGTTGCGATAACTGATGACGAGCGAGGTGTAACCCATCTCTGCGGCAACCTGCGCGCCACGCAACGTTCCGGCCCGGCTGCTCCCCAGGCCATGGATGTGGATTGCCCAGGTCGAGCCGTCCCCTTGCCCCTCGACGAGCCATGCCGGAGCCGTGCCAGCAAGCGTGTCGATCGGAACCTCGCTGGAACTGAGGCCTGCATCGGCTGGGTTTGCGAAGTAAATCCCGCTCCATGAGAAGCGGTCGCCAGCGAAAGCTAGGAAGTCGTTTGCCGCATCCGTCACAACCCGGGCGATCTGATCAGAGCCTCGGTCGAGCACTTCGTCGGATACTCGCACCCAGTCCCCCGTCTCGACCCACAGGTTGTAGACACCACGCGCGGCAGTCTCGCGTGTGCGGTCGAG
>CALMSL010000027.1 GCA_937872445.1 uncultured Microbacteriaceae bacterium | reverse complement strand
TAATCGTGAGGTCGCGGGTTCGAATCCCGCCCCAGCTACAGATCAGAAAGCCCGAGAATCCGGAGTTTTGCCGCCTTCTCACCCCCTCCGAAAGTGACCTCACGATTCGAGGTCTTGCGTCGATAGGGCACAGCCCGCGTCTAGGACAAGAACCGATCGACGATGACTGATCCAATACACAGTGTTGCGCAAGCCGCGAATGCCCAGAGCGCCACCTGAATCCCAAGGTACTTTCGATCCACTACCCAAGCGATTGCCTTCATCTGGTCGATTACCGCGTCGTTGTTTGCAACTGTCTCACGAAGCCGATCTTCTAGTTTGTCAACAGGTGTTATCGCAACGTCTCCAAAGTAAGCGATCACGCTCGGTGGTCGGGCACCCCGATACTTAGTGCGCGGATACACCGCCGTTGCCAATGCGACGATACCGACTCCACCGCTAACGGCTCCGCCCCACCATCCAAGCTGCGCGCAAACCACCAAGTCGCTTGGCCGCCAGTCCCCGGAAAGAATGGCAGTGAGCACCACGCCGGCAATCAGTGATGTCGCGGCCAGCAAGATCGAAGCCTTGCCATCAGCACGTGCGAGTTCCTCTCTCGACTCAGCAAGGATTCGCAGCGCGAGCCTGGCGTGCGAGTCTTCGTGTCGATTCACTCGGCGAAACATCACTTTTGGGCGTCCTTGTAAATCTTGAACGAAGCCAACTTTTCTTCAGCACGTTGTCGGTAGGCGGCTTGGAGGTCGACACTTCCCTCATCCAAACGATTGCGCTTACTCTTCTCGCCTTCAGGTATCCCCTCGCGGATGGTATTGCCTGCCATTATCTGGTCGCAGAAGTCTTGTCCGTGCAAACTGCACCACATACTTGACACGTAGCTCCCATACCGTTGCGCATCTGGGATCTTCTCAAGTTCGACGGAATTCCAAAGCACCGACGGCACACCGCCGGGTCTTCCAGATTCACACCCGCACGAGAACGCGATGTACTCGTTTTTGCCGATCACATCCCAAACGGCACCTGTAACCAACAACGTCCCTGGCGATCCCTGTTGCGAGGTCTTAACCGCATAGTTCACCGGCCGTCCCGCCCAGACGGGCTCCTGAAAGTCGGTCTGCCGCTCCGGGCCGACCCGCTTTACAAGGACTGGCCCGCTTGCAATGCCAATCTTGAACCCCGTTGACTTGACTTTAGGCCAACGGTCCTTGACTTCTTTCGTGAAGACCGGGTTGTATGTCCTGATGGTCATGGCGGCGCAAAAAGCGCGCTCATACTGCTTGGCGTCCCAGTACAATCCGAAAGCGGAATCTCCCTGGATATCGATGAAGTCCGCACCGAAGTCCGCCAATATTCGCACGACGGAACCAACCCCCGCGTCGTAAACGCTTGCAACTCCGGAGGGCGTCCTACCCTTGGCGAGGTTGGTCGATCGCTCCAAGTCCGCCACCACGCAAACAACATCTGCAAGCCGATGCCAGGTCGAGTTAATCGGAAGCTTTGTTACGTCCAGGCTCTGGCCCTTTTCGATTACGTCAGGCAAAGCGTCAAACTTCTCAGCTGTTCGCTTTCCGACATACTTCAGCAGCTCATTCAAATCAATCGACATGTACGCCTCCTTGATCGATCCTCAGAATACAATCGGGCACTGACACACCGGTACACATAATTCGTGCGCGCAATCATTAATGGAACTCTCGATCGCTCGCGTGCGGTTGTTCATCCGAGCGTGCCACCATCGCACACTCCGTGTGCACCGCTCTGCTTATCGGATGAACACCCTTGATCTGATGGTGCGGCCCCGGCAAAGCCGGGTTACTGGAGAGGTGGTCGAATGAACTTGCGCGTTTGCCTCTTGCTGGGCGCCGCGCGCAGCATCCGCTTGGCCGCCCAACAGTCGTGACCGATCAACCGTCACCGGCCAGACGCAGTACGCGCATTGCTCACGACTCAGCGCATGGCCGCTTTCCACGCGAGTTGCACACTGCCCACTCTGGCCCAAGCGGCATGCGGCGCCCTGCATCTGAGACAATCTGATCGTGAGCAAAACGCAAAAAGGCTGGTATCAAAGTCCGACGGTTCCAAGTGTCGAACTGTTTTGGAACGGCAAGAAGTGGACCGGAGAAGTTCGCCCTCGCGTAGGCGGAACAGATTCAGATGCTGCGCCTTCCAATGCTTCGAGATACAGTACTCCTGACAATTCGCCCCCGATCAGCCAACAGTCGGCCACAGCTTTTGGCGAGTCTGGCGCAGTTGCTTCGCCGCCCCCGAGCACAGATCTAAGCTTTCGCACTCTGAAAGATCTGCCACTTTGGCTGAAGTTGACTCTTCCTGCAGTCGTCCTCGTGCTTGTCATCCTCCTAGTCGTTACTATTGTGCAACCTCGTGACGGTGCTCTCGCTGAGGCAGAGTGCCGTTCAGCTGCGATAGATGCGATGTTGGCGCCGTCAGAGGCAAGCATTGCGACCATTGAGGTTCGATTGGCGCCTGAGAACGCCACGAAGGATGCGCAGTGGGTCCAATTCATTAGCACCCCGGTCGCTGACGGCACGCTGGATCAGGCCAAAGATTTTGATGGCCTCCTCAAATTGTTTTACGGGGACAACAATGAGGACGGTGTTATAAGACCAGATGGCCCCGACACCTTTAAGCCGCACACCTATTTCGCCGTTGGAAAAATCGACGGAACAAATGGATTCGGCGGTGTGGTCCGCCAGAGTTTCATCTGCGGCGTAGTTGTCGACGGGACGGACGTCCAAGAGATGGCCAAACTAGCCTTCTTCGGTTGATAGTCACGGCGCAACCGCGCCGCTCAACCTTCGACCGCTGCCGCCTGTCCAACGGGAGGGGGAGCCGCCGACGACTCCACCGCAGAATCCTCCGCCACATGAGACAGGTCCCACCCCAGCTGCAACTTGTGTTGAATGGTCTGAGTCAGCCCAGTGAATGACCAGCCTGCGCGGTACTTGAATCACCTAGACACACTAATCACTTGCGAGCGTGACTCGTACCGGTCATGAACATTGTTACGGCATTCCTCCACCGCAACAACCCCATCCTCGATGGGCTTCGTGTCTGCTCCCATGACGAGCGACTACTACGGATACACGCCTCATAATCGTGAGGTCGCGGGTTCGAATCCCGCCCCAGCTACGCTCGCTGGGTGAGCGCCCGCCCCCTGTTCTGCCCGCGGGCCCTGTGCCAGACTGATTTGCGAGGTCGGACAGCGCAGTCCGGGTTCGGAGGGAAGGAATCCGCGATGGCACTCCCGCTCGGAATCGTCCTGCCGATGGTCGAACGGCCACCCGTTGGACCAGTACCCTCGTGGGCGGACATGCTCGCGGTGGCACAGTTCGGCGAGTCCGTCGGGGCAGACACGGTCTTCCTCGCCGACGAGATCCTCTGGCGAGATCCCGACTGGCCAGAGCCACGCGGGTGGTGGGATTGCCTCACCCTGGCCGGAGCGCTGGCCGCAAGCACCAGCACGATCAAGATCGGCACCTGGGTGCTGTCAGCGCTGCAGCACCAACCCGGAATGGTCGTTCGAGCGGCTGAAACGCTGGACGAGATCTCAGGCGGCAGGTTTGTCCTCGGGATAGGTGCCGGACACGCAGGCGGCGCAACAGCCCTCGGCTTCGCCACCGACAATGCGGTGTCACGCTACCTCGAAGCTGTGGAAATCATCGTCCCGCTGCTGCGCAGCGAAGACCCCGTCACGTTCGAGGGGAACTTCCATCGCGCCGAGGAAGTGATCGTCCGCCCCCGTGGACCCCGGTCAGGGCGCATTCCCCTCATGATGGGTGGACACAAGCCACGCACCATGACGGCTGCCGCCCAGCATGCAGACGTGTGGAGCGCCTTTGCCACCACCAGCAGCCTTCCCGAATCCTTTCGCGACATGACGCACCAGCTCGACCAGATCTGCGAGAAGGTCGGCCGTGATCCGGCGTCTATCGAGCGATCGGTGGGCGTGTGGGTCGACGTGGGCGACGAGACGACCGCCGAGAGCGCGGGGTTGGGTGTGCCCATCACGGGTTCGAGCGAAGAGATCACCGACACGCTGGCGAGCTTCGCGGATGTCGGCGTCACGAGGGTGGAGATCGCACCGTGGCCACCGACCCTGGATGCCGTTCACCGGCTTGAGCCGGTGATCCGCGCCCTCACGCAGGGACGCGCACGACCCACGAGCGGTCCCGCCCCAGCTACCAA
>CALMSL010000026.1 GCA_937872445.1 uncultured Microbacteriaceae bacterium | reverse complement strand
AGCCGCTCGTCGATGAGGGGGGCGGCGTTCTCCTCCCGCCACACCTGGTCGACGGTGCCGCGGATGATCCGCGCCACGCGCACTTTGGTGTCGCTCAGGATCTGGGCCTCCGTTGCGCGTTCCGCGGCAAAGGATGCCAAATCGGCCAGCACCGCATCGATTTGGGACATCGCTTCACGCGTGCCTTCAAGAACGCCCATGTCGAGGAGTTGCTGCATCTGCTCGAGGGTGTCGAAACGGGAAGTAGTCGTCAGGCGGCTGCCGCTGCCCGTTGTTTCAAAGGCGAATTCCGCACGCATGGCGGGGAGTTCGGTGTTCGGCTCGCCCGCGGCATTCGCGAACCAGTCGAGCACTTCGAACGAGTGGGGAGCGTCGAGGGAAGTCCATTCCCAGCAGCCGTAGTGCTCGTCTCCCTCCGGGCCCGTCATGACGTACACGCTTCGCCCGCCGGTGACGACGTCGTGCCGGAGGAATTTCGCGGGATAGGTCGGCGGCCCCCAGAACTGTTCAAGCTGGCGCGGATCGGTGTAGGCATCCCAAAGGCGGCGGACCGGCACTGCGAAGTCGGCGACGATCGTGATGGTGAGCTGGTCGAGATCCTTCTCGATGGTGGTGACGGGCATGGTGTGCCTTTCGGTCAGGTTTCAGGGTGAGTGGTTGCGTCAGCGGCGAGCAGGTCATCGAGTCGACCAATGCGCGAGCGCCAGATGGCCTCGAATTGGTCGAGCAGAAGCTGCGCCTGTCGGATGCGTTCGGGGTTTCCTCGAACCATCCGCTCGCGGCCGCGTGGTTCTTTGGTCACGAGTCTCGCGTCCTCCAATACGGCAACGTGTTTCTGAACAGCTGCGAAAGTCATCTCGTAGCTGTCCGCCAGCTGAGACACCGAAACGTCGGCGACGAGCGTGCGGCGCACGATGTCGCGCCGCGTCGCATCCGCGAGAGCGCGGAAGATACGGTTCACATCGTGATCGGAAAGTTCTAGTACAACCATTTGGTTGTACGATACCCGGAGTTCAAGATTTTCGCAAGCACCAGGCGAGAAGTGGGCGAGACGTCACAGCGACGCCATCGAGTTCGCCTGATCAGTCGACAACTCTGGCCGTCAAGCGGGCGGGTACGGGTACTCGGCCGTACGACTCTGGAACGTGAGGATCGCCTCGTTGCGGATGCGACCGTCCTGGATCTCGATTGCCCGGTCGATCGTGTCGGATGCGGCCCACGACTCGGGGCCATCCATCACCGTGCGCAGGAAAGGGATCAGCGCTTCGCTGATCTCCCACGTGGTCGAATTCCAGAGCAACGACGGGCTGTGATCCACCGCGTAATAGTTTGTGGAGCCGCCGACCGTGAACATCGGGTCAGCGAAGGAGGTCGGCCGCGCCCAGCTGAAACCCATCCCCTCGTCGATGGACACATCGATGATGAGGCTGCCGGGGCGGAACGCATCGAGGTCTTCCGTTTGCACATAGGTGAGTGGCGCGTTGGGGTCCTGAAGCGTGCAGTTCACGACGATGTCGTTCTCGGCGAGGTAGGGGGCAAGAAGCACCGGCCCGTCCTCGGTGTTGACGGTGCTTTCGAACGGCGGCTCATCGCTGTGTTCGAACTGGATGATGTCCACCGAGGGGATCGGCGCGCC
>CALMSL010000025.1 GCA_937872445.1 uncultured Microbacteriaceae bacterium | reverse complement strand
GGTGAGGCGATTACGCCCGTTTTCTCCCAGGGCGCAGGGCCCCGCCAGAGTGGGGGCCTCAACCAGTTTAGGGGAGCACTCCGATCGCCGAGGACACGCGGCCCCGGCCTGTCGAATTTGGCGGTGCGTGTGCGGCGGATCTCGCCCGAAGTTCTCGGCATCGCCGACGGTAGGCTGTAATCGTGGCCACCTTGATACCTCGTCGAAGGAAAGGGCCGTCGCTGACGCGGCGGCGTCCTCGGCGTCCGAATCCGAACCAGGTCGTGAATCGGGTCGGCCTGCACGAGCTGACACCCGAGTTGCCGCGATTCCTCGGTCAGGCGGCCTACCTGCAGTTGTCCTTTTTCGAGCACCTGTCCCGTGCGGTCACGGCGGCGCCGACGACCGCGTCGAAGGAGGTCGTGAGCCGGGTCGCCGGCATGGCGCTGGCCCGCCACCAGTCGTTCGTGGCCGAATTGAAACGGCTCGGGCTGGATCCGAGCGCGGAGATGGAGCCGTTCGTCATCCCCATCGACGCTTTCCAGTTGACGACCCAGGGCAGCGACTGGAGCGAAACGCTCCTGGCCTACTATGTGGAGTCCGGCATCCTCGATGACGGTTTTCTCAGCATCGCCGGCGGATTCGACGACGAGGAAACCGAGCGCATCGCGAAAGTGCTGTCGGATGATGAACCCCGTCGCCTGATCGCGGCGGAGCTGAGCGCCGCGATCGGCGACAACCCGAGGCTGGCGTCCAGGCTGGCACTGTACGGAAGGCGGCTCGTGGGCGACGTGTTGCTTCTGGCCCGCTCAGCACTCGACCTTCCCGAGAACACGGCTCCGGATGACGAACGGCTTGAGCCCGTCCTGACGGAACTCATCGCCGATCACACGCGCAGAATGGATGAACTCGGCCTCACGGCGTGACCGCCGCAGCGCGCCGGGCCGCCCGCGCTGGTTCAGCTTTTCAGCAACCGCTGGAACAACTCATTGTCGTGGTGCCTGCGGCGCGGGGAAATCATGAGCGGCAGCGCGAGCGCCGCGAGGCCGCCCGCGCCGAGACTGACCCACCAGATCCAGCCGCCGTCGAATTTCCAGCCCAGCCAGGTGAGCCCCGCCCACACGAGGGCGGCGACCGCGGCGCTCACGGACGGCAGCAGCGCACTCCCGTAGGTGTCGCGGTGCGGCAGCAAATACCGCGGAACCAGGCCGATGAGCGCGGCCCCCAGGATGACGAACAGCAGTTCCATCAGGCGACGAATCCGACCCTGCGGGAGTGCTCGGAGCCGACCTCGATGTAGGCGAAACTCTGCACGGGGACAAGGAACACGCGGCCCTTGTCGTCGACGAGTCGGATGAACTTCGCGTCGCTGTCCAGTGCGGTGGCCACGACCTTTTCGATGTCGGCCGCCGACTGGTCGGATTCGAAGCTCAGCTCACGGGGGCTGTTGATGATGCCAATGCGAATGTCCACGTGCCCAGATTACGACACAACGCACGGTCGGGTTCGCCGGTTCGTTGTCAGCGGAACCGACCGTGTCCGGGGCGTGGGATACCTTAGCTCTCGTGACGGTCAAGGGATTCACCTCCGTGCCGGCGGGCGGCGCGGACGATTTCGCGCGGACCCCCGATCCTGCGCAGGCGGCCGTCATCGCGCTTGCCGACGACGCGTCTGCCGTCGTGATCGGTGCGCCGGGCACGGGCAAAACGTCGACCATTGTCGAGCTCGTGGCCAACCGGGTTCTGGAGCGGGGCTGGTCGCCCAACGAACTCGTGGCGATCACGCCCAACCGGTCGACCGCGACTCGCCTTCGCGACCGTCTCGCCCTGCGGGTGGCGGTTCCGACCGAGGGGCCGCTGGCCCGCACCATCAACTCTCTCGCCTTCGAAGTCGTCGGCTTCGCGCGGCGGCACGACGGCGCCCCGCCGCCGCGCCTGCTCACGGGCGGCGACCAGGACAGCGACATCGCCCAGCTTCTCGACGGCCACCTCGCGGAGGACTCGGGACCCGCCTGGCCGGATCCGATCGACGCGCAGGTGCGCGCGCTGCGCAGTTTCCGGACGGAACTGCGCGAAACCATGATGAGGGCCACCGAGTACGGTATCGGCGCGGACCGGCTCCGTCGCCTGGCGAAGCAGTACGAGCGCCCGGAGTGGGCCGCGGTCGCCGACTTTCAGACGGAGTACCTCCAGATTTTGGGGGAGTTGCGCCCGGACCAGCTCGACGCCGCGGAGCTTGCGGCGGCGGCAGCCCGGTCGATCGATGCGGGCATCATTCCGGAGACGGTGGCCAGGCTCCGCCTCATCCTCGTCGACGACGTGCAGGACGCGACCCAGTCGACCGTGTCCGTGTTGCGCGCGCTCGCCGCCCGCGGGGTGCGGATCATGGCCTTCGGTGATCCGGACGTCGCCGTGACGTCCTTCCGCGGAGGCGAGGCGGATCTCGTGAGCCGGTTCGGTCACGCCGTAGGCGTGGAGGATATGGTCACCCTGCGGTTGGCCCACTCGCATCGGCAATCGCCGAACCTGCTGGCGCTCACGGGCGCCATCACGAGCCGGATTGGCACCGCGGCGACCGTCGGCCACCGAAACCCCGCGCCGGCGAGGATTTCCGACGACGCCGAGGATACCGATCGCGTCGTGACCGCGGTCGCGGCAACGCCGGCGCGGCTCTGGTCCGCCCTCGCCTGGCACGTGCGTCGACGCCACCTGCTGCACGGCCTCGCCTGGAACGGCATGGCGATCGTCGTGAGAAGCGGCGCCCAGGTTCCGCAGATCGCTCGCGCGCTCGCCCTGTCCGACGTGCCCACGAGAACGGTTTCCGGCGGGACCCCGCTCCGCGACGAGGCCGCCGTGCGCGGCATCCTCACCATGATCGATGTCGGAATCGGACGGACCGACCTGACGGCGACACTGGCCACCGAGCTGCTCGTCGGACCGTTTGGCGGGCTCGACCGGCTCTCCCTGCGCCGGCTCCGCCTCGCGCTGCGCACGGAGGAACTCGCCGGCGGCGGCAATCGACCGGCCGATGAACTCCTCGTAGAGGCCCTCGAGGCGCCCGGCAGGCTCGCCACCATCGACCATCGTGCGGCGCGGGCGGCCGCGAAGGTCGCCGAGACGCTCGCCGACGTGTCGAGCGCGTCCTCGCGCGGCGCGAGCGTGGAGGAGTTGCTCTGGCTTGTCTGGGAGCGCAGCTCGCGCGCCGAGGTGTGGCGGGCCCAGGCGCTCGGGTCGGGAGTTCTCGCCGCTGAGGCCAACCGGAGCCTCGACGGGATTCTTGAGCTGTTCACCGCCGCAAAGCGGTTCGTCGAGCGGGAACCGGGCTCGCCGGTCTCGGCGTTCCTCAGCGCGGTCCTCGACGCGGAAGTGGCGGAGGACACGCTGTCCCCGCAGGCCGCAGAGGACTCGGTTCTCGTCACGACGCCCATCGGCGTTCTCGGGCGCGAATTCGACACCGTCATCGTTGCCGGTCTTCAGGATGGCGCGTGGCCGAATTTGCGGCTGCGCGGATCCCTGCTGTCTCCGGAATTGCTCGTGCGCGCGGCGACGGGCACGGTCGACGGTCCGGTCGACGCCCGCAAGGCGGTCCTCGCCGACGAACTGCGGATGTTCGCGCTCGCGGTGTCCCGCGCGAGCCGCGAAGTGATCCTCGCCGCGGTGGCCAACGACGACGAGTCGGCCAGCGTGTTCTTCTCCCTCGCGCCCGAAGGTTCAGAACAGTTGCCGGTCCAGACTCAGCCGCCACTGACGCTTCGAGGGCTGGTGGGCAGGATCCGGCGCACCCTGACGACCGCGGGCGGATCCGATGCGTCGGCCGCAGCCAACCTTGCCTTCCTTGCCGAACAGAACGTCCCCGGCGCACACCCACACGAGTGGCACGGACTGCGCGAATCCTCTTCGATCGGGCCGCTGTACCTCGAGGACGAGCCCGTTCCCGTGTCGCCGTCCAAACTGGGCGCGTTCGAGGAATCGCCCATGGATTGGTTCATCGAATCGGTGTCCGGCACCCGGTCGAGCACGGCCATGGGGATCGGCACGATTGTGCACTGGGCGATGGAGACCGCCTCCGATCCGGATGTCGAGGCGGTCTGGTCGGCAATCGAGAGCCGGTGGGGCGAGCTCGTGTTCGAGTCGCCGTGGCTCGCCGAGCAGCAGCGGCGGGCGGCGAGGAAACTCGCGGCAGCCGTCTCGGAGTATCTCGGCGACTTTGCGCGGGAGAAGAAGTCCCTCGTTGCGGCGGAGGGCCGGTTCACCCTCGATGTCGATCGGGCGAAACTGAACGGGTCGATCGACCGGGTCGAGCTCTCGCCGGATGGCGGAATCGTGATCGTCGACCTGAAGACGGGGAAGCCGGAAACCAGTCAGGCGGTGATCGACGAGTACCCGCAGCTCGCCGCGTACCAGCTCGCCTACTCCTCCGGCGCACTGGACGACGTGCTCGAAGGGGTACCGGATCATCACGCGGGCGGGGCCAAACTCGTGTACGTGCGCGAGGGCGTCCGAGGGAAGTCCTATCGCGAGGGAGTACAGGCGCCGCTCGCCCCCGAACAACTCGAGCAGTTCCGGGAGCGCATCCGCCAGGCATCCATCGGGATGGCGCTCGGAATCTACCCCGGGTTCCGCGACATCGACCCATATGGGATGGGCGACGCCGCTGTGCGGGCACTGCACCGGATTCGGGCGGTGACGAGTGACTGACCAGGCATTCAGCGCAGAGAAGCTCGCCGACGCGCTCGGGCGACCCCGGCCCACCGAGCAGCAGAAAGCCGTCATCGAGTGCGCACAGGCTCCGGCGCTCGTGATCGCCGGAGCCGGAAGCGGAAAAACCGAGACGATGGCCGGGCGTGTCATCTGGCTTCTGGCCAACGGGCACGTGCAGCCCGGCGAAGTCCTCGGTCTCACGTTCACGCGCAAGGCCGCGGGGGAGCTTTCCGACCGGATCCGGCGCCGCATCGGCACACTCGCCTCGACCGGCCTGATCCCGCACGATGTGGACGAGCTCGACCCGCCGACCGTGACCACGTACAACGCGTTCGCGAATACGATCTTCCGCGACAACGCCGTCCTGCTCGGGCGGGAGAGCGACGGTGCCGTGCTGGGCGAAGCCTCGGCATGGCAGCTCGCCCGATCGATCGTGATCGAAAGCCGCGATGGACGGCTCGCCGAATGGGACCAAACCCCCGACCGCATCACCTCCGCGGTGCTGGACTTGAGCCACGAACTCAGCGAAAACGTGGTCGATGCTGCGCGCGTGCACGCGATGGCGGCGCGCTTTGCCCAGCTCGCCGATGTGCCGACCGGCGGAACCGGGCAGTACCCGAAAGCGCTGGAGATCGTGTCTTCGGTGTCGTCGCTGCCCCTGCTCCTGGACCTTGCGACCCAGTTTGCCGAGGCCAAAGCGCGGCGCGGACTCGTGGAGTACGCCGATCAGGTCATGCTCGCCCTCCAGGTGATCCGACGCGTCGAACGGGTGGCCGCCGAGCTTCGCGACCGGTACCGTGTCGTGCTCCTCGACGAATACCAGGACACGAGCGTCGTGCAGACCTGGCTGCTGTCCGAGCTGTTCTCCGGGCACCCGGTGATGGCCGTGGGCGACCCGAACCAGTCGATTTACGGATGGCGTGGGGCGAGCGCGGCGAATCTGGAACAGTTCGCGACCGGTTTCGGCGCCGGGTCGCCCGTGCAGGAGTTCGCTCTGTCGACGAGCTGGCGGAACGGCCACGCAATTCTGGCCGCCGCAAACCGGCTCGTCGAGCCCCTCCTCGCCACCACGACGGTTCGCGTGCAGGAACTGGAGGCCGCGCCGACCGCGACGAGCATTCCGGTCGACGTGACGTTTGAGGAAACCATCGCGGAGGAAGCCGCATCCGCCGCGCGCTGGTTGAAACAGCAGCTTTCCGAGCCTCACGGCGAGGGCAAGCCGACCGCCGCCATGCTGTTCCGTGCGCGACGCACCCAGTCGATTTTCGTCGAAGCGCTGCGCGCGGAGGGCGTCCCATTCCACGTGCTCGGGATCGGCGGCCTGCTCGACGAGCCGGAGGTCGCCGACCTCGTGTGTGCGCTCACCGTGGTGAGCGATCCGACCGCGGGTTCGGAACTGGTCAGGCTTCTGGCCGGTTCGCGGTGGCGCATCGGCGTTCGCGACCTGCACGCCCTCAGCAGGGTCGCATCGTGGCTCCGCGACCACGATCACGCCCAGAAGCCGCTCGACGATGCGACCAGGCAGAAGCTTCGCGACTCCGTCGCCGACGGCGAGGGCGGCTCCATCATCGATGCGCTCGATTTCGTGGCGCACGCGAGCCCGGGCCACTCCATGCTGGAGCGGTTCTCGGCTGAGGGCCTGGAGCGGCTGAAGGATGCCGGAACCGTTTTTGCGAGGCTGCGCACCCGCGCTTCTCTCGAGCTGCTGGATTTCGTGGCGCTCGTCGAGCAGGAATTCAACCTGGACATTGAGGTGATCGCCAATGAGCGGCGTTCGAACGCCCAGGCGAGCCGGGAGGCGTTCTTCGACGCGATCACCTCGTTCCGTGCGGTGAACGAGGACGCGGATCTGGCGCACTTCCTCTCCTGGCTGCGCGAAGCGGTGCGCAGGGACGATCTCGCCCCGAGGCCGGAAGAACCCGAGAAGGGCGCCGTGCAGCTTCTCACGATCCACGGGTCGAAAGGACTCGAATGGGATGTCGTCGTCGTGCCGCGGGTGGTCTCGGACGAGTTCCCGGCGAAAACCCGCAATTCCAACGGCTGGACCTCCTTCGGCTCGCTTCCCTACGAGTTCCGGGGGGATGCGGAAAGCCTCCCGGTGTTCGACTGGGAACGCGCCGACTCGCGGAAGGATCTGCTCGCCCGCCACGACGCGTTCACGGCGGGCGTCAGGGAACGGTATGAGCGGGAGGAGCGGCGGCTCGCCTACGTCGCGGTGACCAGGGCGCGGCACGCGCTGCTGCTCACCGGATCGTTCTGGTCCAGCCAGTCCGCACCCCGCGTTCCGAGCCAGTATCTGGTGGAGCTGGCCGAGGCGGGAATCATCCCGGAACTTCCGGAGGCCTTGGTGGCAGAGGAGAAACCGGAGGCCGAACAGGATACGCCGATGTCATGGCCCGAGGACCCCCTGGGCGGGCGCCGACGAGTGGTGGAGTCGGCCGCGACACTGGTTCGCGGGGCCGAGCCGGCCGCGGACGGCGAATTCGCGGAAGATCTGGAGCTGTTGCTCGCCGAGCGGGCGAGGCTTTCGAAGGCCGCGGAATCCGTCGAGTTGCCTCACCGCATTCCGGCGAGCCGGTTCAAGGACTTCGTGACGGATCCTTCCCGGGTCGCGTCCGACATCCGCCGCCCGATGCCGGAACACCCCTACCGGGCGACCCGCCTGGGCACCCTGTTCCATTCCTGGGTCGAGGAGCGCTCCGGGCTGTCGGGTTCGGGGGATGCCATCGATGCGTTGCCGGGGGAACTCGACCAGGAGTATGCGGCGATCGACGGCGAGGAGCTCGCCCGGCTCCAGGCCACGTTCGAAAGATCCGTGTGGGCCAGCCGAAAACCCGTGGAGGTGGAGCGCGAAATCCATCTTCCGTTTGACGGCCACATCGTGATTTGCAAGATCGACGCCGTGTACGAGCACGACGGCCGGTACCAGATCGTCGACTGGAAGACGGGCAAGGCGCCGCAGAGCGGCGAGGAGCTTGCCGAACGCCAATTGCAGCTCGCCCTGTACCGCCTCGCGTTCGCGCGCTGGAAGGGAATCGACCCGGACAGCGTGGATGCCGTGTTCTACTACGTGTCCGATGACCGGGTCATCGAGCCGGAGCGGATCTACGGCGAGGACGAGCTTCTCGCCCTCTGGCGCTCGGCTACGCAGCCGACCTGAACCGGAGTCAGTTCGAAGCGTCGTCCTTCACGGCACGGCACGGAGCTGCACGGGACGGCCCATGATGGCCGAGGCGAGTGCTTCGACGGGCTCCCGCGGCGCGGCTGGATTCTCGACGAGGGCGAAGTCGACGTCGCCGACTTCGGGCAGGCCCATGGCGGACGGCAGTTCGACCAGGTCGCTCGGGATGAGCGACTGCGGGAACACCGCGACCCCGATTCCGGCACGCACGGCCGCCAAAACTCCGTTGACTTCCCGCACATTGCACGTGATGCGCCACGTGCGCCCGACCGATTCGAGCGCGCGGATGGCGAAGTCGCGGCTGAGGCTCGGCGCCTGGTAGACGATGAGGGGGAGCGGCGCTGTCGTGTCGATCGTGATGCTCTGGTGACCCACCCACACCATGCGGTCGCGCCTGACGAGCCGGCCGAGCGGGTCGCCGGATTCCTGTTTGACGAAGACGAGGTCGAGTTGCCCGGCGTGCAGCCGACGCATGAGCGCGCCGCTCTGGTTTACGGTCAGTTCGAGGTTGATTTGCGGGTAGAGCTGACGGAAGTCGCGCAGCACCCGGGGGAGCTGGGTGAGGGCGAGGTCGTCGGCGGATCCGAACCGGAGGCGGCCGCGCATCGCCGACCCGGTGAAGTAGTTCGCGGCCTCGTCGTGGGCGGACAGGATGGTGCGCGCGAATCCGAGCATGGCGTCCCCGTTGTCGGTGAGGCGCACATCGCGGGTGTCCCTCGTGACGAGGTGGCGCCCGGCCGCGAGCTCCAGTTTTCGGATGTGCTGGCTCACGGTGGGCTGGCTCAGGTTCAACTGCTGAGCCGCCTGGGTGAAGTTCAGCGTTTCCGCGACGGTGGCGAAAGTCTTGAGCAGCACGGGATCAAACATGCCCCAAGTATTACAGAAGTCAATGCGAGTTATAGGCTCGATAAAGCAAGTGAATGGTCGGGCCCATCGTACCGTTGACGGTGTGACACCGGAACAGGCATTGGCGGACGGCGCGACCGCGCCCATCCCGGTGATGCTCGTGCGCCCGCGCTGGCGCGACACGTTCAGTTCGCTCCGCATCCACAACTACCGCCTGTACGTGTTCTCGCAGCTCGTATCGAACACCTCCGCCTGGGCGATGCGGATCGCCATCGACTGGCTGGTGTTCGAGCTCACCGGGAGCGTCGCGCTCGTCGGGGTCACCGTCGCGCTCCAGTTCGGACCGATGCTGCTGCTCGGACCCCTCGGCGGGGTGATCGCCGACCGCTATCCGAAGAGGCGCCTCCTCGTCGTCACCCAATCGATCAATGCCGTGGCGAGCCTGGCGCTCGCGGTTCTCACCATCACCGGGATCGTCACGGTGTGGGAAGTGTTCGCGACCGCGCTCATCATGGGGTGCGTGGCCGTTGTCGACTCGCCGGCACGGTCGGTTTTCGTGAACGAGATGGTCGGGCACGGGCGTCTGGGCAATGCGATCAGCATCAACGCGTCGATTTTCCACCTGGGCGGGCTCGTCGGCCCCGCAATCAGCGGAGTCCTGATCGCCCTGGTCGGTGCCGGATGGGCGATTGCGGCCAACTCGCTGGCCGCGTGCGTCGTCGTGGTGACGCTCCTCAGCATGCGCACGGGAGAGCTGCTGCCGTCCCTCGTCGCAGCGCGCGGAAAGGGGCAGATCCGCGAAGGGCTTCGCTACGTGTGCGCCAAGCCGACAATTTTCTGGCCCATCGTGATGCTCGCGTTCGTCGCGACGTTCGGCATGAACCTGCCGGTGATGCTCGTCGCGTTCGCGGACCACGTGTTCGGCTCCGGCGCGGCAGGGTACGGTTTGTACAGTTCGGCGGCCGCTCTCGGCGCGCTCGCCGGGTCGATCATTTCCACGAGGCGCATGAGCTATCGCCTGCGCACGATCATGTTCGCGGCCGGCTGTTTCGGGCTGACCATCATCGCCTCCGGGATCGCGCCCGTCGTCTCGATCTTCCTCGTATGCCTCATGGGCATCGGTTTCACGAGGTTGATTTTCGCGACGACGGCCGAGTCGATCGTGCAGATGTCGACGAACCGGATCATCCGCGGGCGCGTCATGGCAATCTACGCGATGGTCGTCCTCGGCGGCCAGGCCATCGGAGGTCCGCTCATGGGGTGGGCGACGGAGCAGTGGGGGGTTCGGGCCGCGATGATCGCCTCCGGGGTGGTTCCGTCGGTGGCCGCCATCGTGATCGCGATCCTCCTCGCCCGATCCGGGAAACTGTCGCTGCGCTTCCGCACGCGCCACAAGTTCATCCCGTTCGCCATCGAGGTGCGCGGCCAGCTGGGTTGAGCCGCCCGCGGCCACCGGCCCGCCGGGCGGGGCTATGCCCGCCGTTGGTCCAGCATCGCCTCGACCTCGTCGACGCCGAGGACCGGCATGGTGTCGTGGCTCAGCGTGCTGCCGAGGTCGTTGTGCACGCTGTCGGCCAGCCCCTGCAGCATCGCGACGGCGTCGTCGACGATCTCGGTCGAGCGTTCCTGGCTTCCGTGCAGCAGCCATTTCGCGAGCTCGAGTTCGGCGTACAGCCGAGCCCGCCGGGCAAGCTGACGATCGCGGGAACCCCGGGAAAGCTGGTATTCGTCGATGACGGAATCCGCGGCCCCGTCGTGGGCGGATCCGAGCAGCCAGAACACATCCCGGGCCGGGTCTCCAACGCTCAAACCCTGCCAGCCGAGAATGCCGGCGACCTCATCGCCCTCGCGCAAAATGGAGTCGGCCGAGAGGGACCCGTTCACGACCGTCGGGGCGAACTGCCAGAGCGCGGAGTCCTCCGTGGCGCTCTCCCAACGGCCAAGAAGCGCGGCGGGGACGAGGCCCGTCGCGGAAGCGCGGTCCATGATGACCAGGCAGGCGCGGCGCAGCTCGGCGGCGCCCAGAACCGGCAGCCCGGCATCCGCGACGAAGCTCGTCGGCAGGGCGTGGATTGCCGCAATCGCGCGCCCGATCGACGGCGCGAGGCCCGGCCCCGGGCGGATGTCGTCGAGCGTGATGCGGTTTCCGTGCACAAACTCGTACACCACCGCACGGGTGCCGCCCACCGGGACCTGCCCGGCAAACGTGGACACCGCGAACGGCAGGCGGGCGCGAATCCCGGTGCTCAGGGCGCGCAGGGCCACGAGATCGGCGGACTGCTCAGACTCTGCCCGCTCCGAGGTGGGGATGCGGATGATCCAGTGCGCTCCGTCGGAGCCGGTGACGAGCGCAGCCTCGAAATCGCCGTGCGTTCCCGAGCCGATCGCCATCGCCCCGGCAACGTCGAGGCCGGGGACGGCGGAACTCGCGAGAGCGGCGAGGGTGAAATGGGATCTGGCCATACCGTCAGGGTAGGTCGTACCGGCGAGGGCATCGCCGAACGCCACGCGCTTCACACCAAGCTCTCCTGCAATGATGAAGGAGTGACGGAACCCGCTGATCGCCTCGCCGGCTGGTCCGCGCTGCCGTCTGACGCGCCTTCCGGCGCGCTGTCCACGATGCTGTCGCGCAGCGCCGTGGACCGGGACCACGTTTCCCGGTCCCGCGAAGACCTTTTCGCGCAGCTTCTGTCGGATTCGGCCACCCGCATCCTGCCCGTGTGGAACGGGCGCGCCCTGTGCGCCCCCGGCGATGTCACGTCGCTGCGGCTTCTGACGCCGGCCGAAGCCCCGAGAGCGGACACCCTGCTGTATTTGGGACGGTCGATGTCGCCGGAGTGCCGGGAGCCCGTGGGCACCCCGATCGTCGCGGTCGTTCTTTCTGACGCTGAGGCGCTCACGCTGGCTTCGGATGGGGAATGGCTCGGGCTTCGCGACCTCGGCGCGGTGCTCGGCGACCGCGATGCCGGCCTCCTCGTGGAATCCGTTGCGCTCGCGAACTGGCACGAAACCCACCGGTTTTCGCCGCGCACCGGCAGGCCGCTCATCCCCGAGCAGGGCGGATGGGTGCTTCGCGCCGCCGACGATACGGCCGAAGTCTTCCCGCGGACCGATCCGGCGATCATCGTCGCCGTGACCGATTCGGACGACCGGCTCCTCCTCGGTTCGAACGCCCTGTGGCAGAACAACCGGTACTCTCTGCTCGCCGGGTTCGTGGAACCGGGGGAGTCCCTCGAAGCGGCGGTGGCCCGCGAAATCTTCGAGGAATCCGGCGTCCGGGTGGTCGATCCGATCTACCTGGGCTCGCAGCCGTGGCCGTTCCCCGCCTCGCTCATGGTCGGATTCCGCGCTCTCGCCGACCCGCGCGGGGGCTGGAACATGGCCCCGGACGGCACCGAAATTCTGGACCTGCGGTGGTTCACCCGCGACGAGCTGCAGAGCGACCCCGGGCTCATCCTGCCCGGGCCGACCTCGATCGCGCGCGTCATCATCGACCGTTGGCTGGCGGCGGCGTGAACGCCGACCAGCTCCTGGACGGACTCGACCCGGAACAGCGGATCGTCGCGGAGTCGCTGCGCGGCCCGGTGCGCGTGCTGGCCGGTGCGGGGACCGGAAAGACGCGGGCAATCACGCACCGCATTGCCTACGGTGTAGCCACCGGGGTGTTCACGGAGTCGAAGGTCATGGCCATAACCTTCACGACGCGGGCCGCGGCGGAACTGCGTGGCCGGCTTCGCCGGCTGGGCGCGGGCGGTGTCTCGAGCCGGACGTTTCACGCCGCGGCGCTGTCGCAGCTCGCGTTCTTTTGGCCGCAAGTCGTCGGTGGCACGATGCCGCGCATCCTCGAGGGCAAGGCGCGGCTGCTCGGGCAGGCCGCGGAGTCTCTGCGCATCCGCGTCGACACCGCCACCCTGCGGGACCTTGCCGCAGAGATCGAGTGGCGCAAAATCTCCGGCCTGTCCATCGACGACTACGCGAAACAGAACAGGCCGCTGCCGCCAGCACTCGATCTGGCGAAGGTCGTGTCGCTCCAGCAGGGGTACGAGAACCTCAAGGACGAGCGCCGGCAGTTGGATTTCGAGGACGTGCTGCTCGCCTGCGCCGGCATGATCGAGTCCGAACCGCGCGTCGCCCAGCAGGTGCGCGAGCAGTACCGTTTCTTCGTCGTCGACGAGTACCAGGATGTCTCGCCATTGCAGCACCGCCTGCTGGAGTTGTGGCTGGGCGATCGGCAGGATTTGTGCGTGGTCGGCGACGCGAGCCAGACGATCTACTCCTTCACCGGGGCGAGCCCCGACTTCCTCCTCGACTTCCCCCGCAGATACCCGGATGCGTCCTTCGTGCAGCTGGAACGGAACTACCGTTCGACGCCGGCGATCGTCGAGACGGCGAACCGGCTCATGCGCAACCAGCGGGGAGCGCTGAGCCTCGCTGCCGCCGACTCCGAGGCGGCCGGCACCGTGCCGGCCGTCGAGGACTTTCGAAGCGATGCCGCGGAGGCGAGGGAGGTTGCGGCGCGCATTGCGGATCTCGTCGCGACGGGGGTCAGGCCGCAGGACATCGCCATCCTGTACCGGATCAATGCGCAGTCCGCGGTCATCGGCACCGCGCTCGACGACGCGGGCATTGCCTACCAGGTGCGCGGCGGGGCGCGGTTCTTCGATCTGCCGGAAGTGAAACAGGCCATCATGATGCTCAAGGGCGCGACGATCGTGAAAACCCAGGATGCCCTGTTCAAGACGGTGAGCGATGTGCTCCGCTCCCTCGGGTGGACGCAGAACCCGCCGGCGATCGTGGGCGCCGTGCGCACCAGATGGGAATCGTTGAACGCGCTCATGCTTCTGGCGGAAGAGCAGCCCAACGGCACGGGTCTCAGCGAGTTCGTCACGGAACTTCTGGAGCGTTCTGCCGGGCAGCATGAGCCGACGATGTCGGCGGTGACGCTCGCGACGCTGCACTCCGCGAAGGGGCTCGAGTGGGACAACGTGTTCGTCGTCGGGCTGCAGGAGGGGCTCCTGCCGATCGGTTACGCCACGACGGATGCTGCGATCGCCGAGGAGCGGCGGCTGCTCTACGTGGGGATCACGCGGGCACGGAAACGGCTGCAGTTGTCCTGGGCGGCGACGACGGGTCAGCGCTCGGGAACGAACGCGCCGTCCCGATTCCTCGCGGAACTGACGCGCCCGTCCAGGTGACGCCGCACGCGCAGTCCGGATGGCGGGTCACCGGCCGGCGTGAGAGCGCGCCGGTTTCCGCCTCGAGACGGACGGATGACGGCTCGGCGTGAGCAGTCCCGGCCAGCCGGTTGAGAATCATCCGCGTCGCAAGGGCGGCAATCTCGCTGGCCAGCACCGGCGTCTCGGCACGGCTCCGCTGGCCCAGCAATTGGGAGGCGATCGCCGGCCACTGCGGATCCGCATCGCGGTGGTGAAGTTCAAGACAATACAGGCACGGCCCGATCCCCGGTTCGATCATCGGCCCGACGAGCACCCCGGTGTCGCCGAATATCACCGGAAGGTGGGGGATATCTCGCCGCAGCCAGGTGCCCCGCAGCAGCGGATCGAGAACGAAGTGGCCGACCACGACCGCGATGGCGGCGTCTGACTCACCGGAGTCCGCGTCACCGAGCTCGGGGACGGGGCGAGCTGGCCGCGCGTCGAGGCCGGTCCCCGCGAGATTTGACATCAGGCGATCGACCGTGATGCCCGTCCCGCTGACGTCGACGCACGCGCTCGGGCGTTCGCCGCGCTCTAGCAGCGCAGGCTGGATCGCCCTGCGGAAATCCTCGATCTGGGCCACGCTCAATCCGGACTCCGTCCCGATGAGGGTGAGGCCGGCCGCGGTGAGGCCGACCTGGAGTGCTGCGAGCAGGCGTTCGTGTCCGAGCGTCACGGTGTCGAGCACGACGGGCGGATCGTCGACGCCGAGCTGGAGGCTGTCCGGCGTGCGCCACACGAGCGGGTAACGGGGGTCGAGCGTGAGCGTCATCCCGACATGATGCCCCGGGTGCTCTCGGGCCGGCAGAATCGCTCCACAGGGTCACCATCCCATGGCAGTTCGCCGGGCGCGGCGAGGGAACTGCGGGGTCTGGCTAGTCTTCCGTCGGCCGATCCCCGTCGTCCTCTTTGAGGAGATCTTCGATCGCGCGATCGACATCGTCCGGCTCGGGTTCGGGGTTCGTGACGCGGCCGATGAGGTTCGCCGGGTCGTCGATGTCTTCGCTCGTCGGGATGAGGTCGGGATGCGACCACAGGGCGTCCCGCTTTTCGGCGCCGACGGCATCCGTCAACTGTTGCCACATCGCGGCGGCTTCGCGAAGTCGCCGTGGCCGCAACTCGAGGCCGACGAGCGTAGAAAACGCCGACTCGGCGGGCCCGCCGGATGCTCGGCGGCGGCGCACCGTCTCGGCAATCGCCCCCGACTTCGGCAGCCTGGAGGTGGCCTCCGCCGTCACCACATCGACCCAGCCCTCGATGAGGGCGAGCGTGGTCTCCAGCCGAGCCATCGCGGCAAGCTGGGACTCGCTCTTCGGAGCGAGCAACTCGCCGGCCGAGACGGCCCGCTGCAACGACTCGGGGTTGCCGGGGTCGAAGTTCTCCGCAAGATCCTCCAGGCGCCCGGTGTCCACCGTGATTCCGCGGGCGATTTCGGTAATCGCAGTGAGAAGTTGAAGCCTGAGCCAGCGTGCGTGCCGGAACAGTCTGGCGTGCGCCAGCTCGCGCACCGCCAGATAGAGTCGAACCTGCTCCAGTTCGATGTCGAGGCCGGCTCCGAACTTGTCGAGATTCTGCGGGATGATCGCCGCCTGAACTTTCGCATCCTCTTCGGCACCGAACAGCGGAATGCCGACGTCCCCTCCGGAAACCACCTCGGTGGAGAGCTGGCCGACGATCTGGCCGAGCTGCATCGCGAACAGCGTTCCGCCGACGTTGCGCATGAGCTTGCTCGCCCCCGCGATCATGTCGCCCATCTCCTCAGGCGACTGCTCGCGCAGAACCCTGGTCAGCGCGTCCGCGATGCTCGTGGCGACCGGTTCGGCCAATTGCGTCCAGATGGGCATGGTCATGGTCACCCACTCGGTGCGGCTGATGAGCCGCGGTGTTCCGGTGAGTTCGGTCACGAACGTCGCATCGTCGAGCCAGAGTGCCGCGACGTGGAAGGCCTGCTCGATGGCCGACCGCTCGGCGGGCAGCGACGGGGTCCGCTCCCGGCCGGCGACTGCTTTCGCCTGTTCCAGCGCAAGATCCCAGTTGATGCCGTCGTTGCTGCTCTGCAGAGCCTCCTGCAGTTTGCTCATGAGTTGGGCCACGAGCGCGGGGTCGTTGGGCAGGCCCGCGGCGCTGGCAAGCTTGCCGGGATCGATGTCGGAGTTGCCGGCGAGGAATTCTCGCAGCATGTCGCGAAAGTCGTCGTCTGGCTCCCCGTCATCGGATTCATCGAATCCCGGGTGCGAATTGTCAGGCATGAAAACTACGCTAGCCGCTGCACCGCGGGAGTCGCTGGGATTTCACCTAGGCTTGATGACTGCACGGTGCGCTTGTGGCGAACAGGTCATCTCGAAAGGAACTGCGTGGCTCTCTTCACCAGCGAGGATAGTGAGCCGCCCGAGAGTTCCGGGCGTGGTCGCCGGATCGGGGGTTGGCTTGTCGCCATCGCCATTCTGGCCGCCTCCGTGTTCGCGCTCACCCCGTCCCCGTACGTGATCGAGGAACCTGGACCGGTGTACAACACACTCGGCCGCGTGGTGATCGACGGGAAAGAGGTTCCCCTGATCGAGGTGCCTGCGGACAAGTCGTATCCGACGGGTGGTGCTCTCGACCTTCTCACGGTCAGCACCGTCGGCAACCGGTCCAGCCTGCCGAACTGGTTTGAGGTGGTGTCAGCCTGGTTCGATCCGAGCAAGGCGCTGCTTCCGCTCGATGCGGTGTATCCGCCCGGATACACCGTGGCGGACTCCAACGCTGACGGCCGCATCGAAATGGCGAACTCGCAGAAGGACGCCGTGGCAGCAGCCCTCACCGAGTTGGGCTACAACATTCCGCGGATCGTGACCGTTGGCGCGCTCACCGCGGATTCGCCGTCGAAGGGGATCCTCGAGCCGGGCGATGTGATCGAACTGGTTGACGGCAAGCAGGTCTCGAGTGTTCAGGATATGCGCACGGTGATCGCGGCATCGGGCGCGGGCAAGCCCCTGCCGATGGAAATCGAGCGCAACGGCCAGAAGCTGACCGTGTCGGTCACCCCGAAATTGAGCAACGAAACGCCGCCGGCGCCGATCGTCGGGGTGTACCCGTCCATCAACTACACGTTTCCGTTCGACGTCACGATCCAGCTCCAGAATGTGGGTGGGCCGAGCGGCGGGCAAATGTTCGCTCTCGGCATTTACGACAAGCTGACCCCGGGCGAATTGAACGGCGGCGCCAAAGTTGCCGGCACCGGAACGATCGATGCGAGCGGTACGGTGGGGGCGATCGGCGGCATCCGGCAAAAGCTGTACGGTGCGTCCAGAGCCGGCGCGACCTGGTTCCTCGCGCCGAAACTGAACTGCGATGAAGTGGCCGGTCACGTGCCCGAAGGGCTCAGGGTTGTCGCGGTGTCCACACTCAAGGACTCCCTGGCGGCGCTGAAAGCCATTGAATCCGGTACGGGAACCAACTCGCTGCCCAGCTGCACTTCGGGCTAGCGAAGTCGGCACAGACAACTCCAGCGGTTACCATGGGGTAATCCCTGTTTCCCCGAGCCTGGAGTGGTTCCTTGACCTCAACACAAGCTGAGCGCCAACCCGCTCGCCGTTCGCGCACGCCTCTCGTGGTCGCCGTTGCGGTGATTGCCGTGCTCGTCATTGGTTTCTTTATTTTTGCCGGGCTCTACGCGGACTGGCTCTGGTACGGGCAACTGGGGTACCTCAGCGTGCTCACGACCCAGTGGGTCGCCACCGGTGCGATGTTCGTGATCGGTTTCCTCGCGATGGCCATTCCGGTGTGGGTCAGCATCGAGGTGGCGTTCCGCTGGCGCCCCGTGTACGCGAAACTCAGCTCCCAGCTCGACCGGTACCAGCAGGTCATCGAGCCTTTGCGACGGCTCGCGATGTACGGCATCCCGGCGGTGCTCGGCCTGTTCGCCGGGTTTGCGGCCAGCGCCAACTGGCAGAACGTGCTCGAGTGGCTGAACCGCACGCCGTCCGGCACTGCGGACCCGCAGTTCGGTCTTGATATTTCGTTCTACCTGTTCGAGCTTCCGTTCTACCGCTCTGTGCTCGCGTTCGCATCCGCGGTCGTTCTCATCGCGATCATCAGCGCGCTCGCGACGAGTTACCTTTACGGTGCCATCAGGATCAACGGCCGCGAGGTGCGTATTTCGCGCTCGGCACGGATCCAGCTCGCCTCGATGGGTGCGATTTATCTGGCGATTCAGGCGGTCAGCATCTGGTTCGACCAGTACGCGACGATGGCCACGTCGACGTCCACCAACCTCATTACCGGCGCTTCGTACGCCGACGTGAATGCCGTGATCCCCGGCCGCGCGATCCTCGCCGGCATCGCCGCGTTCGTGGCGATCCTGTTCATCGTGACCGCCGTGATCGGACGCTGGCGACTTCCCATCGTGGGTACGGCGCTTCTCATCATCAGCGGCATCCTCATCGGCGCGGTGTACCCGTGGATCATTCAGAAGTTCCAGGTGGACCCGAGCGCTCGCAGCGTTGAGTCGACGTACATTCAAAGAAATATCGATGCCACCCGTGCCGCTTATGGCGTGGCCGACGTCACGGAAACTCCCTATCAGGCGAAGACGGATGCCAAACCTGGCGCCCTGCGCAATGACGCGGAGACGACCGCCAACATCCGTATCCTCGACCCGGCGCTCGTGACGGATGCGTTCGCGCAGCTCGAGCAGGTCAAACAGTATTACCAGTTCGCTCGGCACCTCGATGTGGACCGGTACACGATCAACGGCAAGATTCAGGACACCGTGATCGCCGTTCGGGAGCTCAACCAGGGCGGCATTGGCAGCTCCAGTAACTGGGTGAACGACCACATCGTTTACACCCACGGATACGGCGTTGTGGCGGCCTACGGCAACCAGCGCACCGTTGATGGTCAACCTGTATTTCTCGAGTCGGGCATCCCCAGCACGGGTGCGCTGGGCAACTTCCAACCGCGCGTCTACTTCGGTGAAGCATCGCCGGACTATTCGATCGTCGGAGCCCCCAAGGGTGCGCCGGAGGCCGAACTCGACTACCCGTCCGGCTCCGAGCAGAACAGCCAGAACGCGACGACGACCTACCAGGGCGACGGTGGTCCGAAACTCGACAACATTTTCAACAAACTCGTGTACGCGATCAAGTTCCAGTCTGAGCAGATCCTGCTCTCCAGCGATGTGAACAGCGAGTCGCAAATCCTGTACGACCGCAACCCGCTCCAGCGCGTGCAGAAGGTGGCGCCGTACCTGACGCTCGATACCGACCCGTACCCGGCGGTCGTTGACGGCAGGATCCAGTGGATCGTCGACGGTTACACGACGAGCGACCAGTACCCGTATTCGAGCGTGGAACAGCTGTCCAGCGCGATCGCCGACACCTACACTCCGACGCCGTTGTTTGCCGTGGATGACATCAACTACATCCGCAACTCGGTGAAGGCCACGGTGGATGCCTACACCGGCAAGGTCACCCTGTACGCCTGGAATGACTCGGATCCGATCCTGAAGACGTGGCAGAAGATCTTCCCGTCCACGCTGAAGCCGATGAGCGACATGAGCCCTGAGCTCATGAGCCACGTGCGGTACCCCTCGGATCTGTTCAAGGTTCAGCGCGCGATCCTCGGCACATACCACGTGACCGACACGAACTCGTGGTTCTCCAGTGATGACGCGTGGGTTACCCCGCCGGACCCGACGCAGACGGCGGCGACCGCGAAACTTCAGCCCCCGTACTACCTCACCATGAAGGTTCCGGGTTCGGACGCCTCCGCGTTCACGCTGTATTCGACGTACATCCCGAAGGAGTCCGGCGATAAGGCGCGCAGCATCCTCACCGGTTATCTCGCGGTGAATGCGGATGCCGGCAATACGCCGGGCAAGATTTCGCCAGATTATGGCAAGTTCACGCTGCTCACCCTGCCGAAGGCGGAAACCGTTCCGGGTCCAGGCCAGGTGCAGAACAACTTCAACTCCGACCCGACCGTTTCCACCGAATTGAACCTGTTGAGTCAGGGTTCGACGGATGTCATCAAGGGCAACCTGTTGACTCTCCCGGTTGGTGGTGGACTGCTGTACGTTCAGCCGGTGTATATCCGCTCGACTGGCGAGACGAGTTATCCGTTGCTGAAGAAGATTCTCGTGGCGTTCGGCAACAAGGTCGCCTTCGAGCCGACTCTGGATGCTGCGCTCGACGTGATTTTTGGCGGCGACTCCGGAGCTTCGGCCGGCGACAACAGCACAAACGTTCCCACGACGCCGGGCACCGATCAGCCGGGCACCCAGCCGCCGACCACTCCATCCACCAACGCAGCGCTCGATGCGGCGTTGCAGGATGCTGCGGCGGCTCTGAAGGCGCGTCAGGCCGCGTATGCGGCCAACGACCTCGTGGCGGCGGCTCAGGCCGACAAACAGCTTCAGGACGCGTTGCAAAGGGCGATCGCCGCGAGCGGCATCACCCCGTAGCAAGCCCTGTCCCTGAGCGGGCGGTCGCTCTCGCCGCTTCTGTGGTTGCTAGCGCGGGTGTTTCTGCCGACAGCAGGTGTTTCCACACCAGCACTCGGCAGAAACACCCGCGCAACCGCTCTGCTGCGGCCGGTTCTGCCTGGTGAGGGACAGTGCGAAGCCACATGGTCTCGAAACGTCCCCCTACCCCCAATGTGACGCACAACACAGAGCCCACGCGGGCGACGTGGTTATCGTGAACCATGTCGATCACTGAAGCTCTGCGTCGCTTCGAGCTGGAGACGAGGCCAATCCTGCCCGAATCGCGTCGCGCACTGGACGAGCGCTGGGCGAATTTACCGGATCACGTCAAGACGGATAATCAGTTGCTGGGCCGGTGCGCTGTCGGGTGCGAGGGAACGCACGGCGTCTTTCCGAAGTGCAACCTGACGTGCTCGCCCTGCTACCACTCGGCGGATGCGAACAAAGTACGGATCGACGGTGATCACACTCTGGACAACGTTGCGCTGCAGATGAACTTCCTGCGCGAGCGGCGGGGGCCCCGCGCGCACGCCCAGCTCATCGGCGGCGAGGTGAGTCTTCTCGCGGCGGAGGATCACGCGGCTGCGCTTCTCGCCATGCGCGCTGCGGGCCGCGAGCCGATGTCGATGACGCACGGCGACTTCGAGTATGACTACCTCCTGGATGTCGTGCTCGACGCAGAAGGGCATCCGCGGTTCGACAAGGTTTCGTTCGCGGCGCACTTCGACTCGCTCATGCGTGGGCGGCGGGGTGCGGTGCGGCCGCGCAGCGAAGCGGAGCTGGATCCGTTCCGCGAGCAATTCGCCGAAATGTTCGCGAGGTTGCGCCGCGAGCACGGGGTCACTTCGTATCTCGCGCACAACATGACAGTGACCCCGTCGAACCTTGACGAGGTGAGCGAGGTCACCAGATCGGTGCTCGGGATGTCGTTCGACATGATGTCGTTCCAGCCGGCCGCGTTCATTGGTGACGAGCGGCGCTGGAAAGAGGATTTCGATGACGTGAGCATCGATGATGTCTGGGAGCGCATCGAGGAAGGCGCAGGGCAGAAACTGCCGTGGAAGGCGACCCAGTTCGGCGACCCTCGGTGCAACCGCACCACGGTGGGTGCGTGGGTGGGCAATCGGTTCGCACCGCTCCTTGACCCGGATGATGCGAAGGATCTCGCAGCGCGCGACAGATTCCTGAAACATTTCGGCGGCATGATTTTCGGCGGAACGTCGCGGCCGGTGCTCGCCGTCAAGGTGGTTCGCGCGCTCCTTCGGCACCCGGGTGATGTCCCGCCCCTTCTGGGGTTGCTCGGCAGGATCATCCGCCGTTCGGGTGGTCTGCGCGCTGTTCTGAGGGCGATGCGCAGCGGCACGCTGTCGTTCAAGACGTTTGTCGTGCACAATTTCATGGATGCGGCGCAGGTCAAGCCCGCGTGGGAGCTCATGGAGCAAGGGCTGACGAGCGACGACCCGCTCATCAGGGAAACGCAGGAGCGCCTTGGTTCCTGTATGTACGCGATGAGCCATCCGGAGGACGGCCGGCTCGTTCCTGCGTGCGTGCAGCATTCGGTGCTCGACCCGGCGGAGAACGAGGGACTCCGCCGCCTTCTGCCGCTCGCGGATCGGTCCGCAACCGTGGTCTCGAGACCGTCCGGGCTTACTCCGCTACGATCCACAGGGATTCGCGCGGCACACTGAGCGTGACGGAGACTGCCGGGACCGCCACGTCGGTGAGCCACATCACATTCGCGGGCCCCGACTCCGACCTAGCATGGGGGGAATGAACAAGTCGCGTGCCTCGAT
>CALMSL010000024.1 GCA_937872445.1 uncultured Microbacteriaceae bacterium | reverse complement strand
CACTCAGCGTCGATGACGAGCGCGCGATACGCGGTCGGATGCCCGATCGACCAGATCGTGGCGGCCGCCTGGTCATCCGTCATGCCGTTGCGCAGGCCACCGCGCTCCCGCAAACCGGCGGCGGCGAGACCGTAGTTGCGGAGCCTCTGCTGCGCGCGTTTCTGCTCGAACGCCGCGGCATCCTCGTCGACCGCGACGGACTGTTGGATGATCCAGTGGATGGATGCGACGCGCTCATTGGCCTCGAGCAGCCAGTCCGCGATGATGTCGAGAAACTCGCTGGCATCCTGCGCGGCGCCCGTGCGCTCGGCCATGAACTCCGGCACGGGCGTGGGCGCGTTCGGTCCGGATACCGCAGCGTCGAGCACCGCCGACAGCACCGCCGTCTTGTTGCCGATCGCGTTGTAGATCGTCTGCACGGCAACCCCCGCGCGCGTGGCGATCGCGCCGATGGACGTGCCGACGTAGCCGAGTTCGCTGAACAGGGCGGTGGCGGCATCAACAATCTGGGTGCGCGTCGCGGCAGCGAGCGTGTCCCGGAGGGGCACGGTGGGCAGCGGAGTGGTGGACGGTGACGTGGCGGGAGGTGTCGTGGCAGACATAAACCTAGACTATCGTTCCACTCGCTAGAATGCTATTCTAATCAACATCTATTGATGCTCAGGAGACTCGTCATGGTTGACTATCGCACCCACTACTCCACAATCGTGATCGGCGCTGGCCAGGCCGGGCTCGCGACCGGGTACCACCTCACCGAGCGCGGCGAGGATTTCGTGATTCTGAACGCGGAGGCACGCGTCGGCGATGAGTGGCGTCGTCGGTGGGATTCGCTCCAGCTGTTCACTCCCACGCGCCATTCAAGCCTGCCCGGGTTGCCGCACCAGAAGTCTCGCGGCTTTCTCAGCAAGGACGAGATTGCTGACTACCTGGAGCGCTACGCGACGAAGTTCGAGCTTCCCGTGCGTCCTGGCGTGACGGTCACCGGGTTGTCAGCCAGCGAGGTGGCGCACTCAGGCCAGGGTTTCACCGTCACGACGAGCGCCGGGGTGCTGACCGCCGACAGTGTTGTGGTGGCAACCGGGGCGACGACGGCGCCTGCCGTGCCGGGTTTCGCGTCGGAGCTGGATGCGGTCATCCGGCAGCTGCATTCGAGCGAGTACCGCAACCCGGATTCGGTGCCGCCTGGTTCGGTGCTCGTGGTGGGTGCGGGGACGTCCGGCGCGGAGATCGCGCTCGAGCTGGCGGCGAGCCATCCGGTGTTCCTCGCCGGGCGCCCGACGCCGCACATCCCGGATGCCCTGCTCGCGGTGGCCGGCGAACTGTATTGGGCGTTCATCTACCGTGTGCTCACGATCGCGACCCCGATCGGACGCAAGGTGGGGCCGAAGTTCCGGTCGCGGGGTGGGCCGCTCATCCGAATCTCGATGAAACAGGTGCAGGCGGCGGGAGTGACGCTGTTGCCGCGCCTCACCATCGTCGAGGGCGGCGCACCGACGGCGGAGGGCGTGAGCGTTCCGCGCCCCAGCACGGTGATCTGGGCGACCGGATTCCGACCCGGCCTGGAGTGGATCGAGGGTGTGCCGCTGGATGCGGGCGGCCTGCCGGATGCGCCGCGCGGCGTGGTGGCGAGCATGCCCGGCCTGTTCTTCGTCGGGATGCCGTTCCAGTTCGGGCTCACCTCGCAGTTGCTCGGCGGAGTGGGGCGGGATGCTGAATATGTGGTGGAGCGGATTGCGGAGGCCACACGGCACAAAACCATGGCGAACGTTCAACCTTAGAGAGTCGACTGCGAGCATCAACCGATACGGCATAAATCCAAGCCCAAGTGGATTGGCTCAACATCCGTGGGAGACTCAGTCGAAAAGCTACTGTCAGCCGACGGGCCTCGTTTTGTAGGCATCTGGAAAGTCAGTGGTCAGGCATTGGATTGCACCAGAGTCGAACGGCAGGTATCTGATTCAAAAATCTGGGGGTGTTGATTGCTTGAGGCCTGGAACCTAATCATTGGAGTCGCGGGTGTGATCGCGACAATCACAATCGGGTGGACCGCAATTAGGGGGGAACGCGCTCTACGCCTAAGTAAACGAGCGCAAGCAGCGTTGGAGCTGGCTCGCGAGATTCGAGACTTGCAAGAGGCAGCGGTTGAGCGCGATGTAATTGGCAAGGTACCGCCATCCACCCCTAGAGACCTTGCGGCAGAGCTAGAGGAAGCAGGTCGATTTTCTGCAAGCGAATATTCGCGGATGATTCTCCGAACCGGCTGGAGCTCAGGGGTTCTCACCTTCATCATCTCTTATGGAAGCCTCGTCAGCGTCGTGGGGCTCACGAACTATCTATCGAGTGGTGAGAGTAGTGCTCCCGAGTCGACGGCCGCTAGGCTTTCGTGGCTCGCCGGCGTGGTGATCCTTGCTGTGGGATTAGCCGCACTTTGGTTCAAGTTAGGACGGCTAAAGCGTATGAGAATGGCGGGGTTGAGGAGACCGACCATCTCAGAACGATTCAGGGAAACATGGCATTGGTACCGTGGGCAGCTGGCTAAGCGCAGATAGGTCAAATTTGTCGGGCAGCAACGCGCCTTGGAAACCAACCGAAGTTCCGCGTCCGCCGGCGCAAGAAGGGAAGTCCCCCACTTCCGCCGCATGGCGACCGCGAGAGACCCTCAGCGATGTGCAAGAGTGAAGCGTGCTCAAACACTTCGATGTCGTTGGCATAGCAATTACTAAAGATTGCTTGACTCTCTCTGCACAACGTGGACCGCAGTCAAACCCACCCGGGTTTTGGGAATTTCCTGGCTGAAAAATCGAGGCGGACGAAACACCACACGGAGCACTAATTCCCGAGATTCGCGAAGAACTTCATGCAGATACTGTGGGCGGCGACGAGTTCACTTCAACGACACATGAATGCACATTCGGTGAAGCCACCCTCACCGCGTTCTGTTGTGAGCTCCACTCCGGCGGCCTTACACTCACCGAGCATGAAGCTGTGAAGTGACATGCCCAGGAGATCTAGAATGCCTGCAATGGGCGCCCGCGGATGTCCCTGCCGTGCAATCCATCGTCAGTCGACTCGCAGCACATTGACCGCCGAAACATTTGACAGATTTATAAACACCGTGGAGGTCGTCGCATGACCGAGAAGTTGGCGCTGGGCGTGACCCGCATCATGCACAGCCGGTCGGGAACGGCTGGGACAGACGAAGTGATTGTCGTCACTTTCGATGACCACGGTACTGAAGTGACTTGGCCGCGAGCACTGGGCTTTGCCTTTGCATTCGATCTCAACTCCAAATTGCCGCTACCCGATCCCCTCGTCGCTCGAGATGGCGAAGGCTGGTTGACATTACAGGAGGGGCGGTCGAGCGGCGCGTCCGCCTCGACGCTGGATCATTCTGAGCAACGCATTCGTTATCGCTTCGCGATCGCCACCGGGTCGAACGATGTCGCCTGCTCGAAGATCAATGGCCTGCGCACTGAAGTCGAAGGCCTTGCCCGATGGGCGAAGAAGACGACCGTGGAAACCCGGCTCCACTTCAAAGACAGGGAAGGTGTGACTGGTCTGGAGCTGTCCGCAAAAAACTTGCCCGATCACGTCCTTGGTGGCGCGTTTGACCTCCGGCTCACTACGTCATACTCACATCAGCCAAGACCTAAGAACGGCGTTTTCACCATCACCGACCGGCTGACAGTTGAGACCCGCACTCGCAGTAGGCGTTCCTGGGATCACCACTCCGCTCAACATCGGATGATCCAGGACCTCATGTGCCTCGCTTACGCGTTCCCGTGCGCTGCAGTAATGAAGTCGGCGATGCGGCATGACGATCAGCCCATCGACATCAGGAATGACAAGCGCCGCTGGTGGCCCGAAGCCTTCGAGCCAACGTTTGGCCGCGGCGACGGTTCGCACGACTTACTCGATAATCGCGAGCCGTTATTCTACCTCGACGAAACCGCCCCCGCCCGAGTCTCCGCATGGCTCACAGGATTTCAGCAGTGGTCGCGTCCGACCTGGATCGCGGTCACCACTCTCTTCCAAAAGAACTCAACCGTCGAGTCCCAGTTGTTGCAGATCGGCGTGGCACTGGAGGCGTTGGGTTACGCGATCTGGCGGCAGACGAATCGGGCCTCAAGGAAGACACCGAGCTATCCCGAACTGCTGAAGATTGTGACCGACGCGGTCGGTATCGCGAGTGCCGCCACCTACGGGAAATCGAAGCGCGCCGATCTGTGGCGCGACCAATTCAATCGAGCGTTCAAGGGCGCGAAGCATGCTGACAACGCCCCAGTCACCTCGAACGAGGCGATCGGGCGAGCGCGGCAGGGTTTCCTACTCATTCGGTGCTGGCTTGCGCTAGAGCTTGGCGTCAGCAAGACATTGCTGCGCAGGCGTCTCGAAGAAGTGCTGACGGGGGCGCGTCGGTGAACGTACTGAACGGCGACACCGAGGTCGTGGCCTGATGTGGATTACCGGCGACGTCGAACTGCCCGACAAGATC
The DNA here is from genome assembly GCA_937872445.1 of uncultured Microbacteriaceae bacterium. Taxonomy (GTDB): domain Bacteria; phylum Actinomycetota; class Actinomycetes; order Actinomycetales; family Microbacteriaceae; genus Terrimesophilobacter. The sequence continues at coordinate 3,617 of CALMSL010000024.1, read as the reverse complement.
CTCGACGCCCACGAGCGCGGCGAGCTCGTGTTCTTCGTCGGTGCAGGGGCTTCGCTTGGTAAGCCTTCGAACCTTCCGCTTTTTGACGGTCTCGCGAAGAAACTTGCGCGACTAGCATCGCATCCATTCTCGAAGCGCGGCGGACTTGACTTTTTCATTGGACAGCTGGAGTCATTGCCACAGGGGTTTGACGCGCATCACCACGCGCACGCCCTGATTTCCAATCCGAAGTCGAGATTCAATCCGCTCCATGGTGCGATTGTCGACCTCGCGGGAATCGGAGGAGCGTTCCGCGTGGTGACGACGAACTACGACGATCACCTTGCTTCTGCTGCAAGCAGCGGGTCGATCACAGTCCCGAACCTTTGGTACGCCCCGGCGTTGCCACTCGGGCGCGACTTCGACGGGCTTGTCCACCTGCACGGCTCAGTACGACGCCCGAAGGAGGAGTTGATCCTCACCGACCGTGACTTCGGCCACGCATACATCACCGATGCGTGGGCAGCACGGTTCCTCCTCCCCATGTTCGATCAATTCACCGTGGTGTTCATCGGCTATAGCCACGACGACGTGATCATGCGATACCTTGCGCTCGGGCTGCCGTCGAGCGGCAAGGCCGTGGCCTCTAAACGGTTCGCGTTCACGAGCGATCCGTCGGACAGCAAGTGGGGCTACCTGGGGATTCAGCCGATCGCCTACCCGGTAGTCGGGCGCGATCATGTAGCGCTCGTGGGGGCGCTCACGGCGTGGGCCGGCCGCGCCAAGATGGGGCAAACCGATCACCAGTCGCGCGTGCAGGCGATCGTCGCGGGCGGAACCGCACTTCCACTGCCCGACCGCGACTACCTCCATGCTCGCCTCCGGACTACCGACGGCGCCCGCGACTTCGCGATTGCGACTGGATCACTCCCCAACGAAGCCAAACTCGACTGGCTGGCATGGCTGGAGGATCTCCCTGAATTCAAGGCCCTGTTCTCACCCCCGGATGTGCCGGACGCGACGGCGATCCTAGGCAGTTGGTTCGCAAGGACCTTTATCGAGTCGACGACACTGAACGGTGCAGCGCTCCAGACCCTGCAGCGACTCGGGCAGTCGATGACTGCTTCGCTCTACCGGACCGCCACCTGGCTCGCCAACGACCTAAGCAAGCAAGAGGGGTCTGCCGGAGAACGGTGGCAGGCACTCCTCGCCACCTCGATCTACGGACAGTCGGCGCCGCTCGGAACCGACTTCCTTATGCCCTTCCTGCCCGATTCGACGGCACCCAGCATGGCGGTGCTGCGGGCGGCGATGCGTCCGTTCCTTAAGCTGGAGCGGCGCTGGTTCATCGACGAGTCCATGGAGCGCACGATCCATCCCGATGCGAAGGTCACCTGGAACTCGGAGGACTACGCGCTCACCAAGCATGTCCTGCTCGTCGTGCAGGCATCCGACCCTGGAGATCGCTCTCTCGGCAGTGTCCTGGAGGACGCCATCCTCGCGGCGTACGACCTGCTCGACGCGTATAACGGTGAGCGCGGCTGGGACCCGCTTGCGCATCACCGCTCCGCGATTGAGCCGCACGCCCAAGACGGCCAGCGGGAACCGCTCGATGCGATCATCGACGGGCTCCGCGAATACGGGATAAAGGCACTGCCTAGCTGGCCAAACCTGCCGGACCGATGGTGGAGCCTTGACCGCGCACTTATGCAACGGCTGGCCCTCCATCTGATATCCAGCGATCCGACACGAAGTGTGGACGACAAGCTCTCGTGGCTCCTCGATCGCACAGGGCTCTATGCAGGCAACCTGAAGCGCGAGACCTACCAAGTGCTCGCTGCCGCAGTCGCGCTTGCATCGCCGTCGCTCAAGCGGCGGGTCCTGGACGCCGTAGCTGTCGGACCCGACTACCCCGAAGAGATTCCCGATCGTAACCATCACTTCATGGACGCGAAGTAGAACCTGCTCGCGTGGCTGACGCAGGCCGACCCTGACTGGGCTGAGGCGCAGACCGCATTCGCCGCGCTTCAGGCTGAGAACCCCGGCTTCGCGGCGCGAGAGCATCCCGACTTCGACAGCTGGATGTCGATTGGAACCTGGGGTGGGAAGCCGCCTATGGACATCGAGGAATTCATCCAGACGCTCAGTCATGACGTGGGTGCCGCGCTCGATGGCCTGCTGTCCTACGACTACTCCGAACGCAACTTCAATCAGCCCGAGTGGCGGGATGCGCTCGGGCTCGTGCAGCGGGCCGCCGAGCGACGCCCAGACCTTGGCCTGTTGCTCTGGGACGAGATCCTCGGTCGTGACGACCTTGACGAGGAGCAGGTCGACCTGTGGCGCGCGATCGCCGAGGGCTGGGGGAAAGCCAACCTCGGAGATTCGGGACTCGGGGCCGTCCAGCGCCTCAACGCACTGCTGCCGGACAAGGACTCCGCCTATGCGATCGGGCGTTTCCTGCTTGATCAGATTCGACATCAGATCGACGTGGATGAGTTGCCGGTGCTCGCATCCATGCGCGAGCTGGCGGGAGCATTCTGGCGCGAGCAGGGCACAGGATTCACGCACCGAGAGGACTCGACCCCCTTGTCGGTCGCGCCTCTCTACCTGAACTCGTGGCCGGGGTTCTTGGCGCAGTATTGGGCGGCGGAGATCGATCGCCGCTGGCGGCACTCGCGTGAGGAGTGGGCTGGACTCAGTGACGAGGAGTCGGATGCGCTCGTCGCGCTGCTGAACGGCAACAAGGATGCGCGGGATGCGACTCAGCCCGCGATTGCCGGAGAGCTGTTCTTCTACTTCGCCGCAGATGCAGACTTCGCGACGGCGCACCTGCTTCCGCTCTTCAACAGCCCGCAACGGCATGCCTTTGTCTGGACCCCCTTCCTGCACCATGCCAGGTGGAATGACCGGATCCTCGCAGCCGGCCTGTTCGACAGCATGGTCGCCGAGCTCAGCCGTCTCCACGAGTTGCCAGACCAGACCCTGCATCACATCTTCTTGAGGTTCATCACCTCCGTGGTGTCATACGCGGGCATCACGAGTACCGACCAGAGGCGACTACTGGATCAGACGGTGCTCGCGTCCGACGGCTCGCATGCCCCCGGCTTCGCTGAAGCGGTAGCCCGATTCCTAAGTGAGGACGGCGTCGACGGGGCCGAGGTGTGGCGCCGGTGGCTCGGCAAGCATCTGGAACGCCGTCTCAGCGGGCAGCCGCGGATCGCATCGGCCGAAGAGCTTGCGCGCTGGGCGGACGTCGTGCCTGTCGTCGGTGAGTTCATCCCTGCCGCAGCGACGCTTCTCGGCGGGCACAGCATCGGTCTCGGCGAGCGGTTCTTCAATCTGGAGTTTCCGGATGGCGTCCTCGCCGCCTATGGCCCTGAGCTCGTTGCTTTCTTCGCCGAGCGTGTCCGGAGCACGACCGGCTCGGACGTTATGGTGAGTTACCGCGTGCGGGAGCTGGTCGAGGCGATACGAGGCGCGGTTGGCGATGCCGTTGCCCAGCCACTGGTCGAAGCGGCGGCGGAGAGGGGGTTTCTCGATGCCGAATAAGGGCGACCTAGATGTGCAACTGACGGAGGCCTATGACAGTGGGCCTTGGGTTTTCTGTTTGAGGCGTTCGTAGGGTGTGTTGCCTGCAA
>CALMSL010000023.1 GCA_937872445.1 uncultured Microbacteriaceae bacterium | reverse complement strand
CTGAAGCCTTGCGCTGGCTCGCACAAGGCAGTCGTCGTCAGGCATATTTACAGACTTTCGACTCCCATACGGTACGTTGTATTCCCCTTTGAGATTAACTCGGAAAATTCCGTTGTAGGAAGTGTGATTTAGGAAAATGAATCGAGCGGCTCGCTGGATTGGATCATCTGGCAGATCTGCCCTTGCTGCATAGTACTCAGTGGCGCAATTCGTATAATTTGATAGAAGCTCGGCCACTTCGCGCGGGTGACTCGACACCTCGCGATAGACCTCGATGAGGTCCTTATTTAGGTCCGACAAATAGACTCGCCCGGTTTTTCTCAATGCAAAGAAGACAGAACCTCCGCCAAGAAACGGTTCGTGATAACCAGATATGTCTGCTTCACCTAGCAGTTCTAGGATCTGCGGAACTAGCCAGCGTTTTCCTCCCGCCCACCTAAGGAACGGTGAAAGCCGAATTTCCTGGCCCGCAACTCCGGGCCGCGTCTCCAAGTCGAGCTTCTGAATCGTGGACACTCAAACCTCCAGCCAGCTCGAATGCGGACTCCCCACAGGCTAGTACAGCCGCCCGTCCTCAATCGCTCAGAGCTACTCGCGCCGTTGAACCCGCGAGTCGCGCTCTTGATAAACGATTGCCTGCAGCAGCGGATCCGCATTAATACCGAGCGGCCATTCAATTGGCCCTACTTCGCCCCGATCCGACACAATCGCCGCCGCAATTCCTGCCGATTTCCACGTGTCTATCAGGCTCCGCCGATCGTCTATGGCAATCCGTGCATCAAATCGCGCCGAAAGTTCGATAGCAATCTCCGCCTTGATTTCGGCATCCGGGCGATAGTCCTTTGCTCTACGCATCAAGAGCTCGTCGTAAGCGATGTTCTTCTCCCGTAACCACGTGGACGTGAGGAAGGACCACTTCTCTTCCCTGCCCGTCACGATTAAAATCGCGAGCCCCGACCGACGGGCCCGTTTGAGCAAACTTGTCACCTCTGGGTATGCGGGGCAATCAATCGAGCTCGCATGAAATTGATCGAAATTGGGCTTGAACCCTTTACCGATTGCGGGCCGTTCGACCAAATACCGAATCCGGCTAACATCACATAGAGTCCCATCAAGATCACAGATGATGGCCTCCGGCCGCTCCGTTTCAAATGAGAAAGTGGGACTCATGGGTCAAAAGTACCCGTAGCGAGGCGACCGTGCCTTTTGCGAAAAATAAAGACGCGAATGCAGGTCTCCAAAGTCGCAGTTCAGCCGAGAGTCAGAGGAGTCTAATTTCTGGTACACGTGCGGCGCAAGCACACCTACACCACGCAGGTTGCGGTACTTCTCCGCGTATTCGAGCCCTTACCCGACCACGAACTTGTTCGGGATTTCGAAGCCGACATACTTCACATCCACGTCGACCTTGGCGGCATCCGGTTTGCGCAGCAGCGCCAGGATGTCCACCGACTTCACCCCGCGACTACGCAGGTTCGCGAGCAGCCACGACAAGGTCAGCCCGCGGTCGATGATGTCCTCCACGATGAGCAGGCAGCTCGAATCTATGGAAATAGCATTAGATGGCATCGAGGCCAACACTCGCGACGCTCTCTAGCTGCACCGATAACTTCGCGCGACTGTTAGTGCGGCATCGTTCCCAGAAACTGGTGCGGGTCAAGCGCGGGGCGGTTGGACTTTCGCAGACGCGCGCGAAACTTCTCGTCAATGCTGCCGACGTACAGCCAGCCCAGGAGTTTCTCGGCATCCGTCAGCCCGTGGAGCGCACGCACCTCCGGCGGATTCACGAGCAACCCCGTGCGCCACATCACACCCCAACCGGCCTGCC
>CALMSL010000022.1 GCA_937872445.1 uncultured Microbacteriaceae bacterium | reverse complement strand
ATCGTTGCCGCGTGAGTCAGCTGCTGCTTGTTGAGCGTGAACGTCTCACCATTCGCTGTTGTCACCACGAGAGAGTCCGGCACGTTGCCCAAGGTGAGTCCTGACGAGGAAAGACACGCAATAACGGCGGGATTTATCACGAGGCCGACGGTGACGAGCCCTAGCGTTGGAGCCAAGAACATCAGGGCGACGACTGCGATCGCGAGCTTCTTCATCATGAGCTGGTCTTCCTAACGCAGCGGATTGTTCAGCTGTGAGAGCCGCAAGACGTAGCAACTGTCATCGGGCGGGCACGCGATGAAGACCGTGAACGCGACCTCTTGCTCAGCGCTGACTTGGTCACCGTTCCAGAGACCGGAGCGATGGCGGATTCCCGCGATCGTGAATGCGGTGGCGCCTGCGGGGAGCTGGCCAGGGCGAGCCTGAGCGAGCGCGTTGGCCCAGGTATCCGGCACGTGCGCGGACGTGATTTCCAAGCGTTGGCTCGTCGCGTACTGTCGCAGCTGTGCCCACGCGTCCTGGGTGGGCAGGTACGTTGCAATGTCGGCTGCGAGCCCCGGCTGCTCGGTGCCGGTGGGGTCGGCGACATCGAGGATGACTTCGGCATAGTCCAGCGGCAGGAACCCACTGCCGGTGTCCCAGGTGAACAGCGCCGTCGCGACGCTGCGCGAGAAGGTCTCCGCATCGGTGTTGTGAGGGATGGCCGTAATCCGAGACGGCCGGAACGGTGACTCACGCGACGGTTGCGCTGCTGGTTCAGTGCTCGACGGTGACGGACCGATCGGAGCCGTGGTTTCGTGGGAGCCGATGATGATCCCGTAGACGCCAACACCTGTGACGAGGATCACCGCTATCGAAGCGGTGATGAGAGCGACGAGCGTGCGTCGTGAGCGGAGCGCGGTGGGGAGCTTCATATCGGGCAGGTGCGCAGCGCCAGCCCGTCATCATCAGATCGCGCGAAGGTTGCCTCTTGATGCTGTTGAGTCGGAACTTGCATCCTCGGCATCGAGCGCACTTCGGAGTTGTTCGGCAAAGTGTGAAGTCGCGTCAACGACACGGAGGAAAATCTCGACTTCTGCATCGCTGAGCTGGCGGACGAGGTCGTCGACCTCAAAGTGTCGCCACCATCCATCGAGTTCATTCCACGTCACCACGAACGCCCGAACTGGCCAGGGCTCGTCGCTGTCGATAGGCGCCGTTCTGGGGCTCGGCGAGGGACGACGCTTCTGACGCGGCATGCTCTTGATGCGTGCCAGCGCGGCCTCCGCCAGCTGCGCTACGTCCTCGGCCGGTGCGTCTGACTGAGCCCCCCACACGAGCTGCCGTGCGCGTTCATAACTGGGATGCACGGGTGCGCCGGACCCGATGAGTTCAAGCTCAGCTGCGACGCCCTCTCGCACCGACTCTGTCTGGTTCTCATCGTCAGCGAGTTGCTGCAGGTAGTTGATCTTCTCCAGCGTGGTGTGTGACGCGCCATCCGGGATCATCGCGGCGGCCTGCGCACGGGAATCTCCGAGCGACTCTGACGGTGCCGCAAAATTTGCGTCACCGTCAGTTCCCGGCTGATTTTCGCGGCTGAACCGTGACGCTTCCTGACGGCGAGCGGCATCCTCAGCCATCAGCGTCTTGATCTCCCGATAGAGCGCGGCACTCTCCAGCTGGGTGAGCGGCTTGTGCAGCACGTTGTCGTCCTGCTCGGCAAGGAGGTGCGCGAGATCCCCCGAGATGCCGGACCGCACCCAGACCTTGACGTGCTGCCATCCGAGCTGCTTGATCGCCGCCAATCGTCGCGCTCCGCAGACCAGGATCCCATCAGGGGTGACTGTGATCGGCTGCAGCAGACCATCGCGCTCGATCGACGCGGAGAGCGATCCGAGGTCGCCGAGCCCAGTGCGGTGACGGCGTCCGACCTGGATCGAGTCGACTGCCCGGTCCAGCTCGATATGGCCGTCACGTGCATTCATCGTGCGTTCCCATGAGTGGGCGCCGACATCGCAACAATCATGACCAGGTCGTCGTCACTGAGAAGCGTCGGGAGTGTCTCGCCGACGAGTAGACGGAGCAGGATGCCGCGCCCGGTGCTCGTCGCTCGGTAAGCAGGATGGGGATGCCCAAGCAGCACGTGCAGAAGCGCCGACCAGGAGTCGGCGGGCAAGTCAAGAAGCGCTCTTGCATGCTTGTCTCGGCGCAGCAGCTCGTACGCACTTTGCCGAGACCCGATCCGCGCCACCGCGCTGCACACATGCTCGATCGCGGCCCGCGCGGTGTTTTCGGGCCACCCCAAGGTCGTGAACAGGGTGATCGAGCACTTGATTGCGCGCCGGGCTGTATCGACGTCTCGCGTGGTGTTGGGGTCGTCGTCTTCCGTGATGGAGTATCGATCCACGACGTGGAACGCCGGGTGGTAATCGGCCAGTGGATTTTCGCGGTCGGCAAAACGCTCGGGGTCGTGAAACGCAGATACCTGCGGGCGACGTGCTTGATGCGTCGCGCAGAGCAAGCCCTGCCCGCGTTCCTCGGCGATGCAGGTGACTTGGACGCCACGGGTGACCACAGCCCAAGGATCGATGGCCTCGCGAGCGGATCGAGTTCTCATCACGTCGAATGCTGCCGATGCGGCCTCCCACGGATCCAGGCCATGCTTGCGAGCCAATGCGGCGTACTTCTCCGCGGCGAATGCTGCGAGTTCAGCAGCGACGCGATCGTGCTCCCACGCGCGGGCACCCGTGTCGTGCAGTCGATGCAGCAAGGCGCGAAGCCCTTCGCTCGTCGTATAGTCCTCGCGTGGCTGCGGCGCCGGGCTGTTGTTATTGGTCATGGTGTGGGCACCTCCTGGCAAGCAGGTGCGCGCCCGCTCCCCGGCGGGGTCCTGGATGTCAGCGAAGTGCCCATGAGATGCCATGCCCGACGATCAGGGGGTCCCGATCGCGCCGCGCTCGGCGCCTCGTCGGGAGCTGCCATGTCCGAACGCGGACAACGGCGGGAGGTGCCGGGCTCGCTCCGCGATGCCGCGGGCGCTGGTCGCGGTCGCCTGGTACGTGCGACGTCGAAGCTCGGCCTGGAAATTGATCCCTGCCCCGGCAACGCGCGACCCACCGCGCACCATCAGATCAGTCGGCCTCACCCACTCGACTCCGCGGCCGCGGTAGAACGAGGGGTCGATTCCAGCGCCATTGCGATGACCTTGAACGCTCGCTGCCTCAACAGCTTCTGGCGCGCTCGCCATCGTCACGGAACCTTCATCGGCGACGAGAGCCCTGCCATCCTTTTCTTCTTCGCTCATTTCAATTCCTCCTTGTGCGGCGTTGCGAATGTGGGCACATTGCGCTCCTGATCGAGCGGGTTGTTTGCGAACCAGCGGCCCACAGTCGAAGGGTGCACACTCAGCTCACGCGCGATCCTCTTGTTCGACCACCCGTCCGTGCGCAAAGCCATCGCAGAGTCCTGGAGCGTGGTCTGCGTCATGGTCTTGCGAGCAGATTCGGGTCGCTCGGGAATACGGATGAGGAGCACTGTGAGGTGAGTGATCGCCAGCAAGACCAGCGGTGGAACCGCCGCCACCGCCGCGGCGAGAAAGCTCGGCACATCGGCATCCGCCGCGACAACCGCGTGAATCGAATTGGCTGTCACCGACACGGCCGCGGCGCCAGCCAGCAGAGTCCAGGGGTACCAGGCGGCTCGGGCTCCGGCCAGCGCGACGACGGCGACGGTCGATACGACGATGACGCCGTCGACAATGAGCGGCCACGCCCACGCTTGCCCGGCACCAATCCCTGAACGGGCGGCAAGGTCCGCAAGCGAGGTGAATGACAGCCAGAAAGCTCCCGCGGCAATGAAGACAGTGCCCGCGACGGCCGTCATGACAGCCCATCGTCGCGCGTTGAAATCACTCATGCCAGTGCCCGTGGGCGTGACGTGGGCGGTGGGCGATCACACGACGTTTTTGTGTTGGCGTGTATCGATCGCTGCGGAGGTGCACCCTGCACTGCCCGGTATGCAGACCGGACGGTAGTTGCGGCTTCTCGCTGGCTGAGACCGGCCTGTTCGGCGGCAGCGCTGAGGGCGTCGAGCGCCTCGCGGTTCGGCACCATCTGCTCCGCCATCTTGCACGCGGCCCAGAAGAGCCCATGGTTGCGTTCGCCTTCTTGGAGTCGCGCAACCCAATCGGCCAGCCGTTGCACGTCAACTGGCTGTTGCGCCGACCGCGGACTTCGACGTGCCTCGTTACGTTGCGGCGGATCGAGATAGTCGTGGAGCTGCTGCGAGTCGAGCGGACGACCTGGTCCACCAGCCAACTGGAGGATCTCGTATCGGTGCGTCGACCCGGCGAGGGTGCGCTCGGACGGTGGGACGATGACATAGCCTCCGTCGCCACGGAAGTCGATTCCGGTCCGCGCGGATTGCCACGAGCGCTGCTCGCTGTTCCTGTCTGCTGGGAAGAAGAGGTGCAGCCCGCCGGACGGAGTCCTGACGGCGGCTTCCCAACCTTCAAGCAGCCCGGCACGCTGGGCGCCATCGAGTGCGTCGTAACCGTTGACCGAGCTGTGCACGTCGACGTCCACCACGACAAGGCCCGTGGCAGCGCCAGTCGGCATCCCGATATTTGCTGACGGCATCGCGGCCCACCAGCGATGAACCGACTCGGGCTCGCTGCTGGCCGAAAGGAACCCTCCCGCAACGGCGGGGCGCTTCCCGCCCGCGGTGCAGGGAAACACGGGGACGCCGGATGCTGCGAACGCGAGCGCGCTCTGACGGAGAGAGACCCCGCGACTAATGTGATCGAGCGTCGTCACGAATGCTTCCGGCGCATTCATCGCAGCCCTCGCACGTCGGCCAACGCCACCTGTTGTGACGCCGCGGTGGCCATGGTTGAGGGTGAGGCGCCCGCGTGTTCGACTGCCTTGGAGCCTTGACGAGGCGAGTCACGCTCAAGCCCCGGAGGTGTGCCGTCACCGGTCATTTGCGTGTCGAGCTGATCGAGAATCTTCATCGCCGTCGCACGGACTCGCTCGCCCGTTGCTCGAACGACCTTCGACGGTTCCTCCCCATCGACTTGAGCCGCCCACGTCGAGACATAGGGAATCGTGTAGCCGGTGGTGTCCATGCCGTGCGCCGCGCCCACCATGAGCGCTACCGACTCGGCCTCGACTTCACCAATGCCTCGGTGCTGACGTGCATCTCCTTGGTCGGGGCCGTGCATGAGGACATGTGCGAGCTCGTGAGCCAGCGTCTTCACCTGGGCGGCCGGGTCCATGTCATCGCGGACGCTCACGGTTTTTTCCCCGTAGTCGGTCACGCCGTTCGCACCATAGATCAAGCCCGCGTGCGCCACGCCATGCACCTGAAATCCGGACGCTTCGATCTGCTGCACAATTCCGTCCCGGAGGCCCGAGGGAGCCTCGCCCTGCAGCAGTTTCGGCGTCGGCGGAGCCGGGACCGGATCGCCCGAGGTCTGTGCGGCATCCCAGACGTACGCGGGGCGGACGCCGACCATCTTCGACCGAACTTGCTCGCCGGGGCGAGGCTTCTCGTTTCGGTTGAGTCGTCGCCATGATGTCTGGTCCGATGGGGTCGGCGAGGCGAAGCGGCCAGTAACGGGAGCAAGGATTTGGTAACCCGGCTGGCCCTTCTCCACCTGATGCCCGAGCTGCTGCCACTGTTTGTACCCGGCCACGTACGAAGGCATCGGATCGAGCACCAGGCCTGCCTCATGCGCGGCGGTGTGCTGCATCCAGATCAGAAGCGTGTTGTTGAACGAACGGCTTCGGAACTGGGCTGCGAAGACAAGTGCCTTGGCCCAGTCTTCGCCAGACACCAGCTGATCGACAGCCTCGGTCAGCTTCTCGTGCAACTCATCGAGCTTCGCTTCGCGCGCTTCGCGGCGATCGTCAATCGAAGCCATCGGTCGGCCTCCTCTCAGGCGTGCCACGTCGTGGAAGCGTGTGGCGATGCACCTGTGAGGTGAGCGGGGATGCCCAAGTCGCGATAGCGGGGAAAGGCATGCTCGCCAAGGTCTCGTGAGCAAGCTACGACCACGCGCGACTGACTGAACGCGCATCATCGCCTCGGATTTGGCATGGTTGACCTCCCTATGAGCAGTGGCGTGGTCACGTCAGATGGCGCTCATTGAGCATGCTCAAATGGCTTAGGTCTTCCGTTCTAACATGGCAATTGAGCATGCGCAACCCTTGATTTGTGCATGCTCAACGGCTATATTGAGCATGCGCAACGCCCGCGCCGGGGCGATAGTCGCCGATACCTACCCGTCCCGAACGGAAGGGGTCAGCACCAATGACCGAGAACGAGAGCAAAGCCGCAGCTGTGGATCTCGCGAAACGCCTGCGCCTGCTGCTCGATGTTGCGATCGCTGAGTCCGGTATTGAACCGACGTATTCGCAGATCGCCGCCTACCTAGGCGAACGCGGTACCAATCTGTCGAGATCCCGGTGGACCTACATGGTGAACGGGCACCGGTACGTGCAAGATCCCGAGGTATTCGAAGGGCTGGCATCGTTCTTCGATGTCGACGCTGACTTCCTCGTCGGTTCTGATGGGGCCGAGGTCCCGGCGAGAGTGAGTGCACAGCTTGATCTTGTGCGCTCAATGCGGGCGGCGAAGGTCAAGTCCTACGCAGCCCGCACCCTTGGAGATATTTCACCGAAAGCTCTCCAAGCCATCAGCAGGTTCCTAGACGAGGAAATGGCACACACAATCGAGCAGTGACGTTGCACCCCGGTGCGTGACACCGGTAGATGCTCTCGAAGGAGGGTGAGCAGAGCATGAATATCGAAATGACCGTGTCTACGGCTGTCGCGGATCTTGCTCTGGGCGGAGCCTTCACCTTCGACGCATTGTTCGACGCTGTGCGGCAGCGCAGACAACGGAAGCTGCGCGTCGTTGAGCTTGCCGAGCTTGGCGACCACGATGGCATCTGCGCCGTCTGGCTGACTACCGATACTGAGGATCTGATCCTTCATGCCCACAGCGACTCGATTCTGCACCGCCAACAGTTCGTTCTGCATGAGTTCGCTCACATGATTCTTGGGCACTGCGACGGCGACGAGTGCTCCGAGGTGGATGCCCTGCTGCCCGATATCCCACCGCACACTCGCGGACGTTTGCTCAGGCGCCAGGACCTCGACACAGGCACTGAGATCGCTGCAGAGTCATTGGCGGACCGGCTCGCGGCAGGCATCCGCGGTTCGGCCTTCGCGGAGTCTCGCTACTCGGAGATATTCGCATGATCCAGACGCTCGTCGCGGCACTCATGTGGGTGCTGGTGGCGAGCCTGCTCATCCTGCGGCGCGGGCGCACAGACCGCAGTATCACGTACTCTGCGCTCACCATCGCTATCGCAATGACACTCAACGTCGATGCGATCTACGTCGTCGTCGATCGAGTCCTTGGCGCAACCAACCTGGCCACGCTGCTCTCAGATGGCCTCCTGATGATCGGCCTCTTCTTCCTTGGCCGGGCAGCAATGAAAGCGGGGGAGTATCGCCCTCGGTTGGTGCGCGCGGCCGTTGGTCGCTCCGCACTGTTCATCGCACTCCTTGGCGCCTCAGTGACCTTCACTCTCATCGATCGAGGGTCAACGACGGTCAATTTCATGATTGATCTCGGCGCCCAACCGTGGGCCGCGACGTATTCGATCGTCGCTTTCACGTACTGCGGGATCGTCGTTGCCGCGATGCTCGCGCTGGCGACACGCCAGTTCAGGCTTGGTGATGGCATCCAGCGCATTCCGCCAGCGCTGCTGTTCATCGGCTCCGCTTCGGGCGTCGCTCTCTGCGTGGTGGTGATCGTTATGGATGTTGCGCACATCTCAGGCAACCTCGAACTCATGAACGCGGTCGGCGCAACGTATGGGCCGCTATCTCTACTCGCGTTTGTCTTTCTGTGCGCCGGATTCGTGGGGCAACCAATGGTCCGATACGTGAGGGATCGTGCCCGACGTGCGCAGACAGCTGAGATGGTGAAAGAGTTGGAGCCGCTCTGGCGTCGAGCAACACTCGTGCGGCCGGGACTCAGCGGCACGAACTCGCTCGGGTCGAGCCTGAATGACCCAGAGGTGCGCATCCACCGCGAGATCGTCGAGATTCGTGACGCCATGATCGATCCACGCGTTTCTTTCGAAGTCACTGGACCCGATCGTGCATTGCTGGAGCGAGCCGAGGCTCACCTCTTGGGGGCTGATGCGCGCGGCGCGCTTGAATCTGTGCCTGGTCGCCCTGCACGCGAACAAGGACAGGTATGAGGCGGATCATCGCTGCGGGCGCGGCGCTACTTACCGCGGGAAGTCTGAGTCTCGGATGGACTATCGCCCGGAGGCTGACCGCACCAGTGGGCCCAAGGAACTTCGACCTGACCATCCGCGACGTGGAAGTTGATGGAGATCGGCGACTACTGGTCCTCGACCGCACACGCGAGACTGCCGCGCGTGGTGTCTACAACCTGTGGTTCGAGACGGGCGATTGGGTGCGAGTATCCGACGAAGTGCTCGACCGAGGCTCTGATCAGATCGCCCGGGTTGTGACGGATATGGCAAACGACTTCCGAGCTTCCGCTTGCGACCGCTTCTCATGGAGCGGGATCTACTTCGCAAACCCAGCTGATGCAGGCCTCAGTGCCACGGACGTCTCGATCGACACAGGTGCGGGCGTAGCCCCGGCCTGGCTCATTGAGGGCGAAGAGAACTGTTCGACCTGGGCGATCCACATCCACGGTCTTGGGAGTAGTCGGGCCGGAACCTTGCGCGGTGCGCAGGTCGCCACGGAGTTGGGCTACACGTCGGTCATCGTCAGCTACCGCAACGACGGCGAAGGCCTCCGACTTGATACCGGACGCTCAACGCTTGGCCTCACCGAGAGCGAGGACGCCG
>CALMSL010000021.1 GCA_937872445.1 uncultured Microbacteriaceae bacterium | reverse complement strand
GGGAGCGGAGGGCCGCCGGCGGAGGACGCAGGGCCGCCGCAGGGCGTGCAGGGGGCGTGACGGGGTCCTCCCGGCGCGACCCGTGCTTGCCCGAAGTCCGCAAGCCCGCGGCGAGCGGGCGGCGACGGCGGAACGGAGCGACCTTGAAGGCAGCACTGCTGGGAAATGGGTGCCCGGGCCGGTGGATGTCGCCGAACGGGCATCCCCCCAATCGCTATCCTGTGGATATGGCTCGCATCCGAAATGGCGATATCGAAGGAGCCGGACGTGTGAGCGACGTTGGCGGCGCGGACGTCTCGGTGTCGGGGGATGGCGGCGATGAAACGGGACGACGGTTTTCGTATCAGTACGCGTACGCCGCTTGCCTTGCGTGCGCCGTATTACTGGAAGACGAAGACGTCGTCGAAGTATTCTGCGAGCAACTCGAAGATGTGCTGGTGAAACGTCGGACTGGCAAACTCAAGGGGATTCAGGTCAAGACTCGGCAGCTGGGCTCGGATGCTTGGAAGTCTGGGGATGAGCCCATCCTGGCGGCGGTCGCGAAGTTCGTCAGGACGGACATCGATTACCCGGGGCAATTCACCGAGTTCGAGCTTGCGACCAACCACCACTTCTTCACGACCCGCGAGAATGGATCCAACCTCCCGCACCTTCTGGCGCTCGCGGCGGCCGCGGCCGCGGTACCAACGGCGACCGGCATCCTCGGAAAGTACATCGGCAAGCTCGCGAAGAAGGTCGGCTGCACGGGAGACAAGGTGCTGTCGACTCTCAAGAAAACACAATGCAACCATGATCTACCCAAACTGCGAGACATTCACAAATGCCTGTGCGACGCCATCAGGACGTCCCACATACCGAGCCAAGACTGCACGTACGAGCAGCTCGTGCGACTCGCCGACGCGTTTGTAGCCGACACGACTCGCGCCTCGACGCTCCATCACGAACAAGCCCTGCCCATCTACCTCGGCGCCCTCACAAGCAAAGTCGCGGCTGAAACAGCGGCGGCGGTGAACGGAAAGCGGCTGACAAGGGAGAGAATCGAGGGTGTGCTGCGGGACGCCCGCGGAAGCACCGGCACGCTGTTAGTGCCCGAGCACGGCGGGGGCCCCCGGCCCCTTCCCCGCCACCAGTCTGTCCTCGCCGAGAAACTGACCGCGGGGGGCCTCTCGGTGACGACGCAGCATGCCGCGCGAGACTGGTGGAGTGCCGCTCTGGGGCAGCAACTCGAATGGAACAACAAGCTTGGAGAGGAACGGGCGCTGCAGCGGTACCGCCACCTGAAGACGCTTGTCCAGAGCGAAGCCGCGGGCGCGTACGAGGAGTCGAAGAAAGAGGAGCGGCCGTTCGGTTTCGAGATGCTCACAGCACTGCGACGTCGCTTTGGAGAACGAAGAGCGAGCGGAGACACCCCGCTGTTCAACAGCGCGGACGAGCAGTTGCTTGGTCGCGCCGCCATGCTCACCGAAGAGTGCAAGGTGTGGTGGAGCAAGCCGTTCACCGTGGCCTCAGCGGGGTGACCTGATGGACTTTGTGGAAGCTCTCGCGGAACTCGAGACGAACGACGACCTCCACGAGGCGAGGCTACTGGTCCTTCTGGACGCTTTCGCCGGGAAGGATGGGCAGGGTGAGATCGAAGGGTTGACCAAGGTCGCCAAGCTCGACTTCCTTCTTCGGTATCCCGCGCTGTTGGAGAAAGCGTTGCTGGTACGTCACGCGAGTATCAAAGCGTTGGACGTCAAGCCGCACGAACGCAACAGCGTCGAATCGAAGATGGTCCGTTACCGATTCGGACCCTGGGATCACCGATACCGTCGGTTTCTCAACCTGCTCATGGGCAAGGAGCTGATCACGATCCGCTTCGAGGGGAGAACCGTCAACGTAGGGCTCACACCAAAGGGCAAGGAGAAGTCGGCGGAAGTGCGGTCTCAGCCGGAGTTCGAGGATTTCGCGCGGCGTGCCCGCGTCCTCAAGAGTCACCTTGATCTCGGCGCCACCCACCTCATGCGGTTCGTGTATTCGACGTTCCCAGAGCTGGAGTCCCTCCGGATGAACGAGGGGATCTCACTTTGAACATCCGGCTTCAAAGACTCCAGGTCACGACGCGGCAGAGTCTGGAGGAAGTCACCTTCTCCCGCGCCATCACCTTCCTGCACGGACCGGTCGGCACAGGGAAGTCGTCGGTTGCCAGGCTGGTCGACTTCTGTCTGGGGGGACGGCTGGAACGGACGCCGGCCATACAGCTGGAGTTCGTCGCGGCACGGCTGTACGCCGTGCTGGGGGGCCACGACCGCCAGTTCGAGCGCACCTCATCGGATCCGAGCCACGTCCGGGTCACGTGGGAGCGTGGACAAGAGATGGGGTCTGTGAATGCGCCACTCGAGGCGACCGCAACACCGATCATCGGCGACAACGTGTTCAACCTGAGCGACGTCGTGTTTTGGCTGTGCGGACTCGAGCCGATCAAGGTCCGGAAGAGCAAGCAGGACGACGAGTCCAAGCTGGTACGGCTGAGTATCAGAGACCTGCTCTGGTACTGCTACTTGAAACAGGAACG
This sequence comes from uncultured Microbacteriaceae bacterium, assembly GCA_937872445.1. Lineage (GTDB taxonomy): Bacteria > Actinomycetota > Actinomycetes > Actinomycetales > Microbacteriaceae > Terrimesophilobacter. The sequence goes on along the minus strand of CALMSL010000021.1, from coordinate 2,384 downwards.
CCTCGATTCGTCCTTCTACCGATTGGAAGACACGTACAAGCGGTACAAGAGCATGGACGCGATGCGGTTCGTGACCGGCCTGTACTCCGAGCGATTGAACGAGTTGGAGGCCCGTCTCGGCAGCGCCCAGGAATCGCAGCGTACGAAACGGGAAGCGGTAGTTCAGATTCGGAGGTTCCTGAAGGAGTTCGATCTCGCGACGGAGGTCGATCTCGACATGCAGCTCCAGCAATTGAACGTTGAGTTGGACGCGGCCCGTCGCGGTCGTACCGAGCTCGAACAGCAGCACTCTTCACGGACGCATGTCACGGAGCCGATGCGGATCAGGCTGCGCGAACTCGGCCAGGAGATCGAAGTCAGGCGTGCCGCCCTCGCCGACCTCTACCAGCGCATCCGCGACCAAGAGTCGTTGCGGTCCGAGTTGATTACCGCAAAGGTGAAGGCGGCGCGTGTGGAATCGGCGTCTACCCTCCTCGCCGGCGTCCGCTTTGAGAAATGCCCATGCTGCGGTACCAAAGTGACGAGTGACCGCTTCGCACCCACGCAGGCGTGCTACTTGTGCGGCCAGAACGAGGAACCCCCGCAGGCCGCCGCTCAAACCGAGGCCCTGCAACGCGACTTGAACAGCAGAATTGATGACCTCGAAGATGCAATCGGTCGCCACCGGCGGGAAGTCACCCCCGGGGAACGGGCGGTTGGGCGACTCCTCACGACGAAGGCAGACCTGGATCAAGAGCTGACGGCCGAACTGGTGAAGTACGACTCAGCGTTCGTCTCGGTTGTACGAGAGGCGGACCGGAGTGTGGCGACTTTGCAGGAGCGGATTACGGCGATGCAGCGGATGGCGCGGTTCCCGGCCGCCATTCAAGAGCTTGAACGTGACGCCGGGAATCTTCAGGGTGAAATCGACATTGTCCGGTCCGCCATCAAGGCGGAGCGAGAGCGGCTGCAGCACGCGGACGTGAATATCACTGCCATCGAGGACACGTTCTTCAAAATCATGCGGACCGTCACATTCCCGGGTGTCGACGAGAATGATCGGGTTGAGATCAATCCGCGCAACTGGCTGCCGCGCGTGATTCACGGGGAGGACGGGCAGGTCGAATGGAGCTTCTTCGATGCGGGGAGCGGGGGCAAGAAGACGCTGTTCAATGTCTGCTACGCACTGGCCGTTCACCAAGTGGCCCTGGAGAACGGACTCCCACTTCCTACCTTTTTGATGGTCGATAGCCCGACGAAAAACATCAGTCGGGACATCAATCGGGAAATGGTCAGCGCCCTGTACCGCTACGCGTACGAACTCGCCGATCCCAATGGCCTGGGGCTCCAACTCATTGTGATCGACTCGGTGCTGGTTGCCCCTGAGGATTCCGGTGTGCCGTTTAGTAGCCGCCTCATGAACCACGGGGATCCACACAATCCCCCGCTCATTTCTTACTACATAGGGCCATGAGTCAAACCAGTGGTGGGCCGGCGAGCGAGGAGCCTGGTCGAGGGAGCAGGAGCGTAGAGACCAGGTGAGTGAGGGGGTCTCTAAGAAACCGTGCTTTGATCGTCGGACGTCTGCTGGGATGCCGCGGCCTTCTGAGCCTGCCGCTGCTCGAAGATCCAGGTGTGTGCCCGGTCGAGCGCCTTTGCGGCGGCGAGCAAGTCATCGGCGCCGAAGCTTCCGGATTCTCGCCACTCTTCGCCCTCCTTGTACGTGCGCGCGAGGGTGACGTTGTGGATGGGGCCATTGGCGGTCTCGTTGAGCCAGACCGCCGCTTTGATGGCCCCGAAGCGGACGACATGGACGGGTTTGTTGTTCATACGCTGCCTGGGTTTGGCCTCTTGCTGCGTCATGGGAACCTCCTTCGGAATGAACCGTGCGAAGGACCCCCTGCGCTCACCTGGCTGAGCTTGGCGTATGGCATGTGGGGGAGGCGATGTCAAGCGATCTCGACGGCGCGCCGTCGGGTGTATCAGGCCGACTCCGACTCGAACGCCGACGCGGCCCTGATCCCGGCCACCAACGCGTCGGCGAGCTTGGCTTCAAACCTCTCGCGGTCCGCTTCATGGCCGCGGGCGTTGGAGGGGAGCTTCATGGGTCCGAGCCGGCGGGCCTCGCGCTCCAGGTTGTACATGGCGTGGGCGACACCTTTCAACATGGCGCGAACCACGTGGCTCGTGCTGAGCTTCGTGCCCGTCGTTCGCCGGAGGAGTTCGACAAGCCGACTCAGGGCGGCGTCCGTCGCGGGTGTCAGCAGCAGCTGTCTACCGACAAAGGCCGAGCCACCGGGCCCTGTCGACAGTGCAAAGGTTGCTTTCTCGTTCGTCGGCGGCATTTCAGCCGGGGGCATCGCCGGCGGTGCCTCGCTCGTAGGTCTCGTGACTGCGACCGCCTT
>CALMSL010000020.1 GCA_937872445.1 uncultured Microbacteriaceae bacterium | reverse complement strand
TTCCCGGAGGCTGGGAACTACCCGTTCGTGTCGCACATCATGTCGGATGCCGAAAAGGGTGCGCACGGGGTGTTCCACGTCGTCGCTCCCTGAGGCCCGCTCCCTGAGGAGCGCGAAGCGCGTGGGTCCGCTCCCTGAGGAGCGCGAAGCGCGTCTCGAAGGGAGCTTCCGAGTCGCTGGTTCCGCTCGCTGAGGAGCGCGAAGCGCGCCTCGAAGGGAGCTTCTCAGCGGCCACGTCCGACCCGTTCATGCACACTGCCAGAGCCCCCTGGCGGCGACCGCTCCTCTCCTCCACAGGCACCTGCCAAAGAACTTCTCCCAAGATTGGTCACCAGGTCTATAAATCTATGTTCGACTCTGGGAGAATTGATTCATGTCGACATCCGAAAGCATTTTCACCGCCGCGATCAGCGCGGCGAGGGCGGTGGTCGCGGGCATTCCCGACCAGCTGGCCTCGGTGAAGGCGCTTGGGGACGCTGCGCTGCTGGCGAGTCAGCGGGAACTCTCCGAGCTGCGGCGCATCGTGGATTCGCGCGCCTCCCTCGTGGCTGGCGAAGTCGCCTATCGATCGCGGCGTGATTTGGGATATTCGGGGTTGGCGCAACGAGAAGGCTTCCAGAGCGCGGAGAAGCTCGTGCAGGCGACGACCGGGTCGACCCGGAGGGAAGCGTCGACGCTCGTCACCGCCGGCACGCTCGTGCTGGATTCGAAGATGCTCGGAGCCGTCGATCCGGAGACTGGCGAAGTGCCTGAGGGATTCGCCGTGCGAGAGCCCTGGCTTTCGGCGGTCGGAGTTGCGGTCGCCGATGGGTGGCTGACCGTTGACGCCGCGAGGGCAATTCGAAGCGGGCTTGGGGAACCTGATGGCGCCGGCGCGAACGGCGGTGTTCCGGGAATTGATCGAGCCGCGGGAGGCGAATCCGGCGTGACGATCGAGGCCCTGGAGGGGGCGGTGCGGGAACTGCTCGTCGCCGCCCGCGGGAATGGAGCCGACGGCGATGGCGACGGTGCGGATGGCGCCGAGGCTGGCGACGAGAATGGCGACGAGGATGTTGCGACCGAGTGCGACGAGAGCGTATCGAATCGCCGCGGACTCAACGCCGACGAGCTCTACCGGCTCGCGCGCGAGAAGCGCGACGAACTCGATGAGGCGGGTATCGCCGAACGGGAACAACTCGCGTACTCGCAGCGGTCGTTTCGCCGCTCATTGAGGCCGAACGGGCTGTCGCGGTACACGCTCGATCCCGACCTGGAGATGTCCGCGTGGCTGGATGACGTGTACGACAAGCTGACGTCGCCGCGACGCGGCGGACCGCGGTTCGTCGACCCAGAGGACCGGGCCTGGGCAGACGGCATCGCCACAGACACGCGCACCACTGAGCAGTATCTGCACGACGCATTCCTTGGGCTCCTTCGCAAAGGCGTGGATGCTGATCGTGCCGACGCGCGCGCGGAAAGCAGCCGCGCTGAGGGCAGCCGAACAGCAGGCAGTCGCTCGGCGGCGCGACGGACGCCGCGAATCGTCGGATCGAGACTCCCCGCGGTTCGGGTCCTCGTCACCGAAGAATCACTTCGCACGCGCACCGGACACGGTCGAATCGAAGGCATCAGCACCCCGGTCAGCATCGAAACCGTGGAGCGACAGATTTGCGTATCCGGAACCATCCCCATCGCGTTCGGGAAAGACGGCAACGTCATCGACCTCGGCCGCGAAGCGCGGCTATTCACCCCGCACCAGAAGATCGCGCTGGCTGCGCGGGATGGCGGATGCATGTTCCCGGGGTGCGATCGACCGGCCAGCTGGACGGAAGCCCACCACATCAGGCACTGGAAGCGAGACGGCGGAAACACCGACGTTGCCGACGGGATACTGCTGTGCCGCCATCACCACATGCTCGTGCACAACAATCACTGGGAGATCATCCGAAAACACGCGAAGTATTGGCTGATACCCCCGCCGGATGTCGACCCGAAACAGCACCCTCGAGAACTGGTCTCAAAGAGTGCAGCCCTGCGCGACCTGCATCGGCAACGCCAAACAAAGGAGCAGGTAAACGGCACGGCAGAGGAATCGGGCAATCAGCCCGTGCGACTCCACGCGAGTGCCTAAAGACCTACTGGCGCGAACCTGCTGTCTGGTTCCTACTGGCGGATACCTACTGGCGGATACCTACTAGCGGATGCCTACTGGCGTGCGAGGCGCAGCTTCCAGACTTCCGGGCCCTCTTCCAGATAGCTCACCGCGAACTCGCCCGGGTTGCGCTGGTCCAGCTGCGCCAGAAGAGGAAGCGGATTGTGGTCGGCAACCAGATCGAGGCTGAAACCGGGCGCAATCGCCCCAATCGCACCGAAAATGGTGGCGTGCCGAATCGCGTGCGGAATCTGCCGCACATCCAGAACGATCTCGCTCTCATCCGCGTGACCGCACGCACAACCACTGCTCGCAGGTTTGGCACCACCGGCGGCCTGTGCGGGAGCGGACGTCTGAAGTTGAATCGGTTCTGCAGTCATGACTCAAGGCTACCCCTGCTCTACGGTTGACGTATGACCCACCATCGTGACAAATCAGGTGCAACGAGTCCCGCCACGGACACTGCCACCGGATCTGCTCGCGAACCCGCCACGGAATCCGTCGGCGATCACACACCGGCCAGCGCGACGGTCGCGGTCATCACCGTCTCCGACCGGAGCTCCCGCGGAGAACGCGCCGACACATCCGGCCCGCGGGCCGTCGAACTGCTGCGCAACGCCGGATACCAGGTCACCGCCACCATCGTCCCGGACGGCGAAGACAGCGTTACCACCGCCATCAGTGCCGCCATCACCGCCGGCGCCCACATCGTCATCACGAGCGGAGGCACCGGGATCGGCCCCCGCGACCTCACCCCCGAAGGAACCCGGCCGCTTATCACCCGAGAACTGCCCGGCATCGCCGAAGAACTCCGCAGGCACGGTGCGCGCAACAACCGGATGGCCGTCCTCAGCCGCGGACTCGCAGGAATCGCACACCCGACCGGCGCCGCAGACCGCCCGCCCGGCGCACTCATCGTCAACCTGCCCGGCTCAGAGAACGCCGTCGAAGAAGGACTCGAAGTATTGCTGCCCCTGCTGCCGCACCTCCTCGGACAACTGCGCGGCAGCGACCACTAACCCGCGGCGTCCACAGACTCGGATGCGCCCAACCGCCAGCACCCACCGGGACTGACCGGGCGGCGCCACTCTCCGGACTTGCCCACGGGACAGTTCAGACCGGGCGGCGCCACTCTCCGGACTTGCCCCCGGACTTCGCGAGCAACCGCACATTCTCGATCTGCACCGACTTATCCATGCCCTTGACCATGTCCACGACCGCGAGCGCCGCCACCGACACCGCCGTCATCGCTTCCATCTCCACGCCCGTGCGATCCGCGGTACGCACCGTGGCGGCGACGTACACACCCTCATCCGTGATCTCAAGATCGACGCGTGCCCCGTGCACCCCGATGATGTGCGCGAGCGGCAACAACTCCGCCGTGCGTTTCGCCCCCTGGATGCCGGCAATGCGGGCAACCGCCAACACGTCACCCTTCGGCGCGGAGCCCGACCGCAACGCATCGATCACGGTGGGCGAACAGCGCACGAAACCCTCCGCGGTCGCTTCGCGCACGGTCGGCATTTTCGCGGTGACATCCACCATGTGCGCCTGGCCGGCCGCGTCGAGATGGGTGAAAGGTTGATCGCTCATGACACCAGTGTGACAGCCACAAGGTCCCCCTCGCGCACCTCGGAGACCTCCTCCGGCACAATCGCGAGCGCATTCGCCCTCGCGAGGCTTGCCACCAGGTACGAGCCCGAGCCGCCGCTGCTCGCCGGACGCACCGAAAAGGCGGCGGCAGAGGCACCCGACTCCGGGCGCGGGTCGAGGACCGCCGGCATGAACTGCATGCGGCCATTCGGGCTCCGCCAACCCTCCGTCGCGACGGCCTGCACGGTCGTGCGCAGGACATCCGTACGGCCCTGCATCGCCAACAGGGCCGGGCGAACGAACGCCTCGAAAGAGACGAACACGCTCACCGGGTTGCCGGGCAGCGTGAAAATCGGGGTCCCTGTGGTGCCAGATGTGCCCGCGGTGCCGGATGCGCCCGACGAGTCTGAAATGCCGGATTCGCCCGGAGTGCGCGATGCTCCGGAAGCGTCGTCGCCCGGCCACTCGCCGAACCCCTGCGGCTTTCCGGGCTGCATTCGCACCGGGCCGAACCACACACCCAGGGGTGCGAGCACGGCTTTGACCACATCGTACGCACCGACGCTCACGCCGCCGGAGGTGATGAACGCATCCACCCGCGGCGCATATTCGCGGAGCACGTCGCGCAGCGCCGCTTCGTCATCCGGCACGGACCCGATCTGTACGGGGATACCGCCGCACTCGGTGACCAGGGCCGCAAGCAGGGTCGAATTGGAGTCGTGAATCTGGCCGCGGCGAAGCGAACCGCCTAGCGCCACCAGTTCCGTGCCGGTCGACAGCACGCCGACGCGGGGCGCCGGGTGCACGAGCAGGTTCCGGCTCCCGGTGGCTGCCGCCGCGGCGAGGTCCCGCGAATTCAGCGTGCGACCGGCCGTGAGCACGGTCTCGCCGACGCGCACGTCCGTGCCGGTGCGTCGGATGTGCGCAGCCGGTGCCGGCGCCCGCAGGATGCGCACCTGCGTCGTGCCACCGTCGGTGTCCTCCACCGGCACGATGCAGTCCGCGTCATCCGGAACGGCCGCACCCGTCATGATGCGCGCCGTCTGGCCGGGGCCGAGAGCCGGGTTCTCCGCGGACCCGGCGGGCAGATCCGCGACGACCGCCAGGGTCGCAGGCGACGACGATGTGGCATGGGCGACGTCCTCGTGACGCACGGCGTAGCCATCCATCGCCGAATTGTCGAAACCGGGAACGTCGACGGCGGGGGCGACATCCGACGCGAGAACGCGGCCGAGGGTGTCCTCCAGCGGTGACTCGACGGGAGCCAGCGGCGTGATCGCGCCGAGAATCCGATCACGGTGCACCTGAACGCTGATCGGCGAAAGAGGGGCATCGGAAGGGGGGACCATGTGTCAACTCTAACGACGACCGGCGTTGGCTATTGCGCAATCTGCAGCTCCGTGAACTAGGAGAATGCGGCGTCAACATACCGCATATGCGGTGCTAGAGTCGATTTTGTGACGCACTATCGGATCAGCGAAGCCGCCAGCCTGCTTGGGGTCAGCGACGACACCGTGCGTCGGTGGGCGGCCGCCGGCACAGTGGACTCGACGACGGATTCGTCCGGTCGGCAGGTCATCGCCGGCACCGAGTTGGCGCGGCTCGCCCAGGAGACCGCGGCGGCGCCACAGGACCCGTCCGGCATCCGCAGCAGCGCCCGCAACCGTTTTGTCGGACTCGTCACGTCGATTTCGAGTGACAGCGTGATGTCGCAGGTCGAACTGCAGTGCGGGCCGCACCGGCTCGTTTCGCTCATGTCCACCGAAGCGGTTCGCGACCTCGGGCTCGAGGTGGGCTCGCTCGGTGTGGCAGTCGTCAAAGCCACGATGGTGATCGTCGAGACCCCGAAAGGGCAAAGCTAGTGCGCGCGGGCAGGCGCACTCCCGCGAAAGCCCTCTCGGGTGTTCTCGCGGTGGCCGTGGCTCTCGCCCTTGCGGCGTGCGGCACACCGGTCGCCGAGCCGAACTCCTCGGCCGGGCCGTCGGCATCCGGGCTGAGCGGCGAGCTCACCATTTTCGCGGCCGCGTCGCTTACGGCATCCTTCACCGAGCTGGCCGCAGACTTCCACGCCGAGAACCCCGGCGTGACGGTGAAGCCGATTTCGTTCGACGGTTCCTCGACCCTGGCGACACAGCTCAACGAGGGCGCCCCGGCCGACGTGTTCGCGTCGGCCGACCTGGCGAACATGGACAAAGTCAGTGCGCTCATCGACGGCCCGCCCACGCTGTTCGCGAGCAACATCCTGCAAATCGCGGTGCAGCCCGGCAACCCGCTCGGCATCAGCCGCCTCTCGGATCTTGCGATCCCCGGACGTCAGGTTGTGCTGTGCGCGCCCGAGGTGCCGTGCGGCGCGGCCGCCCGGAAACTGCTGCAGTTCGACGGCGTGAACCTGACGCCGGTGAGCGAAGAGCAGAACGTGAGCGCGGTCCTCACGAGGGTCAAACTTCGGGAAGCGGATGCCGGACTCGTGTACATCACCGACGTCATGGCGGCTGCCGGCGCGGTCGACGGTGTGGCCATCGCGGGTGCTGACCGGGCGTTCAACGCCTACCCGATCGCCGCCCTGAAGTCGTCCGCAAACCCGGATGTCGCGACAGCGTTCATCGCCTACGTCGTGTCGCCGAAGGGCCAGGCGATTCTCGCGAAGTACGGATTCGCCAAACCGTGAGGGACGGCACCGGAATCCCACGGCTCTTCTACCTGCCCGCCGCGGTCGCGTTCGCACTCCTCGTGCTGCCCATTGTCGGCCTCCTCGTTCGCGCGGACTGGCCGAGGGTTCCCGCGGCGATCGTGTCGGCGGAAGCTCTCTCCGCACTGGGTCTTTCCCTGCAGACCGCCGTCACGGCGACGGTTCTGTGCGTGATCGTCGGAGTTCCGCTGGCCCTCGTGATTGCGAGGTCCGGTCCCCGAATCAGCGGACTCCTGCGGGCGCTGTCGACGCTCCCGCTCGTCATGCCTCCGCTCGTCGGAGGAATCGCCCTGCTGTACCTGCTCGGCCGCAACGGGCTGGTCGGCGGGGTCCTGGACCTGGCGTTCGGCATCCGGATTCCGTTCACGACCGCCGCCGTGGTGATCGCCCAGTCCTTTGTCGCCCTGCCGTTCCTGGTCATCTCCGTGGAGGGGGCGCTGCGCACAGCGGGTACGCGCTTCGAGACCGTCGCGGCAACGCTCGGCGCCAGCCGCTGGACGGTGTTCCGCAGAATCACCCTCCCGCTCATCCTCCCCGGGGTTGTCGCCGGCACCGTGCTGTGCTTCGCGCGGGCCCTCGGCGAGTTCGGGGCGACCGCGCTGTTCGCCGGAAACGCTGCCGGCATTACGCGAACGATGCCTCTCGCCATCTACACGGCGTTCAACGGGGCGGGCGTATCTCAGGATTCGGCGATCGCCCTGTCGCTGCTCCTCATCGTCGTCGCCGTTGTCATCCTGCTGCTGCTGCGCAGCTGGCGCACCGAGCCGGAGCGCCGACCATGACCTTGATCGCCGATCTCGAGGTGCGCCGCGGAGATTTCACGCTGGATGCGCGCATCCGGGTGGACCGCGGCGAAACGCTCGCGCTTCTCGGCCCGAACGGTTCCGGCAAGTCGACCATGCTCGCCGCCATTGCCGGTCTGCTCACCCCACGGCGCGGCCAGGTCGACGTCGACGGACTGGCGCTCACCCGGGTGGACGAGGCGGGACGGTCGGTTCTGACCCCGCCGCACCGACGACGCATCGGACTCCTCGGGCAGGAGCCTCTGCTGTTCCCGCACTTGAGCGCACTGGAGAATGTCGCCTTCGGGCCGCGTTCGAAAGGAGGGCGAGCTGTTCGCGGGGCCGCCGCGGACTTGCCCCGAGCGACCGCGGCTGACGCGCGCTCTCGCGCTCTCTGCTGGCTTGACGATGTCGGTCTGTCCGGGCTTGCCGCGCGCAAACCCGCCGAGCTTTCCGGCGGACAGCAGCAGCGCGTCGCCATCGCCCGCGCTCTTGCCGCCGAACCCGACGCGCTGCTCCTGGATGAACCGATGGCGGCACTGGATGTCGAGACTGCCGCGCTCATCCGTTCCCTCCTGCGCGAACGACTTGCGGCGGCGAACCTGGCGACAGTGATCGTCACTCACGACGTCGTGGACGCTCTCGTCCTGGCCGACCGGGTCGCGATTCTGGACGACGGCCGCATCCTCGACAGCGGCGAGGCGTCGGATGTTCTGGGACGTCCGGCGAACCGTTTCGCGGCGGCACTTGCCGGGCTGAACCTCGTGGAAGGGACCCTGGAAGCCGGTGGCGTGATCCGACTTCCGGACGGCCGACCGGTGCGAACCGGTGACGCGGTCACGCCGATGCCTGACGCGGGCGACCGCGTCACCGCGGTGTTCCCGCCGACCGCGGTCCGGATCGTGGCGTCGCCAACGGTACGGGCGAGTGGGACCACCTCCTCGGACGGAATCGATGCGGCGTCCCCCGCCGGCGACCAAGCGGTGCCGTTTCCGGCTACCGTGGCCCGGCTCGAACCGGCGGTACGGGGTGTGCGCGTGACGTTCGCGGGCGACGACATCGCCGCTGAGTGCTCCGTGGCCGAACTCCTGGCGCTCGGCGTCGGGGAGGGCTCGACCGTCTCACTCAGCATCGACCCGGCATTTGTAACGGCCTACCCTGCGAAGTCCCCGCTGGGCGTGATGGGATGATGGGAACGTGACGAGCACACCAGCCGGCCCGCCGAACCCGCGGCCCCTCGCGCTCGCGGTGACCATGATCGTCCTCGGCGCGATCGGTTTCATCGCGGCGTTCATGCTCACGCTCGACAAGTTCGCCCTCCTGGAGAACCCGGACGCGCAACTGGGCTGCAACTTCAGTGTCCTCGTCGGGTGCAGCACCAACCTCAACTCCGCGCAGGGTGAAGTGTTCGGATTCCCGAACCCTCTGCTTGGCATAGCGTTCTGGTCGGCGACAATCACAATCGGGGTCGTCTTGCTCGCGGGAACGGCGCTCGCACGCTGGTTCTGGGCGCTCTACGCACTCGCGACGGCGGCATCCTTCGCCCTCGTCGTTTGGTTCATCAGCGAAAGCATCTTCGTGCTGCACGTGCTCTGCCCGTGGTGCATGGTGACGTGGGCGGTCACGATACCGCTGTTCTTCGTCGTCGTGTTGCACGCCATACGCTCTGGGGCGATCCCGTTGCCGGCCCCGGCCCACCGATTCGCGGATGCCGCCTTCGGGTGGGTTCCCTTGATCACCCTTGTCAGCTATCTCATCGTTGCCGTCCTGGCCCAGTGGCAACTGGACGTTCTGGGCGCCCTTTTTGGGTAGTCGCCCGGTGAATGATCCGATGGCGAGCGCGCCAGCGAAACAGACGGTGTTTCTGACCGGCGCGACGGGATCGATGGGCTCCGCGACACTGCGCGAGTTGATGAATCGCCGCGACAGGTTCGACATTGTGATTTTGGCGAGGGACTCGAAACACGGTCGACGCTCCCTTCGCCGATATGCGAACGAGCCCGGCATCCGCATTGTGTGGGGTGACCTGCGCGACTACGATGCTGTCCTGGAGTGTGTCACGGGAGCCGACTACGTGCTTCACATCGCTGCACTCATCTCCCCGGCCGCGGACCGCGACCCTGTGCTGACTGACCAGATCAATGTGGGTTCGGTCCGCAATATCCTGACGGCAATCCGCGCTCAGCCCGACCCGGATGCGATTCGCCTCGTCAACATCGGGTCCGTGGCGTTGACGGGCAGTCGCCTTCCGCCCATCCACTGGGGGCGGGTCGGCGACCCGATCGCGCCCGCGCTCGGCGACCACTACGCGGTGAGCAAGACGGAGGCGGAACGCCTGGTCATCGAATCGGGTCTTTTGCACTGGGTGTCGCTGCGGCAAACCTTCATCTGCATCCCGCGGTTGCTGAGCCTCCTGCACCCGATCCTGTTCCACCAGCCGGTCAATACCCTGTTCGAGTTCGTGACCGCGCGCGACTCGGGCCGCCTCATGGCGAACGCGTGCGAGGTGGACGTGCCCGAGAAGTTTTGGCGGCACGTATACAACATCGGCGGAGGTGAAACCTGCCGAGTAGGTTACGTCGAGTACCTCGACCGGATCTTCGGCGCGCTTGGATTGGGAGCGCTCTCCTCGCTCACCGAGCGGAAATGGTTCGCTCTGAAGAACTTCCACTGCCAGTGGTACCTCGACTCCGATGTCCTCGAGGAGTTCCTGCACTTCCGTCGCGACGGGTTCGACGAGTACGTTGCCCACGTGAAAGCCTCAGCGCCGTGGTATCTGCGGCTCGGTCTCGGGCGGATCATCCCGCGGATGCTCATCCGGAACATCGTCATGAAGCGCATGGCGCGGCAGCCGGAAGGCCCGCTGCACTGGGTGGAGACGGCGGACCACGACCGTATCGACGCGTTCTTCGGGTCGCGCGAGCAGTGGGAGCAGATCCCGGGATGGGACGAGCCGATACCCGCACCGCCGCCCGCCGCCCCGCTCGACCACGGTTTCGATGATGCGCTTCCGGATGGCGAACTGGGCCTCGGTCACGCCCGCTCCGCAGCGCAGTTTCGTGGCGGGGAATGCCTGTCGGACGCGATGCAATCCGGTGCCGTGTATTCGCCGCTGACCTGGCGTTGCGCCCGTGGGCACGAGTTTCAGGCGACCCCGTATCTCGTCCTTCGGGCCGGGCACTGGTGCCCGGAATGCGAGGCGCCGCCGTGGGACTACGACGAGCGTGCGGCCGTCAACCCGTTCTTCGCGCAGGTGTGGCCCGTGGACGATGCGCCCACCGTGGTGGAACACTGATTAGACCTGCGCGGCGAACGAGCTGACCGATCGAGCCAGCCGAGCGGGCTGGCAGATCGGACCGGGGCGTGCCGAACGCCCCGGTCGGATCAGCGAAAAATCAGCGGGAGTGTCCTGAACCCGCTTGCCGGGTAGCTCGCGAAATCCGCCAGTGACGCATCCGCGACCTCGATGGCGTTGACCGCAGCGAGCAGTTCCTCCAGGACCACGCGCAGCTGCAGGCGCGCAAGCGGAGCACCGGGACAGTCGTGGATGCCCCTCCCGTACAGCAGATTGCGATCGGCATTGCGCTCGGGCTGGTAGTCGTCAGGGTCACCGAATACGGCTTCATCACGGTTCGCGGATGCCCAGATCACGGTGATCCGGTCGCCAGCGAAAATCCTCCGGCCGCCGAGTTCGACATCGCGGGTCGCAACCCGCCGATTGGCTACGAGGGGCGCGTGCATCCGCAGGATTTCATCGATCGCCGCGGGAAGGTTCGACGGGTTGTTCCGCAGGTCGTCCTGCACGTCGGGGTGCTCGGCGAGGTAGGCGACGAGGATCCCGACGCTCGCCGACATCGTGCCCAGCTCGCCGACGGTCCAGTTGCGCAGGATCGACACGATCTCGTCGTCGCGCAGCGGCACGCCATCGATGGTTTCGCCGAGGAGTTCGGAAATGATGTCGACGGATGCCGACCCCGATGCGGATGCGGATGCAGCATCTGCAGCGCCCTCGTCCCGAGTCGCTCTCCGGTCGTCAAGGACGCGCCGCATCGTGGCGTCGAACTCGGTGGCAACCGCATCCAGTTGTTCCCGATCGCGGGCGAGCGTCGCCCGGTGGTTGCTGGCAGTCCAGTGCCGCAGAGCCTCCTCAGTGTGCCCCGGCCAGCCCAGCCAGGCGCCCTGCACTTTCAGGGCGTAGTTGAGGGCGAAGTCGGCAATGAACTCCACCGTTTCACCGCGCGTCAGACGCCCGACCATCTCGCGCGCGACCGCACGGCAGGCCGGCTCGAAAGCAGCCATGTGCTCGTCGGTGAAGTAGTGATCCACGATTTCGCGGTACGGATCGTGCCGGGGCGGGTCGTAGCCGTTCGGCACCGCCGGGTACCGGGATACCGCGCTCGAGAACGTGTCGTGGTCGGTGACGACCGCAACGACGTCCTCGTGGCGGAATACGGACCAGCCGAGGTAGTCGCTGTGGGCCACCGGGCAGGATGCGCGCATGCCGTCGTAGGCATGAATCTGGTTGCCGAGCACCTCGGGGTCGCGCGGATCCCAGTCCGCGGCGTGCGCTACCCGTGGATCGCGCTCAGCTGCAGCCACTCGTGCTTCCGCAACTCTCGCACACGAAGCAGGAACCGGCCGGGCGCATCTTCACGCCGCAGGTCAGGCACAGCGGGGCATCAGCGGTCATGCCCTGCTGCGACTCGAACAGCTCGGCCGTGGAGTGGACGGCTGCGGGCTTCGCGGCGGGTGCCGGCGATTCGTTCGACGGCGGGGACACCGGTTCGGTGGTGATCCCGTCCAGATCGGAGGCGACATCCTCCACTACGGATGCCGTACCGACCTCCGGCGCGCTCGCGCCGTAGCCGCCGGAGTCGAGCTGGGCGGTGCGCTCGGCGGTCGTGAAGATTCCCAGCGCCGCCCGGGTTTCGTACGGCAGGTGGTCGAGGGCGAGGCGCCGGAAAATGTAGTCCATGATCGACTGCGCGATCCGGATGTCCGAATCATCGGTCATCCCGGCCGGCTCGAACCGCAGGTTCGTGAACTTCTCCACGTAGGTGGTGAGCGGAACGCCGTACTGCAGGCCGATGGAGACTGCGATCGAGAACGCATCCATCACGCCGGCGAGAGTCGAGCCCTGCTTGCCGAGGCGGAGGAAGATTTCGCCGAGGCCGTTGTCGGGGTAGGAGCCGGCCGTCAGGTAGCCCTGCGCTCCCGCGACCGTGAACGAGGTCGTGACGGAGGGACGGGACTTCGGCAGGCGACGCCGCACGGGGGCCGCGTGGTCTGATGCCGCGCTGTCCGAGGTTGAGCCCGCTGTCGCGTCCGCGCTGTCCTTCTTGCCGTCCGCCTTTTTGCCATCCGAGAGGGGCTGGCCGACCTTGCAATTGTCGCGGTAGATCGCGAGAGCCTTGAGACCGAGCTTCCAGCCCTGGTAGTAGACCTCCTCCACTTCGTCGACCGTCGCCGACTCGGGCAGGTTCACGGTCTTCGAAATCGCGCCGGACAGGAACGGCTGCACGGCGGCCATCATGCGCACGTGGCCCATGGGGGCGATCGCGCGCTGGCCCATCGCGGTGTCGAAGATCTCGTAGTGCTC
>CALMSL010000019.1 GCA_937872445.1 uncultured Microbacteriaceae bacterium | reverse complement strand
GTTCCCTTCGAGACGATCGCTGCGCGATCCCTCAGGGCACGAGTCACTTGCGTGTTCCCTTCGAGAGCCTCAGGGAACGGTTAAATTTTGTGTCCGAAGGGGGACTTGAACCCCCACGCCCTAATACGGGCACTAGCACCTCAAGCTAGCGCGTCTACCATTTCCGCCATCCGGACAGGATGAAAATCGGCTTGCACCGACTCACGAGAATAGCATGTCACGACTCAGCGCGAAGTCCAGTCGGCGGCCAGCAGCCAGCCCAGCGGGTAGCGTTGAGCCATGACCGACAAGCCAGGTACGGACGCCGTCGAAACCCCACTCGACGAGACCGCCATCATCGCGCGGGACCTCATCCGAATGGACACCACCAATTTCGGCGAAGGCAAGTCCAACGGCGAAGTTGACGCCGCCGAATACCTCTCCGCAAAACTCGCCGCGCTCGGGCTCGACTCGCAAATGTTCGAAAGCGACAAAGGCCGCGTGAGCGTCGTCGCGCGCGTCGAAGGCAGCGACTCCGCCAAGCCAGCACTCGTCGTCCACGGGCACACGGACGTCGTACCCGCCCAGCCCGACAACTGGTCCGTCGACCCGTTCGCCGGCGTCATCCAGGACGGCATGCTGTGGGGCCGCGGCGCCGTCGACATGAAAAACATGGACGCCATGATCATCACCGCGCTGCAGGACATCCTCGGCGCAGGCAAACAGCCCTCCCGGGACCTGATCATCACGTTCTTCGCCGACGAAGAAGCCGGGGGAGAGTACGGCTCGCAATACCTCGTCGACCGGCACCCTGAACTCTTCGCCGGCGCCACAGAAGCGATCAGCGAAGTCGGCGGCTACTCCGTCGAATTCGGCGGACAACGCGCCTACCTCATCCAGACCGGCGAAAAATCCATCGTGTGGATCAAACTCATCGCCCGCGGCATCGCCGCCCACGGTTCCCGCTACATACAGGACAACGCCGTCACGAAACTTGCCGAAGCGGTCGCGAAAATCGGGCGCCACGAATGGCCCATCACCCTCACCGACACCACGACAGACCTCCTGAACCGCGTCGCCGCGATCCTCGGCAAAGACCCGCAAAAAATCGGCCCGGACGAACTCGCCGTCGCCACCGGGACCGCTTCCGGATTCATCAGGGCCACCCTGCGCACCACGAGCAACCCGACGCTCCTGAACGCCGGCTACAAGCACAACGTCATCCCCGACACCGCGGAAGCGCTCATCGACATCCGCACCCTCCCCGGCGACGAAGACGCCGTGCTCGCTCATGTCACGGAACTTGTCGGCGACGATGTCGACATCGTCGTCCTGCACCGAGACATCGGCCTCGAGACCACCTTCGACGGGCCCCTCATCGACACCATCACCGCCACGCTGAACGCGCACGACCCGGAAGCGCAGGTGCTCCCGTACCTGCTCTCCGGCGGCACCGACAACAAGGCCCTCAGCCAGCTCGGCATCACCGGATACGGATTCGCCCCACTGAAACTGCCAGCCCACCTCGACTTTCCCGCCATGTTCCACGGCGTCGACGAACGCGTGCCGCTCGACGCATTAGTCTTTGGCAGGCGGGTACTCGGCGACCTGCTCCTGAACTACTGAGCACCTGAGCTACTGAGCGTCCGAATAGCACGGCACCTGAACTACGAGGAAGAAGCAGCACGTGGGATTGATCGAGGCACTCATACTCGGGCTCGTTCAGGGCCTCACCGAATTCCTCCCCATCTCCTCCAGCGCGCACTTGCGCATCGCCGGCGAGTTCCTGGGCAGCGGCGCGGACCCCGGCGCCGCATTCACCGCCATCACCCAGCTCGGCACGGAGACCGCCGTTCTCGTGTACTTCTGGCACGACATCACCCGCATCATCGGCGCGTGGTTCAAATCCCTGTTCGGCAAGATCCCGCGCAGCGACCCGGATGCCCGAATGGGTTGGTTCATCATCCTCGGCAGCGTCCCCATCGTGCTCCTCGGCCTCGTATTCCAGACCGAAATCGAAACGAAACTGCGCTCGCTGTGGATCGTCGCCTTCACGCTCATCGTGTTCGGCATCCTCCTCGGAATCGCCGACTGGGTCGGCCGGAAAGAGTTGCGGCTCAAACAACTCACCTGGCCACACGCCCTCATCTACGGACTCGCACAGGCCGCTGCGCTCATCCCCGGCGTATCGCGCTCCGGCGGCACCATCACCGCGGGACTCTTCATGGGCTACGAGCGGCGCGCGGCAGCCCGGTACTCATTCCTCCTCGCGATACCGGCGGTCTTCGGCAGCGGACTGTTCCAGCTGTACAAGACGATCAAGGAACCGTGCCTGCGAGCGACGGCAGGGTGCACTCCCGAAATTTTCAGCGGATGGGAGATCGCGGCCGCCACGCTCATCGCGTTCGTGGTCGGGCTTGCCGTCATCGCCTTCTTCATGAACTACATCACCAAGAGGTCATTCCTGCCGTTCGTGATCTACCGCATCCTGCTCGGCGGAACGCTCATCGTGCTGCTGTCCACCGGCGTGCTTCTCCCGTGAAGTCCTGGAACGCGCCTGCGCTGCCGAACCTCCCCGGTCACGGCGACCTCCCGCGAATCTTCGACACTCCGACGGGTGAACTGCGCCCGCTCATCGTCGGCGACCTCGCGCAGCTGTACGTCTGCGGCATCACGCCCTACGACGCCACCCACCTCGGCCACGCCGCCACCTACCTCGCGTACGACACGCTCAACCGCGTCCTGCGCGACGGCGGACATCGCGTCGAATACGTGCAAAACGTCACCGACATCGACGATCCGCTCCTCGAGCGCGCCCACGAGACCGGGGTCGACTGGCGCGAGCTCGCGGCATCGCAAATCGACCTGTACCGCGGCGACATGGAAGCACTACGCATCATCCCGCCCGAACACTACGTCGGCGTCGTCGAGTCCATGGACGAGATCGCCGCCGCCTGCCGGAAGCTTCTCGACGACGGCTTCGCCTACTGGGTTGAGCCCCCGACCGACAGCGAGGATGTCGGGCCCGACCTCTACTTCGACCTGGCCGTCGCCGAGGAACTCACCACCTGGTATCTGGGGCAGGAAAGCCGATACGAGCGGGACACCATGCTGCGGCTGTCCGCCGAACGCGGGGGAGACCCCGAACGCCCGGGCAAACGCGATCCGCTGGACCCGCTGTTGTGGCGTTCGGAGCGCGAAGGCGAACCCGCCTGGGATTCTCCCGTCGGGCGAGGCCGGCCGGGCTGGCACATCGAGTGCTCGGTCATCGGCGACCACTACCTCAGCGCCCCGATCACGCTGACGGGCGGTGGCCTGGACCTCATCTTCCCCCACCACGGGATGAGCGCAGCGCACTCGGCGGCGCTCACGGGCGTCGACTGGTCGCACAGCTACTCGCACGCCGGACTCGTGGCCCTCGACGGCGAAAAGATGAGCAAGTCGCGCGGCAATCTCGTCTTCGTGTCGCGCCTCCTCGCCGACGGCGCGGACCCGCGCACCATCCGCCTCGCGCTGCTCGCCCACCACTACCGTTCCAACTGGGAGTGGACGCGCCACGACCTCGAGGCTGCTCAGAGGCGGCTGAAGGCGTGGACCGACTGGGCTGCGGATGCCACGGACGGAGACCGTGGCCTGCGCGACACCCTGCGCGCGCACCTCGCGAACGATCTGGATGCCCCGGCCGCTCTCGCATCGGTGGATGCCGCGGTAGAGGACTCCCGGTCCAGGGGGCTGCGGCCCGGACAGGCCGACATCTCAGCGATCGACGCGCTGCTCGGAGTCGACGTCGGCGCGCAGAACCGGCTCTAAGCCCGATCGCGCCCGTCAGCCTTGCCGTCCCGCTTGCGCAGGTAGCGTTCGAATTCCTCCGCGATCGCGTCGCCGCTCGCTTCCGGGGAGTCGACCGTGTCCCGCGCGCGCTCCAACTGCTCGATGTAGTTCGCCATGTCGGAGTCATCCTCGGCGAGCGCGTTGATGCCGTCCTCCCAGGCCACGGACTCATCCGCGAGATCGCCGCGAGGCACCTCGACCTCGACGAGCTCCTCCAGCCGATCGATCATCGCGAGCGTGGCCTTCGGGGATGGCGCATTGTGGACATAGTGCGGCACGGATGCCCAAATCGACACCGTTGGAATCCCGGCGGCTTCCGCCTCCGTCGCGATCACCGACAGAATGCCGACCGGACCCTCGTAACTGCTCCGCTCGACATCCAGCAGGGTCCGCAATCCGGCATTCTCGCTGCTCACGAACACCGAAATCGGGCGGGTGTGCGGGACGTCGGCGAGCATGGCGCCCAGCATGACAATGAAGTCGATTTCCCGGTCCCGGATGACCTCCATGAGCTCCGCCGTGAACCTTTTCCAGCTGCGGGCAGGCTCGGTCCCGAGGAGCAGGTAAATTTCGGGAGCGGTGGACTCTGAATCGGCCGCCGAATCCGGGGACGACTCCGGACCGTACACGGTCACCGTCGGCCAGATGAGCATGCGGTTGCCGTCCTCGCCGGTAGTCACGACGGGCCGGTTGAACTGGTAGTCGGAGTAGCGTTCCGCATCGAATTCAGCGATGGGAACCACCCCAAGCGCCTCCCGCAGCGTCTTCACAACGCCGGTCGCCGCTTCGCCGGCATCGTTCCAGCCCTCGAAAGCAACAACAAGTATTCGGCCAGAGAGCCGGCTGGATCCATCAGTCACG
This sequence comes from uncultured Microbacteriaceae bacterium, assembly GCA_937872445.1. Lineage (GTDB taxonomy): Bacteria > Actinomycetota > Actinomycetes > Actinomycetales > Microbacteriaceae > Terrimesophilobacter. The sequence goes on along the minus strand of CALMSL010000019.1, from coordinate 8,099 downwards.
CAGTACCTCCCCGTCAAGGATAGGTCCGTACGGCGCGCGATGCGTACCCTCCGCGCCGCCGTAGACTCGGTTGTCGTGACCACCGAAACTCCTGCCGCCGTGCTCTGGGACATGGACGGTACCCTCGTCGACACCGAACCGTACTGGATGGTGGCCGAACGGGAACTGGTGCTCGAGTTCGGAGGGACATGGTCCCCGGCGGACGGATTGGCGCTCGTCGGGCAGGGCCTCGAGCACTCGGCCGCATCCCTGCGGTCCCGGGGAGTCGCCCTGTCCGTGTCGGAGATCATCGACCGGCTAACCCACCGGGTGCTGGATCAGGCGACCGTGGATATCCCGTGGCGCCCCGGTGCGCGCGAGCTGCTCGTCGCCGTCAGGGAAGCGGGTATCCGAGCGGCACTTGTCACCATGTCGATGAGACCCCTGGCCGAGCACGTGTCCGGCGCTCTCGGCCAGCCCCTGTTCGACGTCATCGTCACGGGTGGCGACGTGGAGCACCCGAAACCGCACCCCGACCCGTATGAACGCGCTGCGCGGCTGCTCGACGTGAACATCACCGACTGCGTTGCCTTGGAGGATTCTGCCCCGGGGCTCGCGTCCGCCACCGCTGCCGGCGCCGTCACGATTGGCATTCCGGCGCACGTCGAACTTGCCGAAGATCCCTCGTACACACTGTGGCCGACCCTGTACGGCCGCACGCTCGACGACCTCATCCGCGAGTTCCAGTCCCGCAGGCAACAGCCGGGACTGCACAGGGAGTTCGCGTGAGCGGCGGCACCCAGCGGCGCCCGAATGGACCGTTCCGGGCCGGCGATCGGGTCCAACTGACCGGCCCGCGGGGTCGTCTCAACACGATCACGCTCGAGACCGGCGGGGAGTTCCACACCCATCGCGGCATCCTCCTGCACGACACGATCATCGGGTTGCCCGACGGATCCGTCGTTCGCAGCACGGTGGAGGACGAATATCTCGCCCTGCGCCCCCTGCTTTCCGACTTCGTCATGTCGATGCCGCGCGGGGCCACCATCGTCTACCCGAAGGACGCCGCGCAAATCCTCCTAGTCGGCGACATCTTCCCCGGCGCCACCGTCGTGGAGGCCGGCGCCGGATCCGGGGCACTCTCGCTCACCCTGCTGAGGGCGATCGGCCCGACCGGCTCGCTCATCTCCTTTGAACGCCGGGAAGAGTTCGCCCGCATCGCCCGCGGCAACGCGACCGCGTTCCTCGGTGCAGAACCGCCGAACTGGAAGGTCTGTATCGGCGACCTCGCGAACGAGCTCGGAAACGAGACCGGACCGGGCACCGTGGACCGCATCGTGCTCGACATGCTCGCGCCGTGGGAGTGCCTCGACGCCGCCAGCACCGCCCTGGCGCCCGGCGGTGTGCTCGTCTGCTACGTCGCCACCGTGACCCAACTCTCCCGAGTCGCCGAAAGCATCCGCGCGACCGCGGCATTCACCGACCCCGAGTCGTCGGAAACCATGATCCGGGGCTGGCACGTCGAAGGTCTTGCCGTGCGCCCGGACCACCGGATGGTCGCCCACACCGGGTTCCTGATCGCCGCACGCAGGCTCGCCCCCGGCACCGTACTGCCCGAACTCAAACGCAAGGTGAAACCCGAATACTCCGCCGAAGACATCGAAGCCTGGACTCCCGGCGCGCTCGGACAACGTCAGTCGAGCGACAAGCGCGCGCGGAAAGCCGCGCGTCAGGCGGAGAGCGGCGCACGGCGCGCAGCGGGGGAGAACAAGCCGCCCGCCGGTTCGGCCTAGAATTGTCCACACCCCTAGAACGATGAATCGAGGATCCGTGCGCGCTCTTCCCGTGCTGCTGCTGACTGCCGGAATCGTCGCGAGCCTCACCTCGTGCGCGACGGCACCATTCGCCCAATCCTGCACGCCGACCGTGCACTCCGGCGATGCCACTGCCGTCATCACAGCCACCGGAACCTTCGGAAGCAAGCCGACGGTCAAATTCCCGACGCCGATCGTGACGAAAGGCGTCGAGCGGGCCGAGACGCTCACCGGGACGGGCCCCACCGTGACGGACGGCGACGTCGTGGTGATCAAGTACACGGCGTACAACGGCGCGACCGGCGACATTGTCGGCCAGGGCGATTACTCCGGGGCAGGGCAGGCACTCACGCTCGGCGAGTCCGTCAACAAAGCGGTGAGCGTCGGACTGGATTGCGCCAGCGTCGGCTCCCGCGTCGTCATCGCGTCGAGCGCAGCGAATGCCGGCCAGGATCCGGCCAAGTTCCCCGACTCCATCGTGTTCGTGATCGACGTCGTCAGTGCGTTTCCAGGGAAAGCGTGGGGGACGCCGCAAATACCGCAGGCCGGAATGCCCTCCGTCGTGACGGCGCCCAACGGCACGCCCGGCATCACCGTGCCGAAGCAAGATCCGCCGTCGACGCTCACGGTCAACGCGCTTCGCGTGGCTAACGGCAAGACCGTCAAGGCCGGCGACAAGGTCGTCGTCAAATACACCGCCCTGCTCTGGTCGGACAGCAGCGTCTTCGACTCGACCTGGACCAAAGGTCAGGCCAAGATCGTCACCCTGACCCCGTCAGATACGGTCACGAAGGGGTTCGTAAAGGGGCTCGTGGGCCAGAAAGTGGGCTCCCAGGTGCTCATCGTCGCACCCCCGTCGGACGGGTACGGATCGGCGGGCAGCTCCGGCGTTCCCGCTGGCTCGACGCTCATCTACGTCGTCGACATTCTCGGAGTCGACGGATAACGTGGCCGGCCAGGGTACTGCTCCGCGAGTTCCCGTAGAGGAACGGCTGTTCAGTCTTGTCCTGGCCCTGCTCGCCACCGACCACGGGCTCACCAAGGGCCAAATTCTCGCCACCGTTCAGGGCTACCGGCAGAGATTCTCGCCGAACGGCGACAACGCGAACCTCGAGCGGCAGTTCGAGCGGGACAAGGACGACATCCGGGAGCTCGGGGTGCCCATCGAGACGCTGGAATCCCCGGGACAGGCCGGCAACAACCAGAGCCTGCGGTACCGCATCCCGCGCGGAGAATATGAGCTCCCTCGGGACATCAGCTTCACGGCAGAAGAGACGGCACTCTTGGGACTCGCCGCCATGGTGTGGCGCGAAGGATCGCTGTCCGACGAATCCCGACGCGCCATCATCAAACTTAAGGCGCTCGGCATGGAGACGGTGGAGCCGGTGCTCGCCTACGCGCCGCGCGTGCGCGTGCGGGATGCCGCGTTCGAGCCGCTCCGCGTCGCCATCGACAAACACCACATCGTGCGGTTCGGCTACCTCAAGCCTGGAGAGTCGGATGCCGGGGTGCGGACTGTCGCGCCGCTCGCGCTCGTGCAGTTCCAGGGCCGCTGGCACTGCTGCGCGGTAGAGCCCGACACGGGGGAGCGCAAAACCTTCCTGCTCCGGCGCATCGTGAGTGACGTGTCGACGACGGGAAAGTCCTTCGAGGCGTCAACGGACAACGAGGCCGAGCGGGGCCTTCGCGAACTCGACGAGGTGTGGGCCAGCCATCACGCTCAGGTGCGGGTCGAGGAGGGGACCGACGCGGCAAGACGCCTGCACAAGCAGCGCGGGGCCGGGAAGACGAAGGACGGAAATCTCCTGCTCCACTACGTCGACCTCAATATCCTCGCGGACGAGCTGACCGGCTACGGTCCGGAAGTTGTCGTGGTGTCACCGCCGGACCTGGTCGACGCCGTCCGAGATCGGCTCCGCGCCGTCGCCGCCGCACACACCGAGACCGCGGGGGAGGACGGCAATGCCTGACCACACCCCACAACCCCACGCCAGAGACAAGCTCACGTTCCTGCTGTCGCTCGTCCCGTACCTCATGGATCACGATCGGGTGTCCGTGCAGGAGGCGGCGCGGCAATTCGGGGTGAGCGAAGAGCACATTCGCGACGCCGTGCGGCTCATTTCCGTGTCCGGCATACCGGGGGACACCGCCGCATACCAGCACGACGACCTGTTCGACATCGCGTGGGACGATTTCGAGGACAACGACCAGATCGTTCTCACCAACCTCGTCGCGATCGACGATTCGCCGCGGTTCTCCGGACGAGAAGCCGCCGCCCTCATCGCCGGGCTCCAGTATCTCTCAGCACTGCCGGAGAATGCGGATCGCAGCGCCATCGCCGTGCTGATGGCCAAGCTCTCCCGCGGAGCATCCGCCGCACCGAGCCCGGTCGCGGTCGAAGCTTCCGAGACGGATGCGACGCTCGCGCTCATCCGGGAAGCGGTCGCCGCCGAGCGGCAAGTCGAATTCGAGTACCTCAACTCCCGCGGGGAGCGGGAGCGCCGTCGCGTCGACCCGCTGCGGGTCGAATCGGTGGACGCCGACTGGTACCTGCGAGGGTGGTGCCACCTTCGCGAAGCGCTGCGCACGTTCCGCATCGATCGAATCGGCGACCCCGAAATCACTGCCGAACCGATCTCGTACCGCCCGCACGATGTGGACATTCCGGATGCGCTCTTCGAAGGGTCGCCGGAGGATATCGAAATCCAGCTCACCATCGCGCCAGCCGCGCTCCCCCTCGTCGCCGACTACCTTCGCGGCACCGCGTCAGCACCCGCGGCGGATGGCCTCGTGCACGCCACGATGCAGGTTTCCCACTTCCACGCGGTCAAGCGCCTCGCCTGCAGCCATCCCGGTCTCGTCACGGTGACGGGCCCCCCCGAGGCGCGGAACGTCGTCGCGGACTGGGCCGCCGCCGGGCTGCACCGTTATGACGATTCCCGGTAGACCCGGCTAAACTGTACGCACCAGTATCAACGACGACAAGGACGTATCAGGATGTTTCAAGGATTTACCGGATGGCATGCGCTCATCATTCTGGTGGTCGTCGTCCTCCTCTTCGGCGCGACGAAGCTCCCGGGCCTCGCCAAAAGCGTCGGCCAGTCAATGAAAATCTTCCGCAGCGAGATGAAGAGTTCCGACGCGGACGAGAATGCATCCGAAGACAAGGCAAAGGACGCCTCAGGCGAATCCCAGTCGACGCCTAAGTCGTAGTGCCCATGGCCGCGCGTGAAAAGCGAGGCGCGGACGGCGAACGCCGGATGTCGCTCGGACAGCACCTCATCGAGCTTCGCAAGCGCCTGTTCCGGTCGGCGATTGGCATCGTGCTCGGGGCCGTCGTCGGCTGGCTCGTCTACCCGTGGGTGTGGGATGCGTTGCGAGCCCCGATTCTGGTCATAGCCGAATCGCGCAACGCCGTCCTGAACTATCCGGGAATCACCACGGCGTTCGACGTGCACATGCAGATCGCGATCTACGTCGGCATCTTCGTGTCCAGTCCGATCTGGCTGTACCAGATCTTCGCATTCCTGGTCCCCGGGCTGACCGGCAAGGAGAAACGGTACACGTTTGGGTTCGTGTTCACTGCCATTCCGCTGTTCCTTGCCGGATGCGCGGCAGGCTGGTTCGTGGTGCCGCACATCGTCGTCATCCTCACCTCCTTCACCCCGGCGCAGGATGCCAACTTCATTGAAGCGAAGGACTACCTCGGATTCGTTCTGAAGCTGATCCTCGCCGTCGGGGTCGCCTTCGTCCTGCCCGTGTTCCTGGTCCTTCTCAACTTTGTCGGGGTCATGTCCGGCCGCACGATCCTCAAAGGCTGGCGAATCGCCGTCCTGACGATCACCCTCTTCACGGCAATCGCCACCCCCGCTGCGGACCCGTTCTCCATGTTCCTGCTGGCGATACCGATGGTCGTCCTGTATTTCCTCGCGGTCGGAATCGCGTACTGGCACGACGCTCTGGCCGCAAAGAAGGCCCGAAAACTGGAGTCCGACCTCGGTTCACCGAGCATCGCGTGATCGAGTCGTTTCGGCGGGGGCTCTCGTTCCAGCTTGACCCCTTCCAGGTAAGCGCATGCACGTACCTCGAGCAGGGGCGGAGCGTTCTCGTCGCGGCGCCGACGGGTGCGGGAAAGACGGTTGTCGCCGAGTTCGCCGTCCACCTCGCCATGCAGTCGAAAACCACGAAAGTGTTCTACACGGCACCCATGAAGGCGCTCAGCAACCAGAAGTACCAGGAGTTCGTCGCCACGTACGGCAGCGAAAACGTCGGGCTCCTCACCGGCGACACGAACATCAACTCGCGCGCGCGCATCGTCGTCATGACGACCGAGGTTTTGCGAAACATGCTCTATGCCGACTCCGAGCTGCTGCCCGACCTCGGGTTCGTGATCATGGACGAAGTCCACTACCTCGCCGACCGGTTCCGCGGCGCAGTGTGGGAGGAGGTCATCATCCACCTTCCGCAGGATGTGAAACTCGTCTCCTTGAGCGCCACCGTGTCGAATGCCGAAGAATTTGGCGACTGGCTGCAAACCGTGCGGGGAGATACGAGCGTCATCGTGTCGGAGGAACGGCCGGTGCCGCTTGAGCAGCACATCCTCATGAGGAACAAACTCATCGACCTGTTCGACTCCTCCGGAAAAGGCGAGTTGCACCGGGTGAACCCCGAGCTCGTCCAGTTGGCCCGATACGGCGGCCGTACCCTGAGCGCGCGCCAGATGAAGGATGTCGGCCGGTACCATTCGCGCGGCGGGCGCCCCCAGGAGTTTCGCGTCGATCGGGCGGCGGTGATCCGGCTCCTCGACGACCACACCCTGCTTCCCGCCATTTTCTTCATTTTCAGCCGCGTCGGATGCGACGCCGCGGTCGGTCAGGTGCTGCGGTCCGGAATCAGGCTCACGACGGTGGCGGAGCGAGACGAAATTCGCGACTACGTCGAACGGGAGTGCAGAACCATACCCAAGGACGACCTCGCCGTGCTCGGCTACTGGGAGTGGCTGAACGGGCTGGAGCGGGGAGTGGCCGCGCACCACGCGGGGATGCTCCCCGCGTTCAAGGAGGTCGTCGAGGAACTGTTTCGTCGGAAGCTCCTGAAAGTCGTGTTCGCCACGGAGACTCTCGCGCTCGGGATCAACATGCCGGCCAGAACCGTCGTCCTGGAGAAGCTGGAAAAGTTCAACGGCGAAGCGAGAGTTCCGATCACGCCCGGCGAGTATACGCAGCTCACCGGACGCGCCGGCCGTCGCGGCATCGACGTCGAGGGGCACTCCGTCATCCAGTGGAAGGATGGCCTCGATCCGCAGGCGGTGGCGTCCCTCGCCTCGCGGCGAACGTATCCGCTGAACTCCAGCTTCAGCCCGAGCTACAACATGGCGGTGAACCTCGTCGCGCAGTTCGGGCGGCAACGTACGAGGGAAATCCTGGAATCATCCTTCGCCCAGTTTCAGGCGGACCGAGGCGTCGTGAGCCTGGCGAAGAAGGTTCGCGGGCTCGAGGAATCGCTCGCCGGATACGAAAAGTCCATGGTCTGCCACCTCGGCGACTTCCGCGAATACTCCGGCATTCGACGCGAACTCACCGACCTCGAGCGCAAGGGGGCAGGACGCGCGCACTCGGCGAGCCGAGCCGAACGGGATGCGCGGCAGCGCCAGCTCACAGCTCTGCGGGCACGCCTCCGAAAGCATCCCTGCCACGGCTGCAATGATCGCGAAGCCCATGCGCGGTGGGCAGAGCGCTGGTGGGGTCTCAAACGGCAGGCCGACGACCTTCGACGCCAAATCACCGGCCGCACCGGTGCCATTTCGCGCGTGTTCGATCGCGTGGCCGAAGTGCTCATCGATCGCGGCTACCTCGCCGTCGATGCCGCGGGAGAGCTCACCGTCTCGGATCCCGGGCGCACGCTTCGGCGGATCTACGGCGAACGGGACCTTCTCGTCGCGGAGTGCCTGCGCACGAAAGCATGGGAAGGTCTCGATGCTGCGGGCGTCGCCGCGATGGCCGCAGCGCTCGTGTATGAGCCGCGCCGCGACGACGGGCAACTGTCCGACCGGCAGCTGCCGAGGGGGGCGTTCCGCGCCGCCCTGGAACGGACGACGACGTTGTGGAGCGAGCTGGATGATCTGGAGCGGGAGCACCGGCTGCCAGGTAGCGAGCCCGTGTCGGCTGGCGTATCGCTCGCGATGAGCCGCTGGGCGCAGGGTGCCGCTCTCGAGCGGGTGCTGGACGACGCCGACCTTGCCGCAGGAGACTTCGTACGGCTCACGAAGCAGGCCATCGACCTCCTCGACCAGATCTCGATCGTCGC
>CALMSL010000018.1 GCA_937872445.1 uncultured Microbacteriaceae bacterium | reverse complement strand
GCCGCTCTACGACGAGCAACTCGCGTTGACTCCGGCGCAGGCACTCGACCCGAACATCTGGAAAGAGGTGTTCGGCACGATGTTCCCGCAGGCCAAGCTCGGTGGCACGGTCGAGGGTTCCTACACTCCGTCATTCTGGGTCAAGGGTGGATCGTTCGAGTGGGCTGACTACGCGACCGAGATGGGTGCCACAGCGTTCCCAACGCAGAACGGTCAGGCCCCGGGTGGCGTCAGCATGTCGGGAGGCTGGACGCTCGCGGTTGGGGCGAAGAGCGCCAACCCGCAGCTCGCCTTTGATTTCATGGCTGAGGCCCTGAATTTCAAGAACGCGCTCGCCTATGACAACGCAAACGCGCAGATCGCGGTACGGAAGGATGTCGCAGCGGACCCCAGCTACACTGCGGCGAACCCGTTTGTGAAGACGGTCACCGATTTGGTCGCCTTCACCCACTTCCGCCCGGCAACGAGCATCTACAACCAGATCTCGGTCGAGGTGCAAAAGGCCTCGGAAGCGGTCATTACCGGCAAGATGTCGCCGACGGAGGCGGCCGCAGCCTACGATGCAGCGATCACCAGCATCGCCGGCGCTGACAAAGTGATCAAGAAGTAACGCAGGACGAATCGTCGGCGAGGCACAGAACAGGATCCCGAACACGTGACTGCACAAGTGCTCTCGCCGACCCCGGCTGCCCGGGATCGGCGGCGGCCAGACCGACAAAGGTCTGGCCGCCGCTCGATCCATGCAGCCATTGCACGGGTCGCGCGGATGATTCCGCTCGCACCGGCCATCATCATCATGGTGATTTTTCTGGTCGGGCCGATTGTCTGGTCCTTCTACGGATCGCTCACCAATGCAGCTCTCACGGGACCAAACGCTGCACACAGCTCTTTCATCGGACTGGACAATTACGTCAAGCTGTGGAATGACCCGGTCTTTCCGCTGTCCCTGTGGCTCACCGTCATTTTCACGCTGGGATCAGCGGTCATCTCTCAGAACGTACTCGGGCTTGGAATTGCGCTTGTAATAAACCGGGCGAATCGGCGGCTTGGCACCCTTGTCAGTTCATTCGTCGTAGCCGCCTGGATTCTGCCCGAGATCGTCGCCGCCTTCGTGTGTTACGCCTACTTCAGCAAGGACGGCACGCTCAATCAGATTCTCGCCGCATTCGGGATGACCGGCCCAAACTGGCTCTACAGCTTCCCCATGTTCGCCATCATCCTCGCGAATATCTGGCGGGGTACCGCATTCTCGCTTCTGGTCTATCAGGCCGCGCTCAACGACGTGCCCCCCGAAATCAAGGAGGCCGCCATGATCGATGGCGCGAGCGGGGCAAAGCGCCTGCTGTACGTGACGATACCGATGATCAAGAACACGATCACCACGAACCTCATGCTCATCACGCTGCAGACCCTTTCCGTATTCACCCTGATCTACGTCATGACGGCAGGCGGGCCGGGAAACGACAGCACCACACTGCCGGTTCTCGCCTACAAGGAGGCATTCCGTTTCAGCAACATCGGGTACGGCACCGCGATCGCCACCGTACTTCTTCTGATCGGCGCCGTCTTCTCCATCATCTACACGCGGGCCGCCCGCCCATCGAAGGACTAGGTACATGACGACAGCACCTGGTCTTACGGCATCCAGGCGGAAGCGCGGAGCTCTTTCGCTCGCTTCGCCCCGGAAGAAGATGAGCGCGATTCTGGCGAACAGCGCACTGGTCGTCGTCGGCGTGAGTTTCCTGCTTCCGCTGGCCTGGCTTTTTCTGGCCGCGTTCGACTCGCGCGCGACCTACCAGACTCAGATCCCGACAACCGTCACACTGGACAATTTCGCTGCCGTCCTCACCCCTGAGCTGACCTTCCTGCCGATGTGGAATAGCCTCCTCATCTCGGTCGGGACGGCCGGCGTGACGGTGGTGGCATCCCTGCTCGCGGCGTATCCGCTATCGCGGTACCAATCCAGATTCAACAAGCCATTCATGTACGCGGTGCTGTTTGGGACCAGCCTGCCGATCACCGCGATCATGGTGCCGGTCTATTTGCTGTTCGTGCAGAGGAATCTGCTCGATTCCATGCCGGGAACAATCCTTTTCATGGCGGCGTCCGCTCTGCCCATCGCCATCTTCATGACCAAGAATTTCATGGATTCCGTGCCGATCAGTCTCGAAGAGGCCGCCTGGATGGACGGGGCATCGGCGATGCGGGCGTTGCGCTCCATCGTCATCCCCCTCATGCGCCCCGGGATTGCCGTGGTCGCGATCTTCGTCTTCTTCCAGGCCTGGGGTAACTTCTTTGTCCCCTTTATCCTGCTCCTCTCGCCGAGCAAGCAGCCTGCGGCAATCAGCATTTACACGTTCTTTGGCCAGTACGGCTCGATCGCCTACGGACAGCTTGCCGCGTTTTCGCTCATCTACGCGGTGCCGGTGATGGTGCTTTATGTTGTGGTGTCCCGAGGCATCGGCGGATCGTTCGCCCTGGCCGGGGCAGTAAAAGGATGACAAACGGCGTTGGTCGCACGGCGCAGGTGCCGTGCACGAGTATGGGTCGGAGAGGCCACTATGCATGAAAACTGGGCGCTGAATGAGGCGCGGGTTTCACGGTTCGTCAATGAGCGGATCCTTCCCGCCATCTACCGCGACACGATGCCGCTGGAAATTTCGGCCTGGGAAGTTCCGGGTGAACCGGTTGGCTTCGACGTCGCAGTGCAGTCGACCTACGCGCCCTTCACAGAAGGTGAAATGTGGGGAAAGCCCTGGGGCACAGTCTGGTTTCACGTGACCGGCACGGTTCCTGAAGCTTGGCGCGCGGGGGATGCGAGGCTTGAGGTCGTGGTCGATCTCGGATTTTCGCCGGGATTGCCGGGGTTTCAGGCAGAAGGCCTCGCCTACGGGACGAGCGGACAGATCATCAAAGCGGTGGAGCCGCTCAACAACTACATTCCAATACCCGCTGGTGCCGAGGCGGTGGATATTTACCTGGAGGCGGCATCCAACCCCAACGTTGCGGCAGGGTTCGCGTTCGCACCGACGGTTCTCGGTGACCTGGCAACCGCCGGCGACGCCCCGCTCTATCGACTCAATCGCCTCGAACTGGCTGCGCTGGACCTGCCGGTCTGGGAGCTCGCCCAGGACGTTCGCGCACTTCTCGGACTCATGGCGGAGTTGTCGGATGCGTTGCCGCGGCGTCATGACCTGCTTCGTGCGCTCTGCGCCATGGTGGACGTCATGGATCCGACCGACATCTCCGGCACTGCGGCGGAGGGCAGAGCCGCACTCGCGGGCGTGCTCGCGAGTCCCGCCTATGCGAGTGCGCATCGACTTGCCGCGATCGGCCATGCTCACATTGACAGTGCCTGGTTGTGGCCGGTACGTGAAACGGTCCGTAAGGTCGCACGCACCTTCTCTAATGTGCTTGCGCTCATGGAGGAGGACCCGGAGTTCCACTTTGTCGCCTCATCCGCGCAACAGTTCGAATGGTTGAAGGCGTACCAGCCAGAGCTTTTCGAACGGGTCAAAGCGCAGGTCGCCGCCGGCAGATTCGTCCCCGTCGGCGGGATGTGGGTGGAGTCGGACACGAATATGCCAGGCAGCGAGGCGCTCGCGCGCCAGTTCATTGCAGGAAAGCGATTTTTCATGGAGGAGTTTGGGGTCGAACCCGTTGAAGTGTGGCTTCCAGACTCGTTTGGATACAGCGCAGCACTTCCGCAACTCGTCGCCGCGGCGGGGTCGAAGTGGTTTCTGACGCAGAAGATTTCGTGGAACGAAACCAACACGATGCCGCACCACACATTTTGGTGGGAAGGGATCGACGGTTCGCGGGTATTCACCCACTTTCCGCCAGTGGACACCTATATGTCCGAAGTCTCGGCGAAGGAACTTGCCAGGGCCGAGCGGCAGTATGCGGAGAAAGGTGTCGGGACCACCTCTCTGCTGCCGTACGGATGGGGTGACGGTGGGGGCGGGCCAACCCGTGAGATGCTTGCCGCCATAACCAGAACGGGTGATCTTGAGGGGTCCCCGCGCACATTCCACACGACGCCGGAACAGTTCTTCATCGCTGCCCACGAGGAATACCCTGAAGCCCCGGTCTGGTCTGGGGAACTCTATCTCGAACTTCACCGCGGCACGCTGACGTCACAGGCGAAAACGAAGCGGGGAAACCGACGCAGCGAGCATTTGCTTCGCGAGGCCGAGCTGTGGGCGGCTGCGGCCACCGTCCTCAGAGGTTCGGCCTACCCTTACGACGTCCTCGAGACGGCGTGGAAAATCGTATTGCTTCAGCAGTTCCACGACATCCTGCCCGGATCCTCGATCGCGTGGGTTCATCAGGAAGCCGAACGCAATTATGACCGAGTTGAAGCGGACCTCGGCACTGTCACGTCGGAGGCCATCAGCGCTCTTGCCGGCGTCGGCGACGTAGAACTTATCTTCAACTCTGGCCCGTTTGCGCGCAATGGAGTCGACGGAATTTCCGGTGGCGAAGGCCAGGCCGTTCAGGCGTTCGCACCACCCGTGGCCAGCGGTGATCACTTCATTCTCGCCAACAAATTCACCAAAGTGACTGTCGATGAGCGTGGACTCATCGTCTCGATGATCGATCTGTCCGCCGATCGCGAGCTTATTCCTTTCGGGCAGCCGGCCAACTTGCTTCAGCTCTTCCGCGATACGCCGAACCAGTGGGACGCATGGGACGTCGATGAGAGCTACAAGCGTGATGTGCTGGATCTCACCGAAGTCAATGAAATCGCAGTCTCCCCGGATGGTCACGCGCTTGTCATCGAGCGGTCATTCAGCAACTCCTCCGTGAGCCAGGAGCTGCGGTTGAACGGCGAGACCGGTGCACTCGAGATTTCCGTGTCTGTGGATTGGCATGAGACTCAAAAACTTTTGAAGCTCGCCTTCCCACTGGACGTTCACGCCGAACGCGCGGCGTCGGAGATTCAATTCGGGCACGTGTATCGGCCCACTCACTCGAACACGTCGTGGGATGCGGCGAGATTTGAAACTGTCGCGCATCGCTGGGTTCACGTAGGCGAACCGGGCTATGGGGTGGCCATCGCCAACGACGCCACCTATGGCTACGACATCGGACGGGTGGGGACCGGTGGCGCGGCCACTACGACCGTCATCCGGGCATCCCTTCTGCGCGCGCCGTTGTTCCCCGACCCCCAATCGGACCAGGGCAAGCACAACTTCTCGTTCTCCCTGCGGTTGGGAGTAGACATTGCGGGGGCCATCGACGAGGGTTATCGGCTCAACGCGCCGGAACGCCGGGTTCGCGGCGGGAGCACCGTGCCTGCGTTGTTCGCAAGCAGCAACCCAGCGATCGTCATCGAGGCGATCAAGCTCGCAGAGGATCGATCCGGCGACGTAGTTATCCGACTCTATGAGTCGCTGGGTACCAGATCACGCACCACAATCACCACCGGGTTTGACTGGGACTCCGCTGCACAGACCGACCTGCTCGAGCGAACGGTCGAGCCGACCGCATTTGTGGCTGACGGCGATGGGGCCGTGGCGTTGACGCTGCGGCCGTTCCAACTGGTCACGCTGCGTTTCACTCGCCGGTAGGCCAGAAACCACCAGGGTGGAGGACTTTGCGAGCGGCGGAACGTGCGCCTTTCGCCTCGCGCGCGATAGTCTGTGCGTATCGCAACTGGCGTTCGGGTGGATCACCACCGGGGAGCGATGACCAAGCTAATCGGCCGTACGCCTGGGCCAGCAACGGATACCGTTATAGATATCCGATGAGCCCAGCGTTTGCTTAACACCGAGGAGCACCCGTGTCCGATCGCCTTCCATCCACCTTCACCGATCCGCTTTCCAGCGTCGATCCCGAGATTGCGGCCGTCCTTGAGCAGGAACTCGGGCGCCAGCGCGATTACCTCGAAATGATCGCGAGCGAGAACTTCGTGCCGCGCGCCGTGCTCGAATCGGCGGGATCCGTGCTCACCAACAAATATGCCGAGGGGTATCCGGGGCGTCGCTACTACGGCGGATGCGAGTTCGTCGACATCGCCGAGCAGCTCGCGATCGACCGGGCGAAGGCGCTGTTCGGAGC
>CALMSL010000017.1 GCA_937872445.1 uncultured Microbacteriaceae bacterium | reverse complement strand
GTGATCTCCGTCGAATCTTGGAAATCCGACAGAATCATAACCCGCTGAAATCACTCGCTCCTTTTTGGAACGGACACTAAGTGCCTTGGCTTCGATCTGGCGAATTCGCTCGCGTGTGACCCCATAAAGCTGCCCGATTTCCTCGAGGGTCATTTCGGCGTCGCGCCCGATCCCGAAGCGCATCCGGATCACATCTGCCTGACGCTCCTGCAGTTCGGTCAATGTCTCCGTTACGATCCTTTTGGTTTCCGTCTCATCGAAGACGTTCGCGTTTTTGGGCTCGGGGAACAGATCGTCCCACTCGTCAATACTCTCAAGATATTCGGCCTCGCGGGGAATCCTGCGAAACTGCCGCACTTCGTCGGTTGTCCATTCCAGTTCAGCGGCGAGTTCCAGGTCAGAAACGGTGCCGCCGACCCGAACGTCCAGCCTGTCGAGGGCACGATCAAACTTGATGATCTTCTCGTTCCGATGCATAGGGATGCGGATCGCCGCGCCTTCATCAGAACGCCATCGGGTAATGGCCTGTCGCATCCAGTAAGTGGCGTAGATGAGGAAGCGATAACCACGCTCGGGATCAAATCGCCTTGTGGAACGCTGCAGACCCATGAACGCGACCTGGAACACGTCCTCTGGATCCTCGCCTTCCCCCACGTTCCGCGAGGCAAACCGCCGGACGTAAGGCAGATGCTCGCGGATCAGCTGCTCGGTGGCAAATTCGGAGAGTAGTAATTCTACTTCCAGCTGACTGACCTCTGCTTGACACGCTGGGAGCTGCTCCAGTGTGCGGACCAACTCCTTGTGGAACGCCAGAGAGAGATCCAGTGCCTCAAGCGCAGCAAGTGCTTCTCTTCGTCGTTTGCCGTCCATCGCCCGGCCGGTAGTATGCCACGACCTCAGGGTGTCCGCGGCGGCCATTACTTCGGACGTCTCCGCATGGCCCGGGCGCGCGGGAATGATGGTTCTCAGGGAAACAGAGCCGGGGTCTCGCGACCCGTCGCGGATGCCGTCAATGACATCGAGGATCGTTTTGACGGCTGTCTCAGAGGCCAGGATGCCCAGCTGAAGTTCCTGCTTGGCCCGCATCATGGGCTCCAGCAGTTGCAGCTCGTCTGATTTGTCCATGACGAAGCGCCGTGTGCCGGGAAGCCGCGTCCGACGTGTAAGTGCTGCCTCGATCGTGTCAGCGAGGTCCTCAGACGTAGTGTCCGGGGCGGCGCTCCAAAGAGCGGCGTCATGCTCCGTCGCGTAATCGAGATCGAAGCCCGCTGCTTCCAGGTTGCGCTGGAGATTGATGCGCAGTTCCTCGAGATCACCATTCCCTTCGCAATCGGCGACTAGGCGGTCGATATCATCGAGGGAGCACCATCCCTTGGTCAGAATTTCGTCTGCCCAGGAGATGCAGAGCTCCGGGTCGATCAACATCCGCGTGCCGGTCTGGACGACGGCACGTTTGATCGATTGCCGGCCGCGGTTCCGGACTTTCAGGAAGTCGTTCTCTGCACCATGATCAGCCGTCACCGCGGCGCCGGAGCCGATGCCTTCTCCAGCAATCGGCGCAGCTGAAAGGTCGAGATCCCAAGCCCCGTCCTCGTTATCCGAAACCACGGGTGACGAACTGACGAGCGCTACGAACGTCCCCGATGCCGTATCGCCCGCGTACTGATTGAAGAATTCCTCTGGTTCTGCCTCAGCTTCAAAAGTCAGCAGGTCATCCAGGTCGTCGGTCCTATCGGCTGGCTCCGTCTCCTGAAACACCACGACACGATGCTCCGGAACTCCATCGGGCCCGGTGACGACATTCTCGACCACAAGTGAAACCTCGCGCTCGCCAACCGTCTCCGTTTCCGTCTCCGGAGACCCAGCAACCAGCGAAGACAGAAGCTGCGCTGCGAAACCGTGACCTTCGGCAAAGGCCAGATCCGCAGGTGTCTGTCGGCCGTGGTTCAGTGCGCCGGGGTCGGCACCTGACCGAATGAAGAGATCGCAGACGGCCAGATTGCCCATGCGCGCGGCAAGGTGGAGTGGTGTATCTCCTTTCGGGTCGGCGGCGTGGAGGCGAGAAGATGCCGCAAATTCGGCAAGCCTCTCGAGCTTCCCTTCGGCGATCAGCCGAATCTCGAATGGCCCAAGAACATGGCTTTCCGGTTCACTCGTTGTTTGGCCGCGACTGCCGAGGATGCGGGACAGTCTATCCATGATCTTCATGAATGACCTCCCTGTTGAGAAGCACGATCTGCTGGTCTTGCGGCTTTCTCGCGCCGGGATCAGTATCAAGCCCGAGACGCCTGAGCGCGTAGTACAGCAGCGCGCGGCGGACCTTGATCTTCGCCTTGCCGCCACGCATCCCGTAGTCGAGCGCGATGACATCGGCTTGGGTTTCGGAAAGGGCGGGGTGGGGCCCGATTTCCAGTGTGGCTTCAGTATTCCAGTCGCGGTCGTCCTTCCCGGACACATTGCTTTCCCGACACTCTCGAATCTCGAGCATTCGCGAGAGCAGGAAGTCCTTGAAGGCTTCGTCGGTCAGGCAGAACGCCCGTGTGTGCCAGCGGAACCCGTCGAACCCGATGGCGTGCGGGGCGATCCAGCGCCAGCGCGGCTCCGGACTGGACAGGGACTGGTACTTCACCTCGATCGCCTCGGAACGGCGTATGGCCCCGACCACGGAGCGGAGCGTCACCGGATTGACGCCGCGCACGGGGGTCGGGGTTGAGGCGTAGGGTGGGAGATCGGCGATCCAGGAGTCCTCGCGGTCGACGATCCCGTCCGCTACCGACCGAAGCTGGGCGAGGTAGCGGCTTGCGTTGGGTTCGAGGAACCGAGGCTTGAACTCGGGGTCACGGACGTAGGTCCGCGCGCTCTTGTCGTAGACCATGTTGTCGGGTGCGAAGCCGATGTAGCGGTTCAGGTCAGTGGACGCCTGGTTCACCGAGACCCCGAACTGGTCCATCAGGTCGCTGCGGTTCACATGTCCCTCCCAGAACAGGCGGAACTCTATGAACTCGAGACGCTGCTCGACTCCCCAACGAAGTTCGGACCTCTCGTTGTCCACCGTGGCCTCCCAGCCCCCCCCTGATGCGCACGCTAACTATGCGCGCCCATTTTCTGGGTTGTCGTGAGGCTAGCCAAGGCATCATGATCTGGCAATGGAAATGCTTCTCATCGTAGGGACAATCCAGTAGCGCCAGCCAGAGCTGACCGAGGGATCGCCAAGCGGATCTTCAAGCTCATCGACTGCCGGGAACAGATCGCCTTCGCCCGCAGAGGATTTCGCGGCATCCAGTCCGGCTCGACGATCAATCTCGGTCAACCGTGAACTTGCCTACTGCAGTATTCGGCTCAAATCCGAGTCGACAGATAGGCTGTCTTCTTGCGGCAGTCTGGAGATCCACTCGCGGATTTCTCGGGCCTCCCGACGCAGCTCAAGTACCTGCCGCAAGTGAGAGAGCCGCGTCTCCTCGCGCTTTAGGCGGGCCTGTGCGAGCTGTCGCCGGTGCTGAGGAATCTTCCACTGCGTCTCGCGCTCCTCGCGACGCACGCGAATGGTCTCGAGAATGAGTGCTATGCCGACGACTATTTTAGGGACCATCCGTTCCACGTGCTGCGTCTTGACGTCAGCCCACGTCTTACGCAGGCCAGAGCCGCATCAGCAAGGCGGGCGATCCGGATGTGCGCCGCGCCCTGTACGAGGCGGGATCCGCGCTGATGACCCGTTTCAAGGGCCAGGACAAGCTGCGCAGCTGGGGTCTTGAGCTCGCAAAACGCAGCTGCCACCGCAAGGCGACGGTGCCCGCTTCGGCCAGCTCATGCGGTCAAACATCACAGAGGGCGAGGCGCCGTTCCGCAAAGCCTATCTGGGGTCGCTTATCGACGCAGTCGAAGTAGACCAACACGTCGTGCGCATCCACGGATCAAAGTCGGTGCTGGAAAGAGCCGTACTTGCCGACCGAGCCACCCAGCCGGGTGTTCGCGGTTTTGTACGTAAATGGCGCACCGCACAAGATTCGAATATTTCTTCGTTCTCCGCGCCGATGGACTGGACACGCTGGGCACTGTGAGCATTGCTATGCGGGACGGCGTGGCAAGAGGCGCTGATCTCCTGGGGAACCCTGCCGGCGCTGCGCCACTGCGGGGTTGCGGTGGTGACGGGCGAGGTTGCCCGTCCCAATCGCAAGGAGATCACCATGACCACCAAGGCACAGAGCAAGCCGGCTCGCCGCAAGTCCCCCTCTGCCCGGAAGACGGTCACCCAACGCCCGGCTGCCGAGACGGCTGAAGCGAGCGCGGTGGCGGCCCCTTCCAGGCAGAAGACGACGAAAGCCCCCATCGCGGCGAAGGTCTCCTCGGCGTCCCCCACGGAGCCAGCTTCTGGCACCCGGCCGAAGCCCGGGAGCAGGCTG
>CALMSL010000016.1 GCA_937872445.1 uncultured Microbacteriaceae bacterium | reverse complement strand
TGGATCGTGTCGATTCACACCGTGTCGGGCGGAAGCGCCGAGATCCTGTTCGGGGCGGTGGTTGCTGCGGTCATCCAGTTCGTGCTCGTCGCCGCAGCGGTGTACTTCGCGCTCGTGCTGCCGATCAACCGGATGAAGGCTCGCGCCGAGGCGAAGCGCAACGCCGGCGCGCCCGAGGCGGAAGTCCCGCCGACCGAGCTCCAGTTGCTCGCCGAAATCCGGGACCTTCTGGCGAAGCAGTCGACGGGCAGCGACCGCGCGAAGTAGGCGACGTCACTCGGTCATTCTGGACAGCTTCGACGGCCACCAGATTGCCTTGCCGATGTCGTAGGAGAGCGCCGGGACCAGCAGCGAACGCACGATGATCGTGTCGACGAGCACCCCGAACGCGACGATAAACGCGATCTGCACGAGGAACAGGATCGGGATCACCGAGAGCGCGGCGAACGTCGCGGCGAGCACGATCCCTGCCGAGGTAATGACGCTCCCGGTCTTGCCGAGCCCGCGCAGGATGCCGGCCCGAGTTCCGAGACGCAGCGACTCCTCGCGCACGCGCGTCATGAGGAAAATGTTGTAGTCCACCCCGAGCGCCACAAGGAACACGAAACCGAACAGGGGTACGGAGGCATCCGCCCCGGGGAACCCGAGCACGTGGTTGAACACGATCGCGGACACGCCGAGCGCCGTCGCATAGGACACCACCACGCTCACGATCAGCAAAATGGGCGCCACGATCGCGCGCAACAACAGCATGAGAATCAGCAGGATGACCACGAGCACAATCGGAATGATCTTCACGAGGTCGGCCTGGGCGGTGTCATTCGTGTCGAGCGCGATCGCGGTCACCCCGCCGACGAGCACGGAGCTATCTATGCCGGCCAAGTTCACGCGGAGTTCGCGTACAACCGCCTCGGCCCGGTCGGAATCCGCCTCGTAGTCGAGCACGGCGTTCACGAGCACGCGCCCATCCCGCACAACCGGCGTAGGCGCCGGAGCGTTCGGGTCCATGCTCGGCCGCACAGTCCCCGCGAAAATCGACGCCGATCCGACACCCCTGGTGCTGTCGAGGGCCGCCACGATGGCGTCCGCCTTGTCCTCTTTCGCAACGACAACGACGGGGCTTCCGGAGCCGGCGTCGAAGTGCTTGGTGAGCGCGGCCTGCCCGGCAACGGAATCCGTGGCCGTGAGCACGAGGTCGGTTTGGGGCACGCCGTTGGCCTGCAGTTGAATGGTCCCAAGTCCGCCCGCAACCAGAACGGCGAGGGCAACGAGCCAGGTGATGCGCGGCCTGCGTGCGATGAGCGTGCCGATCCGCTTCCACACTCCGCTGACCCCGGCCAGGCCGCGTGCTTCGGAAGAGCCCTCATCCGCCCGCTCTGAGGTGCCCCCGACCGCATCGGCGGCATACCTGGGGCGGATCGGCCAGAACGCCGTCCGCCCGAAGATCGCCAGGATTGCCGGGAGGAAGGACAGCACCGCCAGAAGCGAGAACACGATCCCGATCGCCGCGATGGGTCCGAGGCTCTTGTTCGAGTTGAGGTCGGAAAACAGCAGGCACAGCAGCGCGATGATCACGGTGGCGCCGGACGCGACAATCGGCTCCCACGCAGCGCGCCACGCCTGCAGAATCGCAGCCCAGCGGGACTCGACGTGCGCGAGCGCTTCCTTATACCGCGCCACCAGGAGCAGCGAATAGTCGGTGGCCGCGCCAATCACGAGAATCGACAGAATGCCCTGGCTTTGCCCGCTCAGCGAAATCCAGCCCCAACTCGCGAACGCGTACACCACGAGGATTGCCGCGCACAGCGCGAACACGGCGGTCAACAAAACGAGGATGGGAAGTACGACGGACCGGTACACGAGCAACAGGATGGCGAACACCGCGCCCGCCGCAACCAGCAGAAGGAGCCCGTCGATTCCCCCGAACGCGTTCACGAGGTCGGCGGTAAGTCCGGCCGGCCCTGTCACGTATCCGGTCGCACCCGCAGGCAGGTCCTCCGCGAGCACGGCACGCAATCCGCCTACGGTGTCGCGCAGGCCGGCATTCTCCGAAATCGGCACAATGAACTCGACGGCGTACCCGTCCGTGGATGGGATCGGGCCCGCGACGGCGGTCGACTGGCCGGAATCCGGCTTCTGCACTCCGTCCACTGTGCCGAGGCGTTCGCCGAGGTTCGCGAACGTGCCCAGTTGGGATCGGTCGATCGTCGTGTCGGAGACGACAACCACGACGGCGGGAATCGAGCCCGAGTCGGAGAACTTCTTCTGCCAGTCGATCGCGACCGTCGACTCGGCGCTGGCCGGCAGGAAGGACGCCTGGTCATTGCTCGAGACGGAGGAGAGCTTTCCGAAGGTCGGGCCGCCGATGGCCGCCGCCGCGAACCACACGAGAAGAAGCACGGTGGGAAGCAGGATGCGCACCCACCGCCGCGGCACGCGCGGTGGATTCGGCGAATGGTTGCGGGCGTCGTTGCCAGCCATCAGGCGTTGGTTTCCGTGTCGGCGAGGTCATCCAGGAAACGGATCACGATCTTCTTCTCGCTCGCGGTCAGGCGAGCCGCCGCTTCGAATCGTTTCGCGTGCATACGGCCCACTTTCTCCTCCACTTCGGCGTGCGCGGCCGCAGTGACGGTAATCACCATGGCGCGGCGATCAGTGGGATGCGATGCCCGCGTGACGTGGCCCGCCGCTTCGAGGCGGTCGATCAGCTTGGTCGTCGATGCGGTGGAGATGTTGAGATGACTGGCGATCATGCCGGGGGTCACGCTCCTTCCCTGGTTGGTGGAGACAATGATGAACCGCATCGCCTTCATGTCGTTGTCGCCCAGCTTCATCGTGTGCCGTGACGCTTCATTCATCCGTTGTTCTGCCTCCCGCCAACGCCGAACGGATGAAAGCACGGCAACGGTGTCCTCCACATCGGTCTCGCTCATGTCGTTTCGGTTGATCAACGCCTGATGGGGGTCGATCACCCGAGGATCAATGAGAGGATCGGAGGCCGGATGACGCGGCTCGGGCAATTCGGGCATGAAGAGAGCTTACTGCGTTGGATCGATATATGCCAGCCTATTATCTATCTTGGCTAGATTGTTGTCGCGCCGCGTGTCGCCGCTCGCTGATCAACCCCAGTGCGGCGGCTTGTCGGCCTTCAGTCGGTCGTCGTTTTCATCGTCGGCGTGCCGGCGCGGCTCCGGCTGCGGCGTCGGATCGCTCCCCGGGACGGCGGGAGTGGACACGCGCCGATTCTTCCTTCGACCGGGTTTCCCATCCCGACTCTCCCCGCTGACCCGACCTTCCGCCTCTTCGGATTGGTCCCGGCCAGTGTGCTTCGAATCCACCGCGCTAACCCTGAGCACCGCCGATGGCTATCGGCTCCGTCTTCGGCGCAGTGTCTACACCCAGCATCTGAACGACGCGATCCGCGACGGCATCCGGGTTGCTGAACAACTCGAACGCGTACACGCGCAGGTAATGCCAGCCGAGCCGCCTCAGAAGTTCGGGACGAAGCCGCAGCGCCTCGCGCATGCTTGATCCGCCGAGCACCGTGTCCGTCTCGATCGTGAGGCACATTCCGCGGTTGCTCGTCACCAGTCCGAGCTTGCCGCGGTGCCCCAGAGCCACGCGCAGGCCCCTCGCCTCGAGCCGGCGCGCGAGGTCAACCAGCATCGGATCGCTGTCGTCAGGCAGAGCTTCCACCCGCGTGCGCGCCGTCACGTCCGTGAGGATCTCGGCCAGCGCCACCGCGCCGAACTTCATCCGGTCCTCATCGATGTCGGATGCCTCGAAGCAGCTCACGATCACCATGGCCCGGCGGGCACGCGTCATCGCGGCAGCGAGCATCCGTTCCCCGCCCGGGCGCCCCAGCGCCCCGAAATCGCTCAGCACCCTGCCGTGCGGGGTACGCCCGTACCCGATCGAGAAGATGACCCGATCCCGGCTCTCCGCAACCGCCTGCTCGATGGTGGCGACCGTGAACGGTTCCGGGCGATCCCCCAGGATGAAGTCGTGCAGTTCCGGCCGCGTCGCGAGAGCGAGCAGAACCGCCTGGTGCACCCGCACCGCGTGCCGGGGGCTCGCGGTGATGACCATCAGGGACTCCTGCGGGCGGGTTGCCGCGTGCTCGAGCACCAACTCGACAACCCGGTCGACCTCCGCGTCGACGCTTTCGACCGCGCCCGTCGCCTCGTCCGGCATCCCGGTGCCGTTCTCCACGTGATCGATCCGGATGCTGCCGTGGCCGAGGAAACTCCCCGCCCACGGGAGCGACTCGATCCGCCCCGAGTAGAACCTGCGGTTCACGAGCTCGGCGAGATCCTCGCCGCCGGCCCGATAGCTGCGGGTGAGCGTCAGCGTGGGAAGCAGGTTCGCAAGCGACGACAGCGCGGATGCCGCATGAAGCTCATCGAGGTCCTCCGCGGAATCCTCGCCCGAGCCGTCATCGCGGGGGCTGGCGCCGATCGCGATCGTGAACGGTGACGGCGTTTGGGTCACCGGGTCGCCGAACGCGACAATCTGCTTGCCCCTCCGGATCGCGCCGAGACTCTCGGCAACCGTCATGGCGCCGGCATCCACGAGGATCACCGAATCGAAACGCAGCGAATCCGTGATCTCCGGGACCTCGTAGGGGGAGGCGATCCACACCGGCGCGATGAAGCGGGACAGGTGCGGGGCCGCCTCCTGGAGCGCCCGCGAATCCACTGCGCGCCCGCGCAGCAGCTTTTTGAGCTCGGCAGCCTCCTCCGGCCAGTCGACGAGGCCGACGCTCCAGTTCTCCGCAAGCTGCCAGGCGAGAAGGTGGGCGCTGCCCGAGGCGTGCGCCTCATCCACCATCCGGAAGTCCGCTTCAAGCCGATCGAGTACCTCGGTGTTCGCGCCGAGAAGAGCGCGGTCCTGCTCGAGCAGGCAGTCCAGCGCCGAACGCCACCAGGCGAGTTCCAGTTCGGCCGTCACCGCCGACTCTTTCACGTGCCGGGCCGAAAGGTCGAACAGGAGCGGCTCGATGTCGAGCTCCCGCAGGCTCGCAACCAGCGCAGTCCGCTCTTGAAGGTTCTGGAGCGCATCCGACTCGTCGCTGAGCCCGGCAAGTTTTCCGGCAAGCTCGTCGAGGCGAAGATTGGCGAGCTGGGTCGCGGTCGTGTGATTCCCCAACGGCTCATCCAAAGCGCTGAGGTCCTGGACAACCTGCTGGTGCGCGACCTGAACGTCGGCGATGCCCACCGGAATCTCCGGGATGACCCCCTCGGCGACGAAGCGCTGCCACAGGAACCGCTGCTGCTGGATGCGGCGCAACGCTTCGTTCAGGTCGCTCACGTGCGAGCCCGGGCGCTGGTACTCCCTGGCGAGCTGCCTCATTCTGCGCCGGTTCGCCGCAGACATGTGGTCGGAATCCTTGCGCGAACTCGTCGCCGCAATCAGATCGCTCAGGGACCGTTCGAACACGACCGGAAGGAACTTGTCCAGCGTGTCCCGAATCTCGGTGAGCAGCCTCAGGTAGACGCCGAGTTCGGCGATCGACTCGAATGGCCGCATGCGCGTGCCGGCGAGGAGTTCATTAGCACGCTGGAGAAGGCGGGGGACCTCCACGTGATACAGCTGCTTTGCGATACCGTGCGCCCGCGACGCCTGCTCGCTCGACGTGAACGACGCCCCGTACCAGGCCGAATCTCCAGGCCCGTACTGGAACTCTCCGAGGCTCGCGGCCTGAATCATCGTCTCCGCCGCCTGAGCGCGACCGTTGAGGAGACGCTCCACGGACGAGCGGCCAAGTCTCGCCGTTGTCGTCGGTGGTTCAGGGAGCAGGGCGAGGCGGGACAGTTCGGTCAGGCAATCCAGAACCGACACCCCGAGGACCGGATCCACCTGCGTGACGGCACTGCGGTAGTCGAGCAGAATCTTGCGGAGTCGGACCAGGGCTTCGTCAACTTCGCCGAGTTGAGGTTGCTGGGCTTTCTCGTTGCGGCCGATGGCCCGGATCACGTCGCGCTGGAGCGTTGCGGACGCGACAGGCAGACCGCCGAGGCCGATGTCGCCGAATCGTTGGACGATGCCCTGGAGGCTCGATCGCCGAGGGCTCACCACGAGAACCCGCTTGTTCTGTTGCAGCAGGCACCCGATCGCGTTCACGATTGTTTGGGTCCCCCCGGTCCCCGGAAGCGTCTTGACCACCACGGAGTTTCCGGCCGCGATCTGCGCGATGACATCTTCCTGCTCGGCGTCGGCATCCAGCAGCAGGGTGTCCGTCTCGGGGCTGCGCGCATCCGGGTGCTGCGTTTCGGCCGGAATGAAACTTTCCTCGACCGCCCATTTGGCATTCGGGTTCCCGGCAAGGGCGTCCAGGATGGGGTGGTCGAGGTCCGCGGCGTCAGTGACGAGGGCAGTCGCAACGTCCGCGAAGGTCGACGCCACCAGCCGCGGTTGCACATTGAACCATTCCAGGTGGTGCGTGAGGCCGCGCAGCCGGTCGATCACCGGGTTCGGCTTGAAAGTGCCATCCTGCTGGGCGAGCGCGATGAACCCCTGCGCATCGAGCACGATCTGGAACTGCGCTTCCATCGCCCTGGCCAGGGCCGGGTTGAGCACTGCCTCGCCGCGAAGCCGCAGCTCGAAGTCATTCCCGTAGCGCCGGATGGCGAGCGGGCGCAGCAACACCGGTGCGCAATACTCTGACCCCTCGAACTGCCACTGGGCGATCCCAATGCCGAGCTGGACCGCATCGATGCCGCGAGTCGTCGCCAGCTCCGTCGACTTCGCCGCAAGCTCCGCCGCCGCCAGTTTGGCAGCGCGCAGCGCCATGTCGTCTCGGATGAGGCTCGACAGCAGGGTCGTCTTCCCCGTGATGAATTGCGCCAGGCCACCCGGATGCGTCGCCCCCAGTTCAATTCGGGTGTGCGGTGCGTCGACGAAATGCAACAGCGGGCTCGAGCCGCCGAGCGCCGCGAGCTGCTCGCGCCACGAATTCCAGATCGGCTCGGCGACATTCATGACCGTGAAACCCGGATCGCCAAAGCTGAGAGCGTGCGGTGCGGTGACCTGATCGTGCGTGCCAAACGGGTCACCCGAGTCCTCCGCTGGGTTTTCCAGGAAGTCGTCATCATGTTTGCCGGCACGCCACACGATGCCACCTTAAGCGGAACCTGCCGGTTTTCCGCGGAGGCGAGGCCGATGTCGCGTGGTCTGTCCGCGCCATCACCCTGCGGCTTCGCAACTCCCGCCCGGCGGCCCGCTCACCCTAAACTTGCGACCATGGGTTCCCAGCTCCTCAACGCGGCCGGCATCATCGTCGTCGTCGTTGCCCTGGTTTTCGTGGCCCTCGTCGGCGCCGGATTCTGGTTGCTGGCCCGCCGAAAGGCAAACGGGAAGACCCCGAATGCTCTCGAAGCGCTCGAACAGAAGGCGAACATCCTTCTGGTGAGGGTCGATGATGCGGTCAAGAATTCCGAAGACGAGCTCGGCTACGCGATCGCCCAGTTCGGAAACGTCAGGTCCCAGGAATTTGAGACCGTCGTGGCTGCCGCGAAGGATGAGCTGCGGGAGGCGTTCGGACTCCAACAGAAACTCGATGACGCCTATCCCGAGTCCGAGACGCAACGTCGCGAGTGGAACAGCCGGATCATCCACTTGTGCGAGTCGGCGCAGTCCGCCCTCGAACAGCAGGAACTCGCCTTCGCCCGGTTGCGCACGCAGGAGAAGAATGCTCCCGAGAATCTGGCTGCGGCCCGCCGAGCGATTGACGCGGCTCTCGCCCAAAAATCGGATGCCGGCGAAGTTCTGGCGGGGCTGAACCGCGACTTCAGCGCCAACGCCGTCGCCTCGGTCGCGGACAACGTCGATCGGGCTACCTCCGAACTTGACGCGGCCACGGGCGAAGCGAATCGGGCGGAAGCGGTTCTGGGCGCCGCAGGCAC
The DNA here is from genome assembly GCA_937872445.1 of uncultured Microbacteriaceae bacterium. Classification (GTDB taxonomy): domain Bacteria; phylum Actinomycetota; class Actinomycetes; order Actinomycetales; family Microbacteriaceae; genus Terrimesophilobacter. Next base: position 53,440 of record CALMSL010000016.1, on the reverse strand, counting down.
GGCGACCACCGGCACCTCTCCGGTCGATGCCATCAAAACCGCAGAGGAGCACGCCTACCGCGCAGGCAAATTGCTGGACGCGATCACGGAGCTTCGACACGAGCTGGACAAAACCGTGCAGGCGGCGACCGCGTTGCGCGAATCAACGCGGGAAAGCCTCATCGAGGCCCGTGCCGTGCGCGACGCACCACCGGATGCTGCCGTCGGCTCTGCGGTCGGGCATGCGATCGAAACCGTCGAGGCGGCCCTTGCCGTGGACGTCACATTGCGGGACCCCCTGGCGACGCTCGAAGTGTTGCGGTCGGCGAATGCCGAACTGGATGCCAGCATGGCGAGCGCGCGCAACCAGCAACAGCGGCTCAGCGGTGCGCGAACGGCACTCGTCGGCGCACTCGTCGGCGCACGGAGCCAGATCGCGGCAACCAGAAACTTCATCGACACCCGGCGCGGCGGGGTGGGGCATGAAGCACGAACCCGGCTCGCGGAGGCGGAGCGGCTTCTTGCGGTTGCGGAAGCCGAATCGGATCCGGTTGCCGCTCTCGATACCGCGCGCAGTTCGGCCACCTACTCCCGAGACGCTGACGCGCTCGCGCGGTTCGACCTGCAGGGCAGGTAGCGGGGTCGTCGCAGCGGGCAGCGAACCGGCGCGGTGGCTCCGGCGCCGTGCTGGGAAAGTCCTGAGTCATCCGGAATCAATTGGGTCCCCGCGGCGCAGCCTGTACCATTGGACTTTGGTTTGCCCGCCGTTGCCGACCGTGAAACGACATTCACGTACGCACGGTGGGCCGGAGAAAGGTTTGACGGTTTGAGTGTGAAGAAGACCCGCGAACAGCTGGTGAAGGTCGCAGTCATTGCGGTCTCCGGTGGCCTTGTGGCGACTCTCGCACTCCCCGCCTACGCCTTCAACCACAAGGATTCGGTTGCGAGCGCCCCGTCGACGGCGCCAAAGACGGCCATCGTGCAGACTTTCGCCTCCACCCCGTCAACCGAACTCGCGGTGGCCCGTGACGGGTACACGGCGGTGAAACCGGTCACGACCTCCGTCACCTACAACCGGTTCGTCACCCTGAACCCGCCTGCGCAAACCTACAGCGGACAAGCCGTCGTGGACTTCGCAATGCAGTTTGTCGGCGTCGTACCGTACGGGATGGGCAACACCCCCACCACGAGCTTCAGTTGCGACGGCCTCACCCAGTACGTTTTCGCCAACTTCGGCATCTCGCTGCCGCGAACGGCGGACGGCCAGGCAGGAATCCTCGTGGCGATCTCCCCCGCCGATGCGCGTCCGGGGGACTTCCTGTGGTACCCGGGGCAGCACATCGGAATTTACGCCGGCGGCGGGATGATGATCGATTCCCCCCGGTGGGGCGAGTACGTGAAGTACCGCGCAATCTGGGGAAACCCGGTCTATATGAGGCTCGGCTAACCCATCTGAATTGGTTCGGCCGTTCAGGCCGCGTCGAATCCCTCGACGATGACGGAGGCGAGTTCCTCCCGCTCCTCGACCGGGAGAAAGCTTGACGCAGCGGCATTGAGCTGGAACGACTCCAGGTCGCCGAGGTCGTAGCCGAACGTGTCGGCGAGCAGCGCGAGTTCCCGGCTGAGTGTGGTGTTGCTCATGAGCCGGTTATCCGTGTTCACCGTCACCCGGAATCCCAGCTGGTACAGGAGATCGAACGGATGATCGCCGAGTTCGGTCCCCCACTGGGCGATGGCCCCGGTCTGGAGGTTGGACGAGGGGCTGAGCTCGAGGGCGATCTCGCGGTCGCGCACCCACCGCGACAGCACCCCCAGCGTCACGTAGTGGTTCGCACCGGGCTCGTCGTCAACGTCGATGTCCTGCGCGATTCGCACACCGTGGCCGAGCCGAAGCGTCCGTCCATCGATCAGCGCGCCCCGGATGCTGTCGAGGCCCGCGGCCTCCCCCGCGTGCACCGTCGTCGGAAAATAGTTCTCGGCGAGGAAGTCGAATGCGGTGCGGAGCCGACTCGGCGGGAACCCATCCTCGGGCCCGGCGATGTCGAAACCCACCACTCCGTTGTCCCGGTGCCGCACCGCGAGCTGGGCGATCTCCAGTCCGTTGTCGGCCTGCCGCATGGCGCTCACCAGCTGCCCGATCCGGATTTGACCCCCGGATGCGGTGACCGAGGCGATGCCATCCTCGATCCCGCCCTGCACCGCATCCACCGCATCATCCAGACTCAGCCCGCGCCTCCCGTGCTGCTCGGGCGCCCACCGAACCTCGCCGTAGATGACGCCATCCCTGTGCAGGTCCTCGACGAACTCCCGCGCGACCCGCGCGAGCCCCTCCGCGGTCTGCATCACGGAGATGGTGACATCAAACGTCTTGAGATACTCCACGAGGGAACCGGAATCCGCCTGGTTCGCGAACCACTCGCCGAGGGCATCGGCATTCGATTCCGGCAGATCGAGTTCAAGCTCGGCGGCGATGTCGATGATCGTCTGCGGTCGCAGCCCGCCATCCAGATGGTCGTGCAGCGACACCTTGGGCAGGGGGTTGATGGTCACGCCGCTGGCCAGGGTGAACTGTCGGTCGGCTGCGCGGTCGAACGTTGCGGTGCTCATTCAGCAAATCTACCGGCTCCGGCCACCAGCGTCCCCGTCTAGGATTCATGCATGACCACGAAGATCATCCTCGACTGCGACCCCGGCCACGACGACGCGATTGCGATGTTGCTCGCACATGGGAACCCGGAGATCGACCTCGTGGCCGTCACAACCGTTCACGGCAACCAGACGATCGAGAAAGTGACGCGAAACGCGCTCGCGGTCGCCACCGTGGCCGGCATCACCGGGGTACCGTTCGCGGCCGGAGCGCACCGGCCGCTCGTGCGGGCCGCCGAGGTTGCCGAGTCGATTCACGGGGACTCCGGCATGGACGGGCCGGTGCTCCCCGAACCGGCGTTCGCGCCGGAAGACCGCCACGCGGTGGACCTCATCATCGACACCATCATGCAAAACCCGCCGGGCACGATCACGCTCGTGCCGACCGGCGCGCTCACCAACATCGCTCTCGCGGTGCGCAAGGAGCCGCGCATCGCGGATCGGGTGAAAGAGGTCGTGCTCATGGGCGGCGGCTACCACGTTGGCAACTGGAGCGCCGCAGCGGAATTCAACATTGTGATCGACCCGGAGGCCGCGCACATCGTTTTCAACGAATCGTGGAAGCTCACCATGGTCGGCCTCGACCTCACCCACAAAGCCCTCGCGACCCCGGATGTCGTTGCCTCCATCGCCGCGATCGACACGGCCCCCGCGCGGTTCGTCCTCGAACTCCTCGATTTCTTCACGGAGAGCTATCGGGATGCGCAAGGTTTCGACTACCCGCCCGTGCACGATCCGTGCGCCGTCGCCCTGGTCATCGATCCGACCGTCATGACGGTCGTGCGCGTGCCGCTCGACATCGAGCTGACCGGTTCGCTCACCCTGGGGATGACGGTCGCGGACTTCCGCGCTGAAGCGCCGGAGAACTGCAACACGTATGCTGCCACCGACCTCGACCACGCCAAATTCTGGGGCCTCGTCACCGATGCCCTCATCCGCATCGGCGACCCAGGGTAATTTCCACCCCACTCGAGTCTGTGCCCCCAGCGGAACCTGTGCCCCCAGCGGAACCTGTGCCCCCCGCGGAACCACAAGTCGCCGAACCGCCCGAGGTGCCTCGAAAATTCAGGAACTCGCGTCGCGCGGGCATCCGCATTCACGATGATTCCGGGATTCCCGATCTTGCCGTCGACGCGGATTCCTGAATTTTCGAGACAGCGCGCCGGTTGCTGCGGGCCGAGTGGGGCCGCTAGGCGGTGATTCGATCCGCGATGAGGGGACCGCCGTCGTGCACCTCGTCGCCCTTCGAGCCGATGCGGTAGGCACCCTCGAGCGCTTCCAGCGCCCGCTCGAAGCGCGCCGGTTCGTCCGCGCTGAGCGTGAACAGCGGCTGACCCTTCGTCACCGCATCCCCCGGCTTCGCGTGCAGGTCGATGCCCGCCGAGTGTTGCACAGGATCCTGCTTGCGCGCCCTGCCCGCGCCCAGGCGCCACGCCGCGATGCCGAACGGCAGCGCCTTCTGCTCCACAAGGATGCCCTCCCGATCCGCCGTGACCACGTGGGACTCCTTCGCCACCGGAAGCGGCGCATCCGGGTCGCCGTGCTGAGCGGCGATCATCGCCCGCCAGGTGTCCATCGCGCGCCCGTCCTTCAGCGCGCCCTCGACGTCCGCATCCGGCTGACCGGCCGACGCGAGCATCTCCCGCGCGAGCGCGAGAGTCAGCTCGACGACATCCGCCGGCCCGCCGCCCGCGAGCACCTCAACCGATTCGCGGACCTCGTTCGCATTGCCGATCGCGAGCCCGAGCGGCACATTCATGTTCGTGAGGAGCGCGGTCGTGACCACACCCGCATCCGTGCCGAGCGCCACCATCGTTTCGGCCAATTGTCGGCTGCGCTCAGGGTCCTGCATGAACGCGCCGGACCCGAACTTCACGTCCAGCACGAGCGAGTGCGTGCCCTCGGCGATCTTCTTGCTCATGATCGAGGACGCGATGAGCGGGATCGACTCCACGGTGCCGGTGATGTCCCGAAGCGCGTACAGCTTTTTATCCGCCGGAGCGAGAGTCGCCCCCGCCGCGCAAATGACGGCGCCCACGGATTCGAGCTGGGCACGCATCTCCTCCGCGCTGAGGTCGGCCTGCCAGCCGGGGATGCTCTCGAGCTTGTCGAGCGTGCCGCCGGTGTGGCCGAGCCCGCGCCCCGACAGCTGAGGGACCGCGACGCCGAAGGATGCCACGAGCGGCGCGAGGGGCAACGTGATCTTGTCGCCCACGCCACCCGTGGAGTGCTTGTCCGTGGTCTTCTTCGACAGAGTGTCGAACGACATCCGCTCACCGGAGTCGATCATCGCGAGGGTCAGGTCGCGCACTTCGTCCCGATCCATTCCGTTGAGGAAAATCGCCATGGCCATCGCAGCCATCTGCTCGTCGCCGACGTAGCCGCGAGTGTAGGCGTCCACGAGCCAGGACACCTGCGCACTCGAAAGTTTGGCGCCGTCGCGCTTGGCGTGAATGAGGTCCACCGTGTCAAACGGTTCAACAGTTGTCACGCTCGGTACTCCTCCAGGGTGCGCGGGCCGAAGGCATCCGGGATGACTTCGTCGATCGTCTTGATTCCGGACACGGTTTCCAGCACCATGCCGGGAGCGGAGTGTTCGAACAGCAGTTGGCGGCACCGTCCGCACGGCATCAGGATGTTGCCGTGACCGTCGACGCACGTGAACGCGACGAGCTTGCCGCCGCCGGTCATGTGCAGGCTGGACACGAGCGCGCACTCCGCGCACAGCGTGAGGCCGTAGGAGGCGTTCTCCACGTTGCAGCCGGAAATCACGCGGCCATCATCCACCATCGCCGCGACGCCGACCGGAAAATTGGAGTACGGGACGTAGGCGTGGTCAATCGCTTCCTTCGCGATGTCCCGCAGGCCGTCCCAATCAACATCAACCATGGCAGTCCTCACTCTTCCTTCGAATCTAGCCTGCTACCGCCAACCTTGCCCGGCCTCCCCGCAAGGTACGCCGTGATCGCCAGAGGCACAATGAGCACGGTCAGGAACAGCAGCGGTACGAGCCACGCCGATGTCGCGTCGCGGAGCGCGCCGAGCGCGAGCGGCCCGACTGCGGCCAGCAGATAACCCCAGCTCTGCGACATTCCCGACAACTTCGTGGCGTGCGCGGAATCCGGCGACCGGAGCACGATGTAGGTGAGCCCGAGGCCGAGTCCTGCCCCCTGCGCGAGGCCGAGGAAAATCATCCACGGGATTGCGGCAGCGGGCATGAGCAGGAAGCCGCCGAACGCCACGACATAGAGCACGGAAACCACGATCGAGAACGCCGCCTGACTTTTCATCCGGTCGAGGATGAGCGGGACGACGAGCGCGGGAAGGATGCTCGCGAGATTCACGACCGAGAGCATGAGCCCGGCGAATACGGCGTCGTGCCCGTACCCGATGAGGATGGTCGGGAGCCAGGCCGTCGTCGAATAGAAGTTGAGCGACTGCAGCCCGAAGAAGATGGTCACGAACCAGGCGATCGGGTCGCGGGAGAGCACAATTCCGACAACCCGCGGGTGGCGCGGCATTTGCCGCGTGCTGCGCAGCGTCGGAATCCAGCAGACCAGTCCCAAAAGCGCGAACAGGCCCCACGCCGCGAGAACTTCGTTCCAGCCCCAGCCCACGGCCTGGGCGATGGGCACGGTGATTCCCGCGGCGAGAGTCGCACCAGCGGTGAGCGACATGGAAAACAGCCCGGACATGATTCCGAGCCGGTGCGGGAAGTCCCGCTTGATCAACCCGGGCAGGAGAATGTTGCCCACGGCGATGCCCGCCCCGATCAACACGGTTCCCGCGAACAGCGCGGGAACCGTGGGGACGATGCGCAGCGCCGAACCGCCGATGATCGCCAGGAGCACCATGGCGAGACTGCGCTCGAAACCGATTCGTTCGGCGAGCAGGGGAGCCAGGGGGCCGAGCACCCCGAAGCACAGGACGGGGACCGTCACGAGAAGCCCGGCGAGCACAGAGGACAACTCCAGGTCGCGGATGATGTCATCGAAGACGGGAGCCACCGCAACAATGACGGGTCGCAGGTTCAATGCCACGAGCACGACCGCGATCGCAGCCCACAGCCCCCCGGGCGCCGCCCGCACAGGCGTCGCCACCGATTCCGAGGTCAAGACTTGATGTACGGTTTGCCGTCCGCGGCCGGAGGTTTCGACTGGCCGACGAGACCGGCCACCGCGAAGATCGTCACGATGTACGGCAGCATCAGCATGAACTGGCTCGGCACGGGAGAGCCGATGATCCCCAGCACGCTCTGCAGGTTCGTGGCGAATCCGAACAGGAGACCGGCAAGCATCGCCCGGATCGGGTCCCAGCGTCCGAAAATCACCGCGGCGAGCGCGATGAAGCCCGCCCCCGCCGTCATTTCCTTCGTGAACTCGCCCACCGAGCCGAGTGTGAAGTACGCGCCACCGAAACCTGCGATCGCGCCGGCCAGCGACACGTTCCAGAACCGCATCGTGTTGACCTTGATCCCGACGGTGTCCGCGGCCTGCGGGTGCTCGCCCACGGATCGCGTGCGCAGACCCCAGCGCGTCTTGAACAGGGCGAACGCAACGGCCGCAACCGTGACGTACATGACGTACACGATGATCGTCTGGTTGAACAGCACCGGACCGATGATGGGGATCTGACCGAGAATCGGGATGTCGATCCGGTCGAACCGGGGTGGGTTGTTCAGCAGTTCGGGGTTGGGAACCATGAGCTTCGAGAACAGAAAACTCGTCAATCCCGCCACCAGCACGTTCAGCACCACGCCGACGATGATCTGGTCCACGATGTATTTGATCGAGAACGCTGCGAGCACGAACGACACGAGCATTCCGGCCACCATCGCGGCGATCAGGCCGAGGACCGGCTGCCGCGTCGCCGAAGCGACCATCGCCGAAATGAACGCCCCCGCCAGAAGCTGACCCTCGATGGCGATGTTCACGACACCGCTGCGCTCGGAGATCACGCCGCTCATGGCGCCGAAGATCAGCGGCACACTCAGGCTTACCGCGCCGATCAGGAGACCCGGCACCGGGATGAGGGCGTTTGCGGACACCCAGGTGAGGAACGCCACCAGGATGATGACGACGTAGAGGATGATGAGCCAGAGCGGGACCTTGCGGGCCTGCCTGACCAGCCAGGCGGAGTATGCGGCCAACACGACGAGCACTACCGCAAGAATCCAGCCCGTCTGGGTCGTCGGCAGGTGAACGTCGGGGAGCTGGATGAAGTCGGTTGGGCGGGACAGCCGGAAATGGCTTACCCCCGGCCGGCCGAAGATCCCGAACACGACGATCGCGATGACGGCGAAAATGCCGAGCGCGATCGGGGCCTTCCAGCTGCGGACCACCGCCTTGTCGAGCATGATCTTTGTGGCTGCGGATGCTGACGTGCTCACTTGGACACCACCGCCTTCTTGCCCTGAAGTTTCAGTATTCGCGCTGCCGTGTTGAGACCAGGCTCCGGCAGCCGGAAGATCGCCCGAACCAGTGGCGGCGCCGCGATGAACAGCACGATCATGGACTGGACGACGAGCACGATGTCCACCGGGATGCCCTGGGTTGCCTGCATGGCGAACCCGCCCGCCTTGAACGCGCCGAACAGTATTCCCGCCGCGAACACCCCCCACGGTTTGGATCGCCCGAGGAGCGCCACGGTGATCGCATCAAATCCGATGCCCGCGTCGATTCCCGCGCTGAAACCGGTCTTCACGGTACCCAGCACCTGGAAGACGCCGGCAAGTCCGACCAGCGCACCGGAGAACAGCATGACGTAGGTGAACATGCGGTTCACGTTGATTCCCGCAGCTCGCGCAGCACTCGGATTGAATCCGACCGCCTTGAATTGGAAACCGAGAGCCGATCGGTTCAGCAGCCACCAGGTGAACACGGTGGCACCGACCACGATGACGAAGCCCCAGTGCAGCGAGTATTGGGGTCCGAACAGATTGGGAAGAACGGCGGTATCCATCATCGCCGGGGTCTTTGGATTGTTGGAACCTGGCGCCTGGAGCAATCCAGGCGTGCTGAGCATCCAGTACACGAAGTAGTACGCGACATAGTTCAGCATGATGGTCGTGATGACCTCGTGCGCACCGGTTCGTGCCTTCAGGAAGCCGGCAAGACCGCCCCAGATCGCCCCCGCGGCGACGCCCGCCGCGAGCGCGAGCACCAGGTGGAGTCCGAACGGGAGGTGGAACGAGAACGCCACCCATCCGGCAGCGGCGGCACCGAACAGCATCTGGCCGCGGCCACCGATGTTGAAGAGCCCTGCCCGGAATCCGAGGGCGACGCCGAGCCCGGCCGCAATCAACGGCGTCGCGAACGTCAACGTGTCCAGGAAAGGTTTGATACCGTCCGCGAATCCGGGCCTGCGGAAGTTGTAGATCGAACCCTGGAAGAGCGCGATGTACGCGCCGGACACCGAATTCCAGATTGCTCCGAGCATGTCGCCCGGCCGCGCGAAGAAGTATCCGGCTGTTTCCTGCACGCGGGTGTCGGTCAACGCAATGAGCACGCCCCCGATGATGAGCGCGAGCACAATGGCCAGCACCGACATGATTGCGCTTCCCGACAGGATTTCCCGGATCGCGCCGGTCCAGCGGGACTGCTCCGGAGGCGCGGTTCCATCCGACTCGGGTTCAACCTGCTCGTGCACGTGCGGTTCCCCGGTGACCTTGGGGAGCTGTGGCTCGGAGGAGTCCCGGTGTTCGCTCTCGTTCACGCGGCCTTCCCCTTGCCTGCCGGCGCAGCACCCGCCATCATGAGCCCAAGTTCATCGCGCGGGGTATCTCCAGGGACGATGCCCACAATTCCTCCTCGATACATGACGACAATTCGGTCGGCAAGGGCCACCACCTCGTCCAACTCCGTTGAAACTACGAGTACCGGAACCCCGGCATCGCGAGCTTCGACAATTCGGGTGTGCACAAATTCGACCGACCCGACGTCCAAACCTCTCGTGGGTTGCGCTGCGACCAGGAGATGAAGATCACGGCTCATCTCCCGCGCCAGCACGACCTTCTGCTGGTTGCCCCCGGAAAGATTGCCGGCGTGTGTGCCAATTCCCTGCGCACGGATATCGAATTCGGTGAGCTTCCGTTCCGCGAATTCGGCAAGGGTGTTGAGTTGAAGGTTGCCGTACCGGACAAACGGTTCACCGGTCGCGCGATCGAGCATCAGGTTCTCGGCTACCGTGAATTCGGAAACCAGTCCATCCTCATTGCGGTCCTCCGGCACGAACCCGACGCCGGCGTCCAGAATCTTCCGCACGCTCAATCCGATCAGCGATTCGCCATCGAGGCTGATATCCCCGGTGACCTTGGGCTGAAGTCCCATGATGGCTTCGACAAGTTCAGTTTGGCCGTTGCCCTGCACGCCGGCGATGGCGACAATCTCCCCCGCCTTTACGTCGAAGCTGATCTTGTTGACCACGAGTTGGCCGATCGGGTCAATGACACTGAGATTATCGACGACAAGTGCCGGGTCACCGAGCTTCGCCTTGCCCTTCTCAATGGTCAGTTCGACGGCGCGCCCCACCATCATGGAGGCGAGTTCTTCGTTGGAGGCGGTCGGCGAGGCCTCGCCGACGACCTTGCCGAGTCTGATGACGGTGATCTTGTCCGCCACTTCGCGCACTTCGCGAAGCTTGTGCGTGATGAACACGATCGAGGTGCCGGCCTCCTTGAGCTGCCTCATGATGACCATGAGCTCGTCGGTCTCCTGCGGGGTGAGAACAGCCGTCGGCTCATCGAATACGAGTACCTTCGCGTCGCGGGACAGGGCCTTGATGATCTCCACGCGCTGTTGAACGCCGACGGGAAGGTCCCCCACGATGGCATCCGGGTCCAGGTCGAAGCCGAATCGGGCGGAGATTTCGCGCACCTGCTCTCGAGCCTTCGCAACATCCAGACGCCCGCCAAGCTTCGTCGGCTCGTGGCCGAGCATCACGTTTTCGGCCACCGTGAACACCGGGATGAGCATGAAGTGCTGATGCACCATCCCGATACCCGCAGCCATGGCATCGCCGGGACCGGCAAAATCCTGGACGACATCGTCAAGGAGTATCTCGCCCTCGTCGGCCTGATACAGGCCGTACAGGACGTTCATCAACGTGGACTTGCCTGCGCCGTTCTCGCCGAGCAGGCAGTGAATTTCGCCCGCTTCGACAACAAGATCGATGTGATCGTTCGCAACTAACGCACCAAATCGCTTCGTGATGCCGCGAAGTTCGAGCTTCATATCTGTCGGTTCCTGTCCATCTGGCAACGCTGCCGAAATCATGCACTGGGGTGCTTTGGAAGCCTACAACGAACTCGGGGAGACCAGCGAAGCTGGCCTCCCCGAGTCCTGTTGTGTCTCTACCGTCTACTTAGGAGACGACGGGGATTCGACCTTGACCTTGCCGCTGATGATGTCAGCCTTCAGCGCGTCAAGCTCGCCCTTCAGTCCCGGGTCGACCTTGCTCTCGAAGCTGTGGAATGGCGCGATGCCGACTCCACCGTTTGCGAGCGTGCCGACGAACGGGCTGTTGTCGAACTTGCCACTTGCGGTGCTCTTCACGACGTCGGAGACACCGACGGCGATACCCTTCATGACCGAGGTCAGCAGGATGTCTGCGATGCTCGGGTCGGTCAGGGTGACATCGGCGTCAACTCCGATGAGCGCAATGCTCTTTCCGGAGTCCTTGATCGCCTGAGCGGCGCTCTTGTAGATCGGGCCACCGACCGGCAGGATCACGTCAGCACCCTGGTCGATCAGGTTCTGAGCGGTGGACTTCGCGGTGTCGTTGGCGTCGAAGCCACCGGTGAACGCGCCGTCCTGCTTGGTCACATCCCAGCCCAGCGCCTTGACGCTCTTGCCCTTGGCGGTGTTGTAGTAGTTCACACCGTCAACGAATCCGTCCATGAAGATTGTCACGGGCGGGATCGGGATGCCACCGAAGGTTCCGACGATTCCGGACTTCGAGTAGCTTGCGGCGGCGTAACCGGCCAGGAACGCTGCCTGCGCGGTGTCGAAGACGATCGGCTTCACGTTCGGAAGGCTGATCGAGCTGTCGTCGATGATCGCGAAGTCAACGTTGGGGTTCGCGGTAGCCGCTGCCTTGGTCGCGTCCGCGAGCAGGAAGCCAACCGTGACGACGATGTTGCAGCCGTCGGCGACCAGGTTGTTGATGTTGCTTGCGTAGTCGGTTTCGGCCTTCGACTCGACAGCGTTGGCCGTGACCCCGAGGTCCTTGGCCGCAGCGTCGAGGCCTTCCTTACCGATCTGGTTGAACGACTTGTCGTCGAACCCGCCGGAGTCGGAAACCATGCAGGGCTTGAAGTTCGAGGCGCCGGGTGAAGGGCTGCCACTTGGGGCTTCGGGTGCTGATGCACAGCCGGCGAGCAGCAGCGTGCTGACTCCGACCAGTGCGAGTCCGCTCAACGCGGACTTTCGTGAGGTGATTCTCAAGGTGTCCTCCAAGGTGCTGCTGTGGCGCGGTGCCACAGCGATATTGGTACAGGTTACCCAATGAAACGCGCGTCAGGGCAACCCAAATGGGTGGGGAAAGTCGAAAGGTTACCAACCTGCAACAGGCGCTCACCAGCGGTTTAGAGGATGTCGCTGCGCCCGGAGACCTTCAACGCGTCGACAACCGTCTTCACACGTTGCGCATTCGCGCTTGTCGTCACCAAAAGTGCATCCGGAGTGTCCACCACGACGATGTCCGTGACGCCGATCAGGGAGATCAATCGGCCCGTCTGGCTCACCACAACGCCGCTGGACGCATCCGAAAGCACGCGCGCATTCTCGCCCAGGATGGCCAGATCGGAGGTGCGGCCGCCGGAGTGAAGTTTCGCGATTGCGGCAAAATCCCCAACGTCATCCCAGTCGAAATTGCCCGGCACCACCGCGAGGTTTCCCCGCGCCGCGGCCGGCTCAGCCACCGTGTAGTCGATGGCGATCTTGGCGAGGCTCGGCCACACCCTGTCCACCACCGCACCCCGACGGTCGGTATCCCACGCAGTGGCAAGTTCAGTGAGGCCGGCGAGTAGTTCGGGCTGGCTTTCGCCGAGTTGCTCGAGCAGCCGGTCTGCCCGGGAAATGAACATTCCGGCGTTCCAGAGATAGTTGCCATCGGACAGATACTCTCTGGCAACGTGAATGTCGGGTTTCTCCACGAATCGATCCGCCTTCACCGCGCTCGGCGCACCATCGATACCGAGGGCACCGTCGCAATGGATATAGCCGAACCCGATCGCCGGTTCCGTAGGCGTGATCCCGATCGTCGCGATGAATCCGGCATCGGCGGCGGCGATCGCTTCCCGCACCGCACTCTGGAATCCGCTTTCGTCGGAAATGACGTGATCTGCGGCGAAGGAGCCGATGATCACGTCGGGTTCCCGATGCTGGAGGATTGCTGCGGCAAGCCCGATTGCGGCCGACGACTCCCTGGGTTCGCTTTCCAGAACGACGTTCAGGTCGGCAAGCTCAGGGATCTGGGCTTCGACCGCCGCCCGGTGCGCACGGCCGGTGACCACCATGATCCGGTCCGGTCCGGAGATCGGTCCCAACCGCTCCCAGGTGGCACGAAGAAGCGTCTTCCCGGAGCCCGTGAGGTCGTGCAGGAACTTGGGTGCATCCGCGCGCGACAGCGGCCACAACCGCGAACCGATCCCCCCTGCCGGGATGACGCTGTAGAAGCGGTCCTGCGCCTTCCGACTATTGGTCATGGCGTTCAGACTAGCGAACGCGGGAATAGACTGGCAGGGTCGATAGTGCGAGAGCTACTGTCGCGCTCGCGATTGCACATCTGCAGGAAGGTTGGTCGTGCCTGGCAAATCGGTGGGAACAGCGGTGCCGTCGGCACCGCAAGGCAAGTATCCGCTTCCCAAGTTCAGCAAGCCCAAAGCCCCAGCAGGGACCGTCTACCGTGGTGATCCCGGCATGTGGTCGTGGGTGCTTCATCGAATCACCGGGGTCGCGATCTTCTTCTTCCTCCTCGTGCACATTCTCGACACGGCCCTCGTGAGAGTCAGCCCCGAGGCGTACAACGCGGTCATCGGCACGTACAAGAACCCGATCATGGGACTCGGCGAAGTCGCCCTCGTGGCCGCCATCGGGCTTCACGCGCTCAACGGTCTGCGGATCATCCTCATCGACTTCTGGGCGTGGGGCACAAAGCACCAAAGACTCCTTCAGTGGATCGTCATCATCCTCTGGATCGTCCTACTGGTCGGATTTGTGCCGCGCCACCTGATCAACGTGTTCAGCGAGTAACCGCCATGACTGTGAGCATCGAAACACCCCGCGCCCCGCGCACCGTGCGCCGTGGAGGCATCAACTGGGAAAAGTGGGGCTGGATCTATATGCGCGTGAGCGGCGTTGCGCTCGTCGTGCTGATTTTCGGACACCTCTTCGTCAACCTCATGATCGGCCACGGCGTGAAGGCGCTCGACTTCGCGTTCGTCGGCGGAAAGCTCTCCAACCCGTTCTGGCAGTGGTGGGACACCCTCCTGCTCTGGCTTGCCCTCATCCACGGTGCGAACGGCATGCGCACCATCACGAATGACTACGCTCGCAACAACCTCGTCAACCTCATTCTCAAAGGCGCCATTCTGGCGGCAACCATCGTCCTCCTCATCCTGGGAACTCTCGTGATATTTACCTTTGACCCGTGCCCGGCAGGAGCAGCGGCGAACCTGCTCCCGACATTCTGCTCGGCAGGTTGACGATGGCGCAGTCGGAGCAGGGCGAGTTGATCGACGGAGTTCACTACCACAAGCACGATGTGGTGATCGTCGGCGCGGGCGGTGCAGGGATGCGCGCGGCGATCGAAGCGGGACCGCAGGTGAGCACGGCCGTCATTTCGAAGCTGTATCCGACGCGTTCCCACACGGGTGCCGCGCAGGGCGGAATGGCTGCCGCCCTGGCGAATGTGGAAGAAGACAACTGGGAGTGGCACACCTACGACACCGTCAAGGGCGGCGACTACCTCGTCGACCAGGACGCGGCGGAGATTCTCGCCAAGGAAGCCATCGACGCGGTCATCGATCTGGAAAACATGGGCCTCCCGTTCAACCGCACACCGGAAGGTCGCATCGATCAGCGCCGGTTCGGCGGTCACACGCGCGAACACGGCAAAGCGCCCGTGCGCAGAGCCTGCTACGCGGCGGACCGCACCGGGCACATGATCCTGCAGACCCTGTACCAGAACTGCGTGAAGCACGGAATCAACTTCTTCAACGAGTTCTACGTGCTCGATTTGCTCATGACCGAAGTCAAAGGCGTGTCCCGCCCGTCAGCGGTCGTCGCCTACGAACTCGCCACGGGCGAATTGCACGTCTTCCAGGGCAAGTCGATCATTTTCGCGACCGGTGGTTTCGGCAAGATCTTCAAGACCACCTCCAACGCCCACACGCTCACCGGGGACGGCGTCGGCATCATGTGGCGCAAGGGATTGCCACTGGAGGATATGGAGTTCTTCCAATTCCACCCGACCGGGCTGGCCGGGCTCGGCATCCTGCTGTCGGAGGCCGCCCGCGGGGAAGGCGCGATCCTTCGGAACTCGGACGGCGAACGCTTCATGGAGCGCTACGCCCCCACCATCAAGGACCTTGCACCCAGGGACATCGTCGCCCGATCCATGGCCACCGAAATCCGCGAAGGACGGGGGGCGGGCCCGTACAAGGACTACCTCTACCTCGACATCACCCACCTGGAACCTGCCGTCATCGACGCGAAGCTTCCCGACATCACCGAATTCGCCCGCACCTATCTGGGCGTCGAACCGTACACGGAGCCGGTCCCGGTCCTGCCGACGGCGCACTATGCGATGGGCGGCATCCCCACGACCAATGACGCTGAAGTTCTGCGCAGCAACACCGAGACCGTGCCCGGACTGTACGCCGCCGGCGAATGCGCGTGCGTGAGCGTGCACGGTTCGAACCGGCTCGGCACGAACTCCCTGCTCGACATCAACGTGTTCGGAAAACGCGCCGGCAACAATGCGGCCGCGTACGCGAAGAAGGCGGACTGGGTGGCATTGCCGAAGGATCCCACCGCCGGGGTGCGGAAACTTCTCGACCACGTTCGCAGCGGGGACGGCAGCGAGCGCATCGCGGTCATCCGGCGCGAGCTGCAGGAGGCGATGGACCGCAACGCCCAGGTGTTCCGCACCGACGACTCGCTGCGCGACGTGGGAGACCTCATCAAGACCCTGCGCGCCCGCTACCGCAACGTGCAGGTGCAGGACAAGGGCAAGCGATTCAACACCGACCTGCTCGAGGCCGTCGAACTGGGATTCCTGCTCGACCTTGCCGAAGTCGTCGTGTACTCAGCTCGCAACCGCAAGGAGAGCCGCGGCGCCCACATGCGGGAGGACTACCCGAAGCGGGACGACGAGAACCTCATGGTCCACACCATGGCCTACCTGACCGGCGACGCCGAATCCGCTGTCGCGGACGACCACATCAAGCTCGACTGGAAACCGGTCGTCATCACGAATTACCCGCCGACGGAAAGAAAGTACTAATGGCATCCGACGTTCTCGAAAAAGGCGGGCCGCGCGCCCATGACGTCGTACCGACGTTCACGGTGACGTTGATCGTGCGCCGATTCGACCCGGAGGTCGACGATGAGCCGCGGTGGGTGGACTACGACTTGCAAATGCACGGAACCGATCGCGTGCTGGACGCGCTGCACAAGATCAAGTGGGAGATCGACGGTTCGCTCGCATTCCGCCGGTCGTGCGCACACGGCGTGTGCGGCTCGGATGCGATGCGCATCAACGGACGCAACCGCCTGGCCTGCAAGACGCTGCTGAAGGATCTCGATATCTCGAAACCGATCTATATTGAGGCGCTCAAGGGGCTGCCGCTGGAGAAGGACCTCATCGTCGACATGGAGCCGTTCTTCGACAGCTTCCGCGAGGTTCAGCCGTTCCTCATGGCCTCCAGCAAACCGAAGGACGGCAAGGAGCGTCTGCAGAGCTCGGAAGAGCGTGCCCGCTTCGACGACACCACCAAGTGCATCCTGTGCGCGGCCTGCACGTCGAGCTGCCCCGTGTTCTGGACGGATGGCCAGTACTTCGGGCCCGCGGCGATCGTGAACGCGCACCGCTTCATCTTCGACTCGCGGGACGAAGGCTCCCAGGTGCGCATGGACATCCTGAACGATCGGGAGGGCGTGTGGCGCTGCCGCACGACATTCAACTGCACGGATGCCTGCCCGCGCGGAATTCAGGTCACGCAGGCGATCGCCGAAGTCAAGCAGGCGATCATGCGGGGCAAGCCCTAGCTGTTCGGCCCCGACTCGGCGGGAACAGAGGAAACGCCGGCAGTCCACCCGACGGAACTGCCGGCGGAATACCCCCCGGTATAGAGTTGCTGCTTTCCCTCTTACCTGAAGAGACGCGAACCGTGCGCATTCATGACGCGGTTTTGCGGGAATTTTTTTGAACTCAGTTCAGGAGTTCGACCGTGATCCCCAGAGTGTCGGAAAGCAGCGTAAGCGGAATCGTGATGGGCACCGTCACGCCGAGAACCTTCAGGTTCTGTTTGAGAGTGATCGGTCCGACGCCCTCCGGCAGTGCGGTGAGGCGAAGCGCCCACTTTCCATCCGCGGCGACCACCGTCGTGTAGACCTGGCCGGCGACCTGCGCCGAAACGGTGGCGCCCGGCATTCCCTTCCCGTTCAGGTTGAGGTCGATGAGCGCGCCCACAAGGCCGTTCGGCGCGACGTGGTCGGGAACCGGGCCGACCGGCAGGTTCGGAATGATGCCGTTGATGGGATCGGTGAGGCTCGTGACGATGTCGGCGATCGGGCCCGCCGATCCGCCGTCACCAGTCTGCACCTGATCGGTGGCGGGATCGCCTTCCGCTCCCGTCACCGTGGCAGCCGGATCGGAGTGGTCTGCCGAAGGCGCCGAATTCGCCGACGACGGGTCGGCGGCGGTCGGCTGAAGGATGACCGCGGCACCACCGCCGAGAATGATCGTGACGGCGAGCGCCCCGGCGAGCACGGGCGCGGTTGCGGCCGACGTTGCTGCGGCTCCAGCGGCTGCCGCCGGCACCGCGCTTCCGGTCATCGTCTGGAACGCGGCCGGGGCCGCGGGAAGCGACATCGCCGAGGCCGACTGCGCCGAACCCATCGACGCGAGCAGGCTGCCGCCGACGGTTGCCCCGAGGATGAGCGGGAGCAGCGCGACGGCGATGCTGGAACCCACCTCGTCGACCTCGTTCGCGACCGCACCGCACCGTTCGCACTCGGCCAGATGGTCGTCAAACCGCGCCTTTTCCTTCGCGGTGAGCGAATTGCGAGCGTTCTCGCCGAGCCTTCCGGTGGCCCACCGGCAATCCTCTGTTGCGCCCGCTTCGGAAACGTGCGCCTGGAGCCACGCGGTTCGCAGGCCCTCCCGGGCGCGGTAGGCGAGCGCGGCAACGCCGTTTGCGGTCAGGCCGAGGATGGGCGCGACATCCTGCGGGGTCATCCCCTCCACTTCCGTGTACCAGAGCACGGATTGCCACCGTTGGGGAAGGCTCTGGAATGCGCTGGCCGTGAGGCGCGCGTCCAGTGCGACCGTGGTCGGGTCCTCGGGGATGTTGTCATCCCGCAGGTCTTCGATGTCTTCGATCTGAATGTCGTTCCGATCCGTGCCCCACCGGCTCGCGAGGTTCCGAATCGTCGTATAGAGGTAGGGGCGGAACGCGCCATCCGGTCCACCGCCGTCGAGGACTCGCTGGTAGATCCGCGTGAAGGCCTCCGCGACCAGGTCGTCAGCGTCGAGACTGGAGGTGAATCGCCGCGCAACGGTGATCCCCGAGCGCGCGTGCCGTGTCCACAGCTCTCCGAAAGCGGTGCGATCCCCGCCCCGCGCACGCAGGATGAGTTCTTCGTCGGAGATTTCCGTCCCCGTCGTTTCGCTCTGATCCATACGCACCCCCGTACGTAACGGTTGGCGGAACCTTCCGGTATACCGCTCCCCCTCGTGTCCTCAGTATTGCGCAGTACCGTGAAAAATGCCAGACCCGTCTGTCTACCGGAGCATCCGGGCCCACTGGGTAGGCTCGAACCATGGCAGCCATCAAGAAGGTCATTGACTGGGTGATGGCGCTCCGGCCGGTGCGCGTCGTCGTGCACTTCACGGACCATCGCGGGTTCCTCCTCGCTGCCGGCCTGTCATTCCAGTCGATCTTCGCCGTGTTTGCGGGCATCTGGGTCGGCTTCGCCACCGCCGGGCTCGTCCTCAGGGATAACCCCGGGTTGAGCGATGCCTTCTTCACGACGCTGGCCCGCTCCGTTCCGGGGCTTCTCACCTGGAATGGCCAGAAGGGCGTCATCGACCCGCAGCAACTTCTTCAGGTCGAAATTTTGGGCTGGACGGGTGCGATCGCCGCCGTCGGACTGCTGTTCACCGCCGTCGGGTGGATGTCCTCCGCGCGGGACGCCATCCGGGCACTTTTCGGGCTGCCGGGCGAGAGGCTCAACTTTCTCCTGCTGAAGCTCAAGGATTTCGGGCTCACCGTCGGATTCGGTGCCGCGCTCATCGTGTCGTCCGCGCTTTCCGTCGTCGGCTCCGAGCTGCTCAATGGCGTACTCGACTGGCTCGATGTCGGTGACGATTCGATTTTTTCCGCGGTGACGGGCCGGGTGATCGGACTGGCACTCATGTTCGTGCTCGACACGGTCGTGCTCGCGATGTTGTACCGGGTACTGTCCGGGTTGAAGATCCCGCTGCGTCGCCTTCTGGTCGGTTCAGTGCTGGGCGCGGCGGCTCTCGGCGTGCTGAAACTCCTCGGCGGGCTGTTGCTGGGCGGCGCTGGCCGGAACCCGCTGCTGGCATCCTTCGCCATCATCATCGGTCTGCTCATCTGGTTCAACCTGATCTGCGTCGTCATCCTTCTCGGCGCGAGCTGGATCGCGGTCGGCATGGCGGATGCGGGCATAGCCGCCGATCCGAAAATCGCCGCCGAACGGCGCGAACGGGAACGTGCGAAGCGGGAACGCGAGGAGGCGGAGCGCGCCGAACGCGCCGCCCAGGCGGCCGAGGATCGCAGCTGGCTGGCAAAGCTGTTCCGGCGGCCTCCGCGACCGTAACCTCGGGGTCAGAGGCCGCCGATAAGCTGGCGGAGTGTCCACGCCGCTTCGCATCGCCTCCGTCAACGTCAACGGCATCCGTGCCGCATTCCGCAAGGGCATGGGCGAATGGCTGGAGAAGAGAGACGTCGACATCCTCGCGCTGCAGGAAGTGCGCGCAGCCACCGAAGACATCGAGAACCTTCTCGGGTCGGGGTGGAATATCCTTCACGATCCCGCGAGCGCCAAGGGGCGCGCTGGGGTTGCGCTCGCGAGTCGAAACGCCGCGTCCGTGCACCGCGTCGAGTTCGGGGCCGACGACTTCGACAGCGCGGGACGTTGGCTGGAGGCCGATTACCAGGTGGGTGAGCGCTCAATAACGGTAGTCAGCACCTATGTTCATTCCGGCGAAGTGGGTACACCTAAGCAAGTGGAGAAATACACGTTCCTGGACGCCATGGTCGAGCGCCTGCCGCTGCTCGCCGGGCACAGCGAACTGGCCCTCGTCGTCGGCGACCTGAACGTGGGGCATCGCGAACGGGACATCCGTAATTGGAAGGGCAACCGCAAGAACGCCGGATTCCTCGTCGAGGAACGGGCATACTTCGACCGGATCTTCGCACCGCTCGGCGACGACGTCGACTGCGTCGACGGCACGAAGGCCACCGGGCTCGGCTGGGTGGATGTCGGCCGGAAATGGGCCGGCGACGTGGACGGCCCGTACACCTGGTGGTCGCAGCGCGGCCAGGCGTTCGACAACGACACCGGCTGGCGCATCGATTACCAGATGGCCACCGCAGCCCTCGCCGGCACCGTCACGAACTACGCGATCGATCGTGCGAGCGCTTGGGATACCCGATGGTCCGACCACGCTCCCGTCGTTGTCGACTACAACATTTAGCGCCGCCGCTCCCTGAGGCTCTCGAAGGCTTGCCCTGAGGCTCTCGAAGGGAGGCGCGCCAAACTACGTACCTAATCCTGAAAGAATGAACCCATGACGTCGAAACCCCGCCTGTTCTCAGGCATGCAGCCCTCCGCGAACAGCCTCCACATCGGAAACTACATCGGTGCGCTGCTGCAGTGGAAGGACCTGCAAACCGCCTACGACGCCATTTACTGCATCGTCGACCTGCACGCGCTCGTCGAACGGAAGGATCCGGAAGAGCTGCGGGCGAACACGCGACGCACCGGCGCGCAGTACATCGCGGCGGGAATCGACCCGGAAGCATCCACCCTGTTCGTGCAGTCGCAGGTTCCCGCGCACGCCGAACTCGCATGGGTGCTCAATACCATCACCGGTTTCGGCGAGGCGAGCCGAATGACCCAGTTCAAGGACAAGTCCGCCAAGCTTGGCGCCGACAAAACCACGGTCGGCCTCTTCGCGTACCCGATGCTCATGGCCGCCGACATCGTCCTGTACGACGCCGTCGCGGTGCCGGTGGGCGACGACCAGCGGCAGCACGTCGAACTCACCCGCGACCTCGTCGGGCGGTTCAATTCCCGCTACGGCGAAACCCTCACCATGCCCGAAGCGGTGATTCTGAAGGAAACCGCGCGCATCTACGACCTTCAGGCGCCCGACGTAAAGATGAGCAAGACGGCATCCAGCGACGCCGGCGTCGTGTGGATGCTGGATGAGCCGTCGGTAACCGCGAAGAAGATCAAGTCTGCTGTCACGGATGCGGGGCGGGAGATCCGCTTCGACCGTGACGAGAAGCCCGGCGTCGCCAACCTGCTCACCATCTATTCGGTGCTCGCGGGGAAGACGATTGCCGACCTCGAAGATGAGTACGCGGGACGTGGTTACGGGGATCTCAAGAAGGATCTTGCCGACGTCGTCGTGGAGACGTTTGCGCCAGTGCGAGCACGAACACTCGAGCTGCTCGATGACCCCGCAGAACTCGACCGCGTGCTCGCCGGCAACGCGAACCGTGCCGCATCCATTGCGAACGAGACGCTCGCGAAAGTGTACGACCGGGTCGGGCTGCTGCCGAAGGCGTAAGGGCTCGGCGATTCGGTTGCCCAGCGCGGTAGACTTCAGGAAGTACGTGCTCCGGGGTCGGTGAAAATCCGAACCGGCGGTGATAGTCCGCGACCCGCGATCGGCTGAGGCTGAGAACGGTTGAGCCGGTGGAATTCCGGGACCGACGGTTATGAACTGAAGATGGTTCTCAGTCCGGATGGAAGGAAGCACGAGTGTTCGCGCGAGCGTGCACAGCGCCAGGCGTTCGCGCCCGCGTTCCCGGAGTCCGTGCGTCGAGAAGACGAGGGATTGGATGTCAGCACAGCACGAGGAGCGCGCCACGCCGCTCATCGAGGATGCGATGCGTCGCGCCCTCGAACTCGCTGCACGCGGACCGGCGAGGGGCGCCAATCCGCAGGTCGGCTGCGTCATCCTCTCCCCCGCGGGTGACATCATGGCCGAAGGATGGCACCGGGGCCTCGGCACGCCCCACGCCGAAGTCGACGCGCTCACGAAGCTGACGGCCGATGACACTCGTGGCGCCACGGCCGTCGTCACGCTCGAACCCTGCAACCACTACGGGCAAACCGGCCCCTGCAGCGAAGCTCTGATCGGTGCGGGCGTGGCCCAGGTTTATTACGCGGTCAGCGACCCCAACCCTGCGGCGAAAGGCGGCGCTGCCCGCTTGCGCGAGGCGGGCGTTGTCGTGACGCACGGGGTGCTGGCCGACGAGGTGTCGCAGTTTCTGCACCCGTGGCTCACCGCCGTACGCCGCGGACGCCCCTACGTCACGCTCAAGTGGGCGTCGAGCCTCGACGGCAGGGCGGCCGCAGCGGATGGCTCGAGCCAATGGATCACAGGCGAAGCCGCACGAGCGCACGTTCACGCGCAGCGCGCCGCAGCCGACGCGATCCTCGTCGGCACGGGGACCGTACTGGCCGACGACCCCAGCCTCACGGCGCGAAACGCCAACGGCGACCTTCTCCCCGAACAGCCGATCCCTGTGGTCGTGGGCGAGCGTGCGGTACCTGCCGACGCGCGACTGCACGGCCATCCGCAACCGCTTTTCGCCCCGGGCACTCGCGACCTTGACACGATTCTGAGCGAACTCTTTGCCCGCGGGGTTCGCCGCGCATTCGTCGAGGGCGGCCCGACCCTCGCAAGTGCCTTCGTTTCGGCGGGGCTCGTCGACGAGTACCTCATCTACCTCGCCCCGGTGCTCCTCGGCGGCGACCGGTTCGCGCTCGGCGATATCGGGGTCGGAACACTGGCGGGCGCGCGGCGGTTGGACATTCTGGGGGTCGAGCGGATCGGCGACGACGTTCTCGTCCGGGCACGGCCGTCCGCCGCTGAGGAAAGGTAACCATGTTCACGGGAATTATCGAGGAACTCGGCGAAGTCGTCGACTGGAAACAGTCGAGCGATGCCGCACGCCTGACTGTGCGCGCACCGCTTGCGGTATCGGATGCCGGCCACGGCGACTCGATTGCTGTGAGCGGTGTGTGCCTGACCGTCGTCGACCAGGGCGCGGACTGGTTCACCGCTGATGTCATGGCCGAGACCATCCGCATGAGCACGTTCACGAATCCGCAGCCGGGTGACCCCGTCAACATCGAACGGGCCACGAAAGTCGGCGACCGGCTCGGCGGGCACATCGTGCAGGGCCACATCGACGGCACAGCCACGGTGCTCGCCGTCACCGAGGGAAGCGCCTGGCGGGTGGTGCGTTTCAGTCTCGCCGCAGAGCTTGCGCCCCTCGTCGTGCGCAAGGGCTCCATCGCCCTGGATGGCGTTTCCCTCACCGTCAGCGCCGTCGGCCGCGACGGTGACTCCGACTGGTTCGAGGTGTCCCTCATCCCCGAGACCCTCGCCGTGACCACCCTCGGCACGAAACAGCCGGGCGACCTCGTCAACGTCGAAACCGACATCCTCGCGCGCCACGTCGCGCGCCTGCTGGACATCACATTGGACGGTCGTGGGGGGAGCGGTCAAGGGGTCGCGGGTTCGGCGGGCATCCTTGGGCACGACCCCTTGACCGCTCCCCCCACGACCACCACAAGTGACCAAGGAGCCACACAATGAGCCTTGCAGATATCCCCACAGCACTCGACGAGCTGCGGCGCGGCAAGCCGGTGATCGTCGTGGACGATGAAGGTCGCGAGAACGAGGGCGACGTGATCATCTCGGCGCAACTCGCGAGCCAGGAGTGGATCGCGTGGATGGTGCGCCACACGTCCGGTTACCTGTGCGCGCCCATGCCGAACGAGCTCGCGGATCGGCTGAAGCTGCCCGTCATGGTGGCCGACAACGAGGACCCGCGCGGCACGAACTACACGGTGTCCGTGGACGCGGCCGACCGGTTCAGCACGGGCATCAGCGCCTCCGACCGGGCGCACACGCTGCGGGTGCTGGCCGACCCGACCTCTACTCCGGCGAGCATCATCCGGCCCGGCCACATTCTGCCGCTGCGAGCCAAGGATGGCGGTGTGCTCGAACGTGCCGGCCACACGGAGGCTGCCGTCGACCTGATGAAACTTGCCGGGCTGTCCCCGGTCGGCGCGATCGGCGAGATTGTGCTCGATGACGGCGAAATGATGCGCCTGCCGGAGCTTCTCGAATTCGGCGCGGCGGAAGATGTCGTCGTGATTGCGATCGCAGACCTCATCGATTTCCTGAACGCGCACGGTACCGCCTCGTCGGGCGGGGCAACCCCCATTCCGGAATCGTCCCGCGTGATCTTTGAGGTGGAGACCACAGTGCCCACCGCGTACGGCAGCTTTCGGATGCGCGCGTACCGCGACCGCATGACGGGCGCCGACCATGTCGCGGTGATTTCGGGAAAGCCCGGCGACGACGCTCTCGTCCGGGTGCACTCCGAGTGCCTCACCGGGGAGGTGTTCGGTTCGCTCAAGTGCGAGTGCGGGCCCCAACTGCATGAAGCTCTTCAGCGCATCCAACGTGAGGGTGGCGTGTTGATTTACCTGCGCGGCCATGAGGGCCGCGGGATCGGGCTCGTCAACAAGCTGCGCGCCTACAAGCTCCAGGAGAGCGGTCTCGACACGTTCGACGCGAATCTCGCGCTCGGATTCCCGGCCGACCAGCGCGACTACGGGGCGGCGGTCGCGATTCTGGCGGATCTTGGCATCGACTCGGTGCGCCTGCTCACAAACAACCCGGACAAGGCCCAGCAGCTTGCCGCTCACGGCGTGCAGGTGAGCGAAATGATTCCCCTCCTGGTCGGCGCCGGGGAGTTCAATCGCGACTACCTCGACACGAAGCGCGACCGGATGGGCCACACGTTCCCCGGCAGCACCAAGCCTTTGATCGAAGCGAAAGGACACCAGTCGTGAGCGGTGCAGGTTCACCCAATCATTCCGCGTCCGAGGTTGTCGACGGCTCCGGCCTGAACATCACGATCGTCGCCGGCCGTTGGCACGAGTTGATCGCTGGCGGTCTGCTCGCCGGCGCGCATCGAATACTCGATGCTTCCGGCGCCGAGATCACCGAACTGCGCGTGCCGGGAAGTTTCGAACTGCCGGTCGCGTGCAAGGCGGCGCTCGAGGAGGGCGCGGATGCGGTGGTCGCGCTCGGCGTCATCATCCGGGGCGGGACGCCGCACTTCGATTTCGTGTCGAACGCGGCCACGAATGGTCTGACCCGCGTTGCGATCGACACCGGAAAACCCGTCGGTTTCGGGGTTCTCACGCTCGATGATGAACAGCAGGGCATCGACCGCGCCGGACTGCCGGGGTCGAAGGAGGACAAGGGCGCCGAGGCGGCCCTGGCCGCATTGGAGATGGCCGTACTGCTACGAAGCCTCCGCGGCTAATCGCGCCACGCGAGCGGCCTTCCACGCCTCGAGCGCCCGCCTGCTCGTCCTGGACGGCGTGTAGCCGAATTCGTCCTTCAACCGGGCATTGCTGAGCACCGGCCGGTAGCGGAGGAATCCGACCTGCTCCGGCCCGTAGCGCGTCAGCCGCAACGGCTTCGCGACGGCGAGCGCCGCGGTGAGCAGCCAGGCGGGAAGCGTGAGCAGCTTCTTGCCGAGCACGGCGGCAAGTTCGTGCACCGTGACGGCGCCATCCCCGGCGAGGTTGTAGATGCCGGCCGGACCGTCGGTTGCGGCGCGCACCATGCACGCCACGACATCCTCATCCCAAATGAACACGAACGGGCTGTCCGAACCGGCGATCGCAAGCACCCGGCGGCGCTCGAAGAGCGCCGTGATCTGGTTGTCGACCGTGGCCCCGAGGATCGTGCCGATGCGGAAGATGACCTGCTCAAGCTCCGGATGCTCGGTGCGTGCTTCGGCGAGCACACCCTCGACGATGCGTTTGTGGTCGGAGTAGGCGAACTCCGGATTGCCGCGAAGGGCATCCGACTCGGTGATCCACGCCGGATTGTCCGCGTGGTAGCCATACGCGGCACCGCTGGACGACACGACAATGCGTTTCACGCCGGTGGCAAAACACGCTTCGAGCACGTTGCGCGTGCCCTCCACATCCACGAGATACTCCTGCTCTCTGGTGATGTGCGGCCCGGGGTTCATGATCGCGGCAAGGTGCACGACGGTGTCGATCCGGTGGGTGCGAAACTGCCCGACGAGATCCTCCCGACGGGTGATGTCGGCCCGCTCGTACACGACGCCGGGCACCGCACGGGCCGGATCGCGCACATCGCCGCTCACCACGAGCTCCGTACCCGTCGCCGCCGCGAGCCCGGAAACGACGGAGCTTCCGAGGAACCCGTTCCCGCCCGTCACGTAGACGCGGGTCATGCCGGCACGGTTTCCCTCGCGGCTTTCCTCAGCGTGAATCGCGACCACACCGTGGCGAGGATAAGCCCGGCGACGATGTCCCAGATCCCCCACCATCCGGCGACGACGGCCATGCCGCCGAGTCCGCCGAAGAAGGCGAATACGAGCCCCAGGCCGAGCCCGGCGTTGCGGATGCCCACTTCGAACGTGACCGCCTTCGTGCTGGGGGTGTCGAGCCGGAACGCGCGCGCCGTCACGTAGCCGAGGGCGAGCGCGATCGAGTCATGCAGGAACACGGCCAGCAGCACGACGCCGATGAACGCCATGAAATAGCTCCAGTTGCCGACGAGCGCGAACACGATGAACGCGACCAGGGCGACGAGGCTGATCCCGCGAACCCACGGCTGCACTTTCGCCGTGACATTCGGCCACCGGTGCCCGATGAGCACACCGACGACGAACGGCAATCCGATGATGAGCACGATCTTCAGCAGCATGTCGAACGCATCCAGTTGAACCGCTTCGAAAATTTTGGATGCTGTCGGGTGCAGGCCGCCCCAGAACGCGAAATTCAGCGGCAACAGGAAAATCGCCAGGACGTTGCCGACCGCCGTCATCGACACGGACAGCGCCACGTTTCCGCGCGCCTGATTCGTGAGCACTTGCGAGATGTTGCCGGGCGGACAGCAGGCAACCAGGATCATCCCGAGCGCGATCGACGCCTGCACCTGCAGCAGAAGCGTCAGCCCGAACGTCACGGCCGGCAGCAGGATGAATTGCGCCCCGATCGCCACGGCGATCGCTTTCGGCATCGTCAGGACCGCCTTGAAGTCGTCCACTTTCACCGCGAGGGCAATTCCGAACATGATGAGCGCGAGCACGATGTCGAGCGCCAGAAGCGATGTCGGGTTGAAGTTCAGAACAACTTCGTCGATGTTCACGATTACTCCTTCAGGGTTCGGGTCAGCTTCTTCAGCACGTGGCGATAAACGTCCTTGTTCACGTAGTACGACATCCGCTCGATCCCAAGGTAGTGGTAGCCGCCGGTGAGGTCCGGCCACCGTTTCGCCGCCAGCTCCTCGAACCCGTGCCGCGTAGCCTGTTCCGCCGCGAGATAGCGGGCAAGCAATTCGGCCTGCTCGTAGCGGCCCTGCCAGCCGAGCCCGATGGCCTCCACCATTCCGAGGACGTACACCCCATTGAACGTGGTGGATCCGATGTCCGAGCCGAAGATGTTGAGGAAAAGTGTGGGCGCCATGCCCGTCCAGTTCAGGTGGCTCTTGTCGATGAACCCGTAGTCGAGCTCGTAGCCGGTGGCGAGCATCACGAGGTCGTAGTCGTCGCTCGTCCCATCGGTGAAGTACACGGTCGTACCCTCGAAGCGGTCGATGTCCGGGCGGATGCGCAGGTCGCCCTGGCCGAGGTGCCCGAGTACGAGGGTGTTGACGATCGGGTGGGACTCGTAGATTCGATAGTCCGGCTCCGGGAACCCGAACTTCACGGGGTCTCCCGTAAAGAGCTTGAGAAATCGGGAATCTATCCACTGTTTGACCCGCGCCGGAAGCATCCGACTCGGGTTCAGGGTGTCTGCCGGGCGGCCCAGAAGATATCGGGGCACGAAATAGTAGCCACGTCGCACGCTCATATCGATGCTCGCCGCGTGGTGCACCGCGTCCACGGCGATGTCGCAACCGCTGTTGCCGGCGCCGATGATGAGCACCCTCTTGCCGCGGAAAACATCCGCAGACTTGTACTGGCTGCTGTGCAGGAGTTCGCCGGTAAACGTGCCGGGAAAGCTCGGGACCGACGGTGTCGCGAGAGTGCCGTTCGCGAGGACGACTCCCGTGTACATCGCGCTCCCGGTGCCCGCCTTGTCCTTCCACGTGACGCGCCATCCGCCGTCAACGCGGTCAATGCCGGTCACTTCCGTGTCGAAGCGAAAGTGCCTGGCGAGGTCGAACTCGCGTGAAAAACCCACAAAATACTGCTGCAGTGCCTTATGTCCCGGATAGTCGGGGGTGCCGTCGGGCATGGGGAACTCGGTGAACTCGGTGGTCGTCCGGCTGGAAATGAGGTGCGCGGACTCGTACATCGTGCTGCGGGGGTTGTCGATATTCCACAGCCCGCCAACTTCGCTTGCCGCTTCGAAACCGTCGAAATCCAGTCCGTGCTTCTGGAAGGTCCGCGCGCCGGCCAGACCGGACGGGCCAGCGCCGATGATGGCGTAGCGCGGTGCAGTGCTCGTGTGCACTTCTGGCTCGTCAGCTCTCGTCACGTCGCCGCAGGAACGTACCGGTAGAACTCGACGCCGAGGTTGTGAAAGTCGGGGCCGTCGATCGTTCCGATGGATTCCACGATGAACTCTCCCTTAGCGACCAAAGGTACCAGATCGCTTGAGTGTCCCTCATGAAGTGCCAGGTACTGCGATTCGGTGAGATCCACAGGTGTGCCCAGTGCCTCGGCGAAGTTGATTCGGCCGGCCGCGGACTTCCACCCCTTCGCCACGCGCATCGGGAGGGCTTCCGCCGCGTCGCCGCTGCCGTAGCCGAGCGCAAGCCAGCTTTGCCCGCCAATCTCGAGTCCCTCATCCGCCGCCTGCCGCAGCCCCGAGGCGAGCCACGCCGGGAGTGCAGCGGAGTACAGGTTGCCGAGATCCGCCATGGCCTCCGAGCCGAGGCGCAGCTTGTCCACCACGAGGGACTGCCACAGGTCGAGGCCGCGCAGGTGCTGGCGCAGTTTGCGGGACAGCGGGAACACGTCGCCATCGCTGTTCCCTGCGACAATCGACTCGTCGAATGGGGATGCGGTGTCCAGCTCGTGCAGCAGTGCCACAGCGTCGATGCCGGATGCGTCGCAATATTCGCGCAATTGGGTGCGGCCGTCATCGTCCGAAGCGAGCGCGAACAGATAGGCCATCACCCACCCGGTCGTGGGCATCTGGTGGTACGGGCGGTGCATGAAGACCCGGTCGACGTCGGTGAAATACTCTGCCGCCCGGCCCGGCCGTTTCGCGAGCATGGCCATCATTGCGTGGTGCGTCGCATCGATGTAGCAACTCGTCGAGTACCGCCCGTTGAACACCGGGAGATCCTGCATTTGCCCGTCTTCGCGCGGAGGCTGCCGGAACCGCGCGAACGGCTTGCGGAAGTCCACGGTGCGGTAATCGGAGTCGCTCCCCCCGGCGGCCAGGTCGACCTCGAGCAGACGCGCTTCACCGTCCACGAGCATGGCCACTGCGCCCGCGCCCTGCGTGGGCTCTCCCGTGCTGCCGAGCGCGTACTCCGCGATGTCGGCGGACACGACGATCGCCTGTCGGCCCACCCCGTCCGCGGCGAGATACCGGAGCGCGGCTTTCAACCCGTACACCCCGGCGAGGCAGGCGTGCTTGAACTCCGGGACCTCGCAGTCCCGGGCGAGCGGCGGCATCCCTTTCGCGGCGAGCGCGTCGTTGATCATGCCCTTGACGATGATCGCCCCGGCGGAGTTGTCGCTGCTCGACTCCGTTCCGAGCGCGAGCATTCCCACCCGGGTGGGGTCGATCTCGTAGTCCTCGATGAGACGCAGAACGGCGTTCGCGGCGAGCGTGTACACGCTCTGGGACGGCCCGCGCATCCGAAAACTGCGGCCGACGACACTGCGGGTCTTCTCCCACGATTCGTCATTCCAGGCGCACCAGTCCTGCAATTGCACTCGGTAGGGGGGCAGGGAAAGCGACAGACCGCTAATTCCAGGGGGCACGCAGTTCCTTACGTTCGAGGCCGCTCGGGCCGTCCAACAATTTTAGCAAGCGATGAGACCGCTAAAATGGCCTCCGACGCGATCGGAGCACCACTGTGGACAACACCGACGGCGGTGCCCTCACCGCCGGTGCGAGAGCTCACAGCAACATCGCGCTCGCCAAATACTGGGGCAAGCGGGACTCGGTGCTGAATATTCCGGCCGTGGGCTCCATTTCCGTCACTCTCGACGCGCTCTGCACGGACACCTCCGTGAGCTTCACGGCCGACCTCGCGCAGGACGAATTCGTTTTGAACGGCAAGCTTCAGCCCCCCGGCCAGGAGTCGCTGCGCAGAGTGGGCGACGTTCTCGATCGGGTGCGGGAACTGGCGGGACTGGATGTGGCGGCGAGGGTGTCGTCGGTGAACAACTTCCCGACGGGCGCGGGGCTCGCCTCGTCGGCCTCCGGATTCGCTGCGCTCGTCGTCGCCGCATGCGCCGCGGCCGGTGTCGCCGCCTCCCCGCGCGAACTGTCCGTTCTGGCACGGCGCGGGTCGGCCTCCGCCGCGCGATCCATTTTCGGCGGATTCGTGGAGCTGCACACCGGGGCATCCGAGGACGGCGGTGACTCGTACGCCGAAGAGCTTCTCGACGGGGCGGCGTGGCCGTTGAGCGTGATCGTCGCCATCACCGACGAGTCGGCGAAAGCAGTTTCCTCCACGGAGGGCATGCAGGCCACGAGCGCGAGCTCGCCGTTCTACCCGGCGTGGGTCGCCGACGCGCCATCCAACCTGGATCGGATGCGGGAGGCCATCGTGGCGCGCGACTTCGCGACCGTGGGCGAGCTCACCGAGCACAGTTGCCTCGCGCTGCACTCGCTGATGTTCACAACGCGCCCCGCGCTCATCTACTGGAATGCGGCGACCGTTGCGGCCATTCACGCGGTGCGCGCACTGCGTGATCGCGGCGTGCCGGTCTACTTCACGATTGATGCCGGCCCTCAGGTGAAGGCGGTGTGCCTGCCCCAGGATGCCGACACGGTCGCCGCTGCGCTCTCGGCCGTGCCCGGGGTGCGCGACGTGATCCGCAGCGGGCTCGGACCGGCCGCCCGCATTCTCGGCACTGCGACGGCCGGAACACTGTGACCACGGTTCGCGTTTCCGCCCCCGGCAAGCTTTTCCTGCTCGGGGAGTACGCCGTACTGGAGGGCGCCCCTGCACTGCTTGTCGCGGCCGGCCAGCGCGCCGTCGTGACCGCCAAGACCGCCCCGACGTGGCACTTGACTGCCCCCGGACTCGGTGTGGGAACGATCACGCTCGGGGCGGACGGTTCGCTGCCGCCGGGTCTCGAGGAGGACCTGTCCCGGCAACTGACGCTCTTCGACTCGGTACGCAGGCGTGTCGACAGCCATGTCGATTCGCCGACTGGCCCGCAGGAGCTCGTCGTGGACAGCACAGCGTTCCGGCACGACGGCAACAAACTCGGGCTCGGTTCGAGCGCCGCTGTCGCTGTCGCTCTGACTACAGCGCTGATCTGCGCACGCGGCGATGTCCGCGGTCGCAGTCTCGACCGCGACACGATTTTTCGACTGGCAAATGAAGCCCACCGATCCGCACAGGGCGGGTCCGGCAGCGGCGGCGACGTCGCGGCAAGCGTCCGCGGCGGCGTCATCCTCTATCGGCGCGACCACACCCCCCACGTCGCGGCACTCCCGGCAGGGTTGGGAGTCTTCGCGGTCGCGACCGGATCGGGGAGCAGCACCGTCGAACTTGTCGGTCAGGTTGCGGAATACCGACGCAACCGACCAGAGGCCTACCGGCGTGACCTGGATGCGCTCAGCCGACTCGCCGAATCGGTGACCGCCGCTCTCGGATCCGCTGCCGGCGTGCTTGCCCTCATGGACGAGTACTTCCACGCGCTGGTCGAACTGGCGCAACACTCGGGCGCGGAAATCGTCACCGAGCGGCACCGGGAACTTCGGCGTCTCGCCGCCGAATCCGGTGCCGTTTTCAAACCCAGCGGCGCCGGGGGTGGCGACCTGGGGTTGGTGTTTGGGAAGCTTGAGGATGTGGACGTCCTCCAGTCCACCTTCACCGAAGCCGGAGCACTCGTGATTCCCGTCCCGTCCGACTCCGACGGCGTGAAGGTCGAGACCTCATGACGGACTCCAGAATCCCCAGGTTTTACCAACTGAGCGTCGCAGAACGCCTGCGCGAACTGCACGACAGGGGCGCTCTGGGTGATGCCGACTTCGAAGCGCTGAACACCGGCTCGTACATCCTCACGTCGATGAAAGCGGATCAGCTCACCGAAAACGTGGTCGGCGTGTTCTCCATGCCGATGGGCCTCGGGCTCAACTTCACCATTAACGACCGCGACTACCTCGTTCCCATGGTGGTGGAGGAGCCGTCCATCATCGCCGCGGTGAGTTCCGCGGCCCTGATCGTGCGCAACTCGGGGGGCTTCACGAGCTCGGCGGATGACCCGCTCATCATCGGTCAGGTTCAGGTGCTCGACGTCGGAGACCCGGATGGCGCGACCGAACGCATCCTCGCCGGCAAGCAGCGCATCCTCGATCTGGCCAACAGCACGCACCCGAACATGGTGGACCGTGGCGGCGGGGCGCTCGACGTGGAGGTCCACCGGCGCGGTGCCAGCGCAGGCAACGGCGAACTGCTCGTCGTGCACCTCGTGGTCGACAGCCGGGACGCGATGGGCGCGAACCTCGTGAACACCATGTGCGAAGCGGTTGCGCCGCTCATCGAGGAGCTCAGCGACGGTCGGGTCTTCCTGCGCATCCTGTCCAACCTGACCGACCGGGCGATGGTGCGGGCACGCGCCGTGATCCCCGCCGCGAGCCTGGCCACCGAACACTTCAGCGGGGAGGATGTGCGCGACGGCATCGTGCTTGCGGGGGAATTCGCCGAACTGGACGTGTACCGGGCGACAACACACAACAAGGGGATCATGAACGGCATCGACGCCGTCGCGATCGCCACCGGAAACGACTGGCGCGCAATCGAAGCCGCGGCGCACGCGTGGGCGGCCTCCTCGGGCAGCTACCAACCGCTCACCCGCTGGTCGAGGGATGCCGCGGGGAACCTTGTCGGCGAAATCGAACTGCCGCTCAAGGTGGGGACGGTCGGCGGCCAGGTGCAGTCCAATCCGGTCATTCGGATCGCCTACAACCTGCTGGGCACCGGCTCCGCGCGGGAACTCGCTGAAATCATGGCCGCGGTGGGCCTCGCCCAGAATCTCGCCGCGCTCAAAGCACTGTCCACCGAAGGAATCCAGCCAGGGCACATGCGACTGCACGCGCGCAGCGTCGCGGTCGCCGCGGGGGCGAGCGACGACAACTTCGAAGAGGTTGTCGAGAAACTCGTCGCGAGCGGGGACATCAAAGTATGGAGGGCGCAGAAAATTATTGAGGACCTCGAGGGCGGGGCAACCGTCACCGGCACCATCGACATTTCCCCGATCACCACCACTCAGGTGGATCCCGCAAAGAATATCGGGTACGGGAAGATCATCCTCCTCGGCGAACATTCCGTCGTGTACGGCTATCGCGCCATTGCCGCTCCACTCAACCTGGCCATTCGCGCCGAGGTGACGGGGGCCGCGAAGCAGAACGAGCTCGTGATTTCCGGTTGGGATGCCGACCCGGCCGCCCACAATCCGGCCGGTGCCGAACTTGCCGCGCGGGTGGCGCTTCTCATCGCCCAACGGCTGGGTGTAGCGGACTCACCGGTTCGCGTCGAAGTCTTCCCTGAGCTTCCGAGAGCGAGCGGCCTTGGCGCCTCGGCGGCCCTCGCCGTCGCGGTCATCCGGGCGATGGTGCATCGCTTCAATCTGACCGTCTCGGAGGAGGAGATCTCGCAGCTCGCATTCGAGTGCGAGGAACTGGTGCACGGCACGCCGTCCGGCATCGACAACACCGTGGCCACGTTCGGGCGCACGATTCTGTTCCAGAAGAGGGACGACGGGGATCTGGTCACCGATTTGGAACTCGCCACGCCGATCCCGATTGTTGTCGGGATGACCGGCGTCCGCTCGCTCACCGCAGAAACGGTCGGGCGGGTGCATGCGGGTTGGGAGAAGAACCCGCGCCACTACGATGCGATTTTCTCCGAAATCGATGACCTGGTGATGACGGGAACGAAAGCCCTCCGCAGCGGCGACCTTCCGGGTCTCGGTGAGGTGATGAACCTCAACCATGGTTTGCTGAACGCGCTGCAGGTTTCCAGCCCCGAACTTGAGGACATCGTCGACCTTGCACGGAAAGCGGGAGCGTTGGGGGCGAAACTCACCGGCGGCGGTGGCGGCGGCGCGATGATCGCCATCGCGGAGCCCGACCGGATCCACTCCGTCGCGAGCACACTGGATGTCGCCGGGTACCAGACCTACCTCACCGAGATCCGCTCCACGCAGACCGGTACAGTGGAGTCATGAGCTTCAATTTTCCCCGCGTGCTCCTGACGCTCGTCGGCCTTGCGTCACTCGCGCTCTTCGGCGCATGGGTGTACGTCGTGTTCTTCCAGAGGTGACCCTGGGAGGCTGGGGCACGACTACCCTCATCGGCATCGGGGAAGGCTCCCGTCAAGCTTGCCGCCGCGCGGCTTCCTTCGGGAACGATCAGTCCAGGAAGAGGGACTTCAAGCGCCTCGTCGTGAGGGTCATCCCCACGAGGATCATCACGACGAAGTAGAGCACGTGCCACAGCATCGCTGACGTCACGAGGCCGGTCGTGAAACCTCGCACGAGTTCCACACCGTGCCACAGCGGCATGGCTTGGATAGCGACCTGCATCCATTCCGGGTACACGGTCAGGGGGTAGAAGGTTGCCGAGAGCAGGAACATCGGCAGCATGATGAAGTTGATCCAGTCCATGTGCTGGAACGTCTTCATGTAACTCGTGATGCCCATGCCGAAACTCGCGAACGCGAACGCGATGAGCAGCACGGACGGCAGGGCGAGGATGGCGGTCCAGGAGAGGTTGAGCCCCAGCACTTGCATGACGATCATGAACCCGCACGCATACACGAATCCGCGGGCCAGGGCGAGCAGGATTTCGCCGAGCGCCACATCGAAGGGTCCGAGCGGGGTGGCGAGCATCCCGTCGTAGAGCTTGCCGAAGTTCATCTTGAAGAACACGTTCCACGTCGAGTCGAACACCGCGCCGTTCATGGCGGCAACCGCGAGCAGGGCCGGCGCAATGTATGCCGCGTAGGGGACCGTATGCCCGCCCGGGACCTGGATCGCGCCGATGTAGCTGCCGAGGCCGATGCCCATCGCGAGGAGGTAGAACACGGGCTCGAAGAATCCGGACACCACAATGAGCCAGTTCGTCTTCGCCGTGGAGAGGATACCGCGCTCCATGACGGATCGGGCGTTGCCCGCGTACAGCGAAGGCAGCAGGAACGGCCGATTCACATGCGGCGTCGGCGGTGCGTCGATCGTCGAGGTCATTTGTTCAACCTCTTCACGGCAAGGCGCCGCGCCAGGATCCAGCCAACGACGATCAACAGAACAAGATATGTGACGTGCACAATCGAGAGCCAGACGGGCTCGTCGTATCCGTAGGAGAGCACGCGGGACAGCTCGGTGCCGTGCCACAGCGGCGAGATCCAGCCGATCCAGTGCAGCCACACCGGCAGCACGGACAGCGGAAAAAACGTGCCGGAGAACAGTGTGAGCGGGATCACGCCGAACCGCATGATGTAGTTGAACTGACCCTTGTCTTCCTCAAGCCGCACGGCATAGGCCATGAGCATCGTGCCGAGAGCCATGCCGGTGAGCACGCCGACAACGATGATCAGCCAGCCGTAGGGGCCCGGGATCGCGCCGAACAGCAGCATGAACAGGTAGTACACGATGCTCTGAGCGACGAGCCGGACGATGACCGCAAACGTGACGCCGTTGATGATCTGGCCGCCGCGCATCGGGGCGGCGTTCATCGCGAAAAATGTCGGATTCCATTTGAACCCGAGCATGATCGGATAGCTGAACTCCTCGGTGGCGGTCGTCATGGCCGCGCTGCACAGGAGTGCGGGTGCCACGAAAATGAGGTAACTGACCTGGCTGCCGCCCCCGCTGCCCAGATTGGCGTCGACGAGCGTCGCGAGCCCGACACCCAGTGCGTAAAGGTAGATGAGCGGGGTGCCGACACCCGTGGCGACCATGGTCTGCAGGTAGCTGCGCATCACCCTCAGGCGGGTTTCGGCGACGTACAGACTTCCGTAACGGCGCGGCTTCACGCCGCCCTGGATCGCCTTGTCCGCTGGACTCCCTTCGAGACGCGCAATACGCTCCTCAGGGAGCGGGGTGGTCGTCATTCGATCAGCGACCGTCCGGTGAGGCGCAGAAACACGTCCTCGAGGCTCGACCGGCGCACGAGGGAGGTCAGCGGGTTGAGGCCCAGTTCGATCACGCGTTGCATGGCGGCGTCGCCATTGTCGCTGTACGCGAGGATTCGGTCAGGGAGCACCTCAATCCGCTCGGCCAGTCCCTCCAGTTGCGTCGCGACGTCGGCGTTGCGATTGGAGCCGAAGCGCAACTCGAGAACTTCGCGCGTCGAATACTGCCTGATCAGTGCGGAGGGTGACCCTTCGGCCATGATTGCGCCCTTGTCGATCACGACAAGGCGGTCGCACAACTGCTCGGCCTCATCCATGTAGTGGGTCGTGAGCACGAGAGTCGTACCCTGCTCCTTGAGTCGGAACAGGCGATCCCACAGGATGTGCCTGGCCTGCGGGTCAAGGCCCGTGGTCGGCTCGTCGAGCATCATGATGCGGGGGTTGTTGATGAGCGCGCGCGCAATCGTGAGGCGGCGCTTCATCCCACCGGACAGGTCGTCGATGCGCGACTTCGCCTTCTCGGTGAGCTGAGCGAACGCGAGCAGTTCGTCGGCTTTGGGGCCAAGGTAGCTGTGCGGCAGGCCGAAGTATCGTCCGTACACGATCAGGTTGTCCCTGACCCTGAGCTCGGAGTCCAGATTATCTTCCTGCGGGACCACGCCAAGCTGGGAGCGGATCTCCGGCCCGTACTCGTTCGGGTCGAGCCCGATCACGGAAAGATCGCCGGACGTGCGGGTCGACACGGCGCCGATCATCCGCATGGTCGTCGACTTCCCCGCACCGTTCGGGCCGAGAAATCCGAACGATTCGCCGGGCGCGATCTCGAACGAGATCCCGTCGACGGCCGCGAAGTCCTTGTACTTCTTGGTCAGATTGGTGGCGCTGATCACCGGGCCGCGCGCGCTCGAGGAAACAGTCGCTGCGGGGAGGGGTGATGGCTCTGGCACAAGAGTCAAGATTAGCGGCCTGCACCGACGTCAGCGATACCCGGCGGATGTGTGGATGAGCGTCCACACGGAGTACACTCTCCTGATCCCGTCGATGAAGTCAGCACGTCGCCCTAGAAGAGCTGGCGTGGTCGCACACCGTGGCCACCGAACACTTAATATCGCCAGACAATTGAGGGGATTTCGTATTTCATGGGCCTGCTGACCAACGTTCTGCTTTCCACCATCCGACTTCCGCGAGACATCCACAGGTTTGCGTTTCGCCAGTATCCGGATCGCGTGGCACTGCAATTCGCGGACCGTTCCATCACCTACCGGCAACTAGAGGAACGCGGCTACCGCCTCGCACAGGCGTGGCACGCGCTCGGAGTGCGTCCGGGAGACGCCGTGTTCTCGCAGGTCGGC
Source organism: uncultured Microbacteriaceae bacterium (assembly GCA_937872445.1). Classification (GTDB taxonomy): domain Bacteria; phylum Actinomycetota; class Actinomycetes; order Actinomycetales; family Microbacteriaceae; genus Terrimesophilobacter. Next base: position 15,626 of record CALMSL010000016.1, on the reverse strand, counting down.
ACCGGAGGGGAACTCTTCGAAATTCGGGTTGCCGCTGCGGAGACCGGAGCCGTACTCACCGGTTTCCACTCACTGCACTCTCCCGAGTTCGTGACGACGGCCGCGAACGCCGTCACCCCAAAGCTCTTGATCGTCGATCGCGACTTCGCACCGGGCACGGCGGAGGCCATGCACGCCGCACACCCGGGCGTTCCGGTGTGGCTGGTCGGGCCGGATGGCGAGTTCGAGGCGCAGTTGCGCTCCCACGACGCGGTGCGCTCGAAGGAGCGGTTCTCGAGCGCCGCCCCATTCACGCTGGGGTTCACGTCCGGAACAACCGGTGTGCCGAAAGGTCTGATCTCCAGTCAGAGCGCATCGGTGACAAGTCTGAAAATGGTGATCCGAAACTTCACGGGAAAGCGGGACCGCACAGCGAACAACATTTCGCTGTCCCCCATCCACCTCGTTGGCGGCGGTACCGGCCTGGTCTTCCCCACCATGATCGTGGGCGGAACGCTCGTCGTGCTGGACGCGTACACACCGGAATCACTCATCGCCGCCGTCACAAAGTTCGGAGTGACCCGGCTCTTCCTCACCCCAAGCCACCTGATCGACCTGCTGGACATGCCAGCAAAGGTCGATCGGGATCTTGCGACGGTGAACCACATTGTCTATGGCACGGCGCCAATGCCGGCGGCAAAGCTCGAAGAGGCGATCAACCGTTTCGGGCCTATCTTCCAGCAGGGATACGGTCAGGCTGAGGTGCTGCCCCCCGTCACACTGCTGCGCCCGGAAGAGCACATGGTGGACGGCGAGCTTGCCCCGCGCAGCATCCTTCAGTCGTGCGGAAAGGTCGCACGTGGGGTGCACTTGCGCATAGTCGGCCCGGACGGCCAGGAACTGCCGGCGGGAATGCCCGGCGACATCCAGGTGAAGTCCCCGACGCGGCTGCAAACCTACCTGGACCGCTCTCAAAACGAGGGCGTCATTCTCGCCGACGGATACTTCCGGACCGGGGACCAGGGATATCTTGACCAGGCAGGTTACCTTCATGTTCTGGATCGTGGCGCTGACCTGATCCGAGCCGCGGGCTCAGTCATCTATCCACGGACGGTCGAGGAGGAAGCGCATGACCATCCCGCCGTCAAGGAGTGCTGCCTCGTTGAACTGGCCGGAAAACCGGTTCTGGTCGTTTCGCGACGCAGTCAGTACGGTGGTGGAAGCGACGATGCCGTCGTGCGGGAACTTCACGCCCTGTTGGAGGGCCGTCTCGGCCCGGAACTGCTGCCAGACGAGATTCGAATCATTGACGCAATACCCCGAAGTTTTCTGGGCAAGGTGTTGCGACGAGAAGTGAAAGCAAGGATGGGTAATGACGACAACGCCTGAGACTACAACCGCACGCCCGGTCGCGTTCGGTCAGAAGATGGGCTACGGCCTTGGAGCGATTGCGTACGCCCTGCCGTATCAGGTGTTGGCAAGCTTCCTCCTCTTCTTCGTGACAGCCATCCTTCAGGTCCCGCCGATCCTCGCAGGAGCGGTCATCGCGGTATCCGTGTTCTGGGATGCCATCACTGACCCGTGGATCGGGTCGATTTCGGACCGCACGGTGTCAGCACGATTCGGACGCCGACACCAATACCTGTTGCTGGGTGGGGTCGGAACTGCCCTCGGCAGCCTGTGGCTTTGGTCCATCCAACCCGTCGGCGGCGCCATCGGCACCGTGCTCCTCGTGCTTGCCGCGGTGCTGTTCACGAAAACGATGAACACGTTCTACGGCGCACCGTATTACGCGCTGGGCGGTTCGATGAGCAGCGACTACGACGTGCGCTCCTCACTGCAGGGGTACCGGGCAGCATTCCACGTTGTCGGGATGATCCTCGCGATCGTCGGCATTCAGATTCTGCTGTTCCCCAGCACCGCCGAGTTCCCGCGCGGACAGCTCAATCCTGCCGCATACCCGAAGATCGGCATCGCGGTCGCGGTGATCACACTCGTCATCGCCATCATCGCCTACTTCATGATTCCGAAGGATTACGGCGACTCCACGGAGGGCAAGGCACCGCGCCTGTGGACCCAGATCAAGGGCGCGTTGAAGAATAAGAGCTTCCGCGCCATCCTGATTGTGATCTTCCTCATCGAGACGACCTTCCAGATCACGATCGCCATCGGCACCCACGTGAACACGTTCACCTATCATCTGAACGGGCCGCAAATGGGGATCCTCGGATTGGCGCTGCTGGGAATGTCCGTGCTGTCTCAGCCTCTGTGGGTGTTCCTGTCCAAACGATTCGAAAAGCGCACCGTTCTCGTGATGGGCATGGTGGTGGGGCTGATCGGCTTTGTGGGGATGCCCTGGGCACACGTGTGGTTCGGCTGGTTGCCGCTCGACGCACCCAGCTCGCTGTGGACGCTCGCCGCGTTCAGCATGCTCGCCGGCATCGGAAACGGTGCGTTCATGAGCATCCCGTTCTCCATGGTCGCCGACTCGGCGGACAGCGGACAATTGGCGACCGACCGACGTCAGGAGGGCCTGTATTTCGGCCTGTACACGTTCTCGTACAAGCTCGGCATTGCGTTCAGCGTGTTTCTTGGCGGCGTCCTGCTCGATGTCATCGGCTTCAACGGGGCATTGACCGAACAAACGGCGGCAACGTCATTCCAACTGGCGATGGTGCCGTCCTGGTTGCTAGTCGCCATTTCGCCGTTCATCGTGTGGGCCGCGCTGCGGTATCGGATTGACCGCGCCACCCAATCCGACGTTTTGGCACAGATCCGGGCCAAAAAGAGCTAAGCGACGGGGCGACGAGCGTCAGGCGTATCTGATGACGCGGTGAAACAGGGGTTGGGCACAAGCCTTAAGATTCGTGGTTGGCAGCGACGAGACCGTCAAGAATGAGGTCGAGAACGAACTGAAAACTACTGGAGGAGTCCCCCGCCAGGTGTTGGCGAACGTGAGCGACCATGTGCGGGTTTCTCTCCTCGGACATGCCGGCCAGAAACTCCTCAGCTGTCGTTGATGTGTGCCTCTTCGAACGCACCATATTCGCCTCTTGAATCGCGTACCCGATCACGTGATTGGTTACCGCGTGAAAACCGAGGTGGGCCAGGTCGGGCGAGAGGCCGCTTTCCTTGAGCAAGCGCAGGAGGGTGTCCATGAAGTCTGTGCGCACGGGCCCGGGCAAATGTTGCTGCCACAGTTCGGTGATCCACGGATGTTGTGAGAGAACCGTGTGGGCGGAGACGGCGATCGAACGCACGGCGTCGAGTGAACGCGTGTCGGCAGTTTCGACTTCGATCATGCCGGCGACGGCATCGACCATGAGGGAAAGAAGCTCCTGTTTGTTGGCGATGTGGTTGTAGAGCGCCATCACTTCGAACCCGAGCGAATGAGCAAGACTTCGCATGCTCAACCCGCCAACGCCCTTTTCGTCAGCAATGAGCACTGCCTGAGCGACTATCCGCTCGGTGCTAAGCGGTTCTCGCCGTTTAGGTGCCATCTGACGGGGCATGCGCAGCTTTCGTTGGGGAGAAGCGGTTCTGTTGACAGCGTACAGCGTACGTGTTAGCGTTTCGAGCACTAGGTCAACGTACAATGTACGTATCAATTTTATGGAGTCCGCATGACCGCAACAACCAATGCAGTTCCGCAGACAATGACGGCGGTTACCGCACGCCGCTACGGCAGCAGCAAAGTCCTGAAGATCGAAACGGTTCCGGCACCAGCTCTTGAATCCGGAAAGCTCCTCGTGCGTGTTCGCGCATCCTCAGCAAACGCTCTCGATTGGCACATGATGAGCGGAACGCCATACTTCCTCAAACTCTTTGCCGGCCTTCTGAGGCCAAAACGCGTCATTCACGGTGCGGATATCGCCGGCACTGTTGAGGCGGTCGGAGAAGGCGTTTCCGGGTTCGATGTCGGGGACGCGGTCTTTTGCAATTCCAACGGCGGCGGGTTCGGGGAGTACGCCGCCGTGAGAGCCACAGCGGTCATGACCCTGCCGAAGGGCGTAGACCTTATCGCAGCTGGTGCAACCCCCGTGGCTGGCCTCACTGCACTCCAGGCTCTGAGAACTCACGGTGCCGTGACGAAGGACGATCGCGTCCTGATCAACGGTGCCGCGGGCGGGGTGGGAACGTTTGCCATCCAAATTGCCAAAGCACTCGGCGCCCGCGACATCACTGCGGTATGCAGCACGAAAAATGTCGAGCAGTCTCGCACACTGGGCGCGAGCCGCGTCATCGACTACGCACACGAAGACTTCGCCGCCGCAGGGGACAAGTACGACCTGATCATCGACATGATGGGGAACCGCACGACCGCACAGTTCCGCAGCATCCTGGCCCCGGGAGCGCGCTATGTTGGCGTCAGCGGGCCCATGGCCAACCGCTTGCTTGGGCCCGTGTTCTATCAAGCCAGGATGAAGCGCGCCTTGCGCCGGACCGATGCAAGCTTTCACGGATTTACCGCGGCAGCAACTCGTGAAGACCTCGCCTTTCTTGCCGATCTGCTCGCTACCGGAAAACTAGTACCGACCATCGAGCGAGTCGTCGGATTCGACGGTGTCGCACGCGCCCTCGACCAGATCGCCTCTGGTCACGGCTCAGGCAAAATCGTCATCGTGCCGAACGCTCTCGACAGTCCACGTGGATAAAAGTCAACGCAAAACGGGGTAAACAAGAAGTATTGAACAACCCGGAAACTTTCTCTCTCGGGCACATCACAATCCGGAAAGCCATCCATGAGCACAACGACACAGGACCGTCGCGGAAAAATTCGCCGGCGCGGCACACCAGGCGACGAAGGGCCACGCGCCCGGTTCAGCCAACTCATGCCGTACCTGATGGAGCACAAGAAAGTGCTCGCGTTTGTCACCGTGCTCAGCATCCTCGGCGCGGCAGCGTCCCTCGCGCAGCCGCTCCTGGTCAGTCAGGTCATCACGGTCGTCGAAAAGGGCACGGGACTTGGCGCTCTCGTGTGGATTCTTGTCGGTCTCGTCGTCGCGACCGGGCTCATTTCCGGCTACCAGCACTACTTGCTGCAGCGCACCGGCGAGGGCGTCGTGCTCTCCAGCCGCAAACGCCTCGTCGGGCGGATGCTGCGCCTACCGATCAGCGAATTCGACACGCGCCGCACCGGGGACCTCGTCTCGCGCGTCGGCAGCGACACGACGCTCCTCCGCGCGGTCCTCACCCAGGGGCTCGTCGAAGCGATCGGCGGTTCGCTCACGTTCATCGGTGCGCTCATCGCGATGCTCATCATCGACCCCGTGCTGCTCGGGCTCACCGTGCTCGTGATCGCAGTGTCCGTCGTGACCGTGACGCTGCTGTCCGCGCGCATCCGGATTGCGAGCCAAATGGCGCAGAACCGCGTCGGCGACCTTGCGGCGTCGGTCGAGCGGGCGATCAGCGCCATCCGCACCGTGCGTGCCGCCAACGCGACCGGCCGCGAAGTTGGCGCCGTCGAGGAGGATGCTCTCGGCGCCTGGAAGATGGGGATCAAGGTTGCGAAAATCTCTGCCCTCGTCGTGCCGGTCGCCGGCATCGCGATGCAGGTGTCGTTCCTGGTTGTGCTCGGCGTCGGCGGATTCCGGGTCGCGAGCGGAGCGATCACGGTCGCGTCGCTCGTCGCGTTCATCCTGTTCCTGTTCCTCATGATCATGCCGCTCGGGCAGGCGTTCGGCGCCGTCACCTCGGTCAACGCCGCGCTCGGCGCGCTCGGGCGCATCCAGGAGATCATCGACCTGCCCGCAGAGGGCGAGGCTGATGCGGCCGTCGAGCCTGCGGCGTCGATCGCATCGGATGCTGCCATCAGTTTCGACGGGGTGTCTTTTGGGTACGCGGCGCCGCTCCCGGAGGAGCCGACCGCCGAGAATGCTCCCTTCGAGACGGCCGCTGCGCGTCCTCCTCAGGGAGCGGTAACGTCAACCGATCCGCTCCCTGAGGAGATCGCCGAAGGCGATCGTCTCGAAGGGGGCACCCCCATGACTTTGCACGACGTCACCTTCGGTGCCGCCCGTGGCAAGCGCACCGCGCTTGTCGGGCCATCCGGCGCGGGCAAGAGCACCATCCTGGCCCTCATCGAACGCTTCTACGACCCGGATTCCGGTGTCGTCCGCCTCGGCGGGGTCGACATCCGGAGCCTCGACCGCGCAGAGCTGCGGTCGCAGATCGGCTACGTCGAACAGGACGCGCCCGTGCTCGCCGGCAGCATCCGGCAGAACCTGACCCTCGCGACGCCGGACGCGACGGACGAGCAGTGCGTCGACGTGCTCCATGCCGTGAACCTCACCGAGGTGCTCGAGCGCAACCCGCTCGGGCTGGATGCGCCCGTCGGCGAGGACGGAGTCATGCTCTCCGGCGGCGAACGCCAGCGGCTCGCGATCGCGCGCGCACTGCTCGCGGCGCCGCCCATCCTGCTGCTCGACGAATCCACCTCGAGCCTCGACGGGCTCAACGAGCAACTCCTGCGCAAGGCGATCGACGCTGTGGCCGAAAACCGCACGCTCATCGTGATCGCGCACCGGCTGTCCACGGTCGTCGACTCGGACCAGATCGTCGTGCTCGACCATGGCCGTGTCGTAGGCGTCGGCACCCACTCCGAGCTCGTTGCCTCGACCCCCCTGTACAAGGAGCTCGCGCAGCACCAACTTCTCGTTTAGTTCCTTTCATCATTCAGGAGGTGGTGTGGCAGAAGTGACAATCGGTTGCTCCTGGGCGTCAGACTAAGCATTTCAGCATCATCCGCACCGCCACCTCCTGAATAATGAAAGCGCACCGCGCGGGTCAGGACAGTGCCCACATCGCCACCGCGGCCGCGGCGGCGACGTTCAGGCTGTCGATGCCGTGTCGCATCGGGATTCGCACCAGGGAGTCTGCGGCCGCCAGGGCATCCGGTGTCAGGCCATCACCTTCGGTGCCGACGACGAGTGCGACCCGCTCCGGCGCATCGGCCGCGAAGTCCCGCAGACTCACCGCACCGACGGCGGGGGTGAGCGCCGCCACGTGAAATCCGGACGTTGTGAGCAACCTCCGGTTCGCCGGCCACTCCCCCACGCGCGCCCACGGCACCTGCAGCACGGTGCCCATCGAGACGCGGATCGCCCGCCGGTAGAACGGATCCGAGCTGCCCGGCGTGACGAGCACCGCATCCGCACCGATCGCCGCGACCGACCGGAAGATCGCGCCGACGTTCGTCGGGTCGACGACGTTCTCGAGGATGACCACGCGCCGCGCCGCGGCAAGCAGGTCGGCCGGGTTCGGGAGCGCAGGGCGTTCCATCGACGCGATGAGCCCGCGATGAAGCTCATAGCCGGTGAGTTTCGCCAACAGTTCCATCGATCCGGTGAACACCGCCACCTCGGGGCCGACGAGAGCGGCAGCGTCAACGACGGTGTCCCTGAGGGTGAGCACCGCACGCACACGGTGTCCAGCCTGCAGCGCCCGTTCCAGCACGAGGGCAGACTCGGCAATGTAGAGGCCGTGCGCGCCACGACCGTTCTTGAGCAGCACATCCGTGCCTCGGGCGAAGTCGGCCAGCCGCGGGTCGGCCGCGTCGACGATCTCGATCACCGGCATCCGCTACCCCGTCGGCTTTCATCATTCAGGAGGGAATGGGGTGGGAGGGGCAGGAGTGGCTCGAAAAAGCAAGCTCTCGGAACTTCCGTCACACAACCTCCTGAATGATGAAAGTCAGCTGTTATTTGGGCTGCATGCGGATCGCGCCGTCGAGGCGGATGACCTCGCCGTTCAGCATCGAGTTCTCCACGATGTGCCTGACGAGCGCCGCGTACTCCTCCGGGCGTCCGAGGCGCGACGGATGCGGTACCTGCATGCCGAGCGAGTCGCGCGCGGCCTGGGGCAGCGCCGCGAGCATCGGGGTGTCGAATGTTCCCGGCGCAATGGTCATGACGCGGATGAAGCGCGCGGCGAGCTCCCGCGCAAGCGGCAGCGTCATCGCGGCAACCCCGCCCTTGGATGCCGAGTACGCGGCCTGGCCGATTTGGCCGTCGAACGCGGCCACGGATGCGGTGTTCACGATCACGCCCCGTTCGGACTCGCCCTGGCCTTCACCGCCAACCGGTTCGGTTGCCGCCATCGCCTCGGAGGCGAGCCGGATCACATTGAACGTGCCGATGAGGTTCACCCTGATGACGCGCTCGAAGTGATCGAGCGGTTGCGGCCCTTCCTTGCCGAGCGCGCGCTCCGCCGTCGCGATTCCCGCGCAGTTCACGACGATCCGCAGCGGTTTCGTGGCCATTGCGATCGCCGCGCGCACCTGATCCTCATTCGTGACATCCGCGGGAACGAACGTCACACCGGGAACATCCGCGCCGCCCGACGACGGCAGATCGATGATGACCACGTCCGCACCCGCCTCGGCCAGCATCGTCGCCGTGGCCAGCCCGAGCCCTGAAGCACCGCCCGTGACGAGCGCCGAGCATCCTGAAATCTGCATGTCGTTGCCTTCCCCGCGACGCGACTAGAGTCGCTCGATGATGGTGGCGTTGGCCATGCCGCCGCCCTCGCACATGGTTTGAAGTCCCCACCGTCCGCCCGTCGCCTCAAGCTGATTCACGAGGGTCGTGAGCAACCGGGTGCCGGATGCACCGAGCGGGTGCCCCAGCGCGATCGCTCCGCCGCGCGGGTTCAGTTTGTCGGGGTCGGTTCCAAGCTCCTTCTGCCATGCGAGCGGCACGGAGGCGAATGCCTCATTCACTTCGTACGCGTCGAGGTCGTCGATTCCAAGACCCGCACGCTCGAGCACCTTCTTCGTTGCCGGGATGATCCCGGTGAGCATGAAGATGGGGTCGCTTCCGGTGACCGCAAACGCGTGGAACCGCGCGCGGGGTTTCAGCCCAAGACTCTCGGCGCGCTCTGCACTCATGATGAGGGCGGCGGATGCGCCATCCGTGAACGGGCTCGAGTTGCCCGGCGTGATGCGCCAGTCGAGTTCGGGAAAGCGCGCTGCCAGCTCGTCGGTGCGGAACGCCGGGTTCAGTCCGGCGAGCCCCTCGACGGTGGTGGTGTCGCGGATGGTCTCGTCGATCGTGTGGCCGGCTGTGGGCACGATCTCCGTTGCGAAAGCCTCGCGGGCTTCGACGGCCAGCCGATGCGAGCGTGCGGAGAACTCGTCAAGCGTCTCGCGGTCGAGCCCCCACTTGTGCGCAATGAGCTCCGCGGAGACGCCCTGATTTACAAGCCCTTCCGGGTAGCGGGCACGCAGTTTCGAGCCGTAGCGGTCCATCCCGGCGACCGACGTCCCGAGCGGGATGCGGCTCATCGACTCGACCCCGCACGCGATGGCGATATCGTACTGTCCGGTCATCACGCCCTGCGCGGCGAACATCGCAGCCTGCTGGCTGGACCCGCACTGGCGGTCGACGGTCGTTCCTGGGACGTGCTCGGGGAATCCGGCGGCGAGCAAAGCATTCCGCCCGATGTTGTAGCCCTGCTCCCCGATTTGCGACACGCATCCGGCGATGACGTCGTCCACGAGGGCGGGGTCGAGGTCGCTGCGTTGAACGAGCGTCTCGAGCACTCCCGCGAGAAGGTCTACGGCGTGGATGCCGGAAAGCTGGCCGCCTGGCTTGCCCCGGCCACTCGGGGTGCGGATGACATCGACAATCACTGCTTCATGCATGGTTCCAGCCTACGCAGTTCAACCACTCCTGTCCCGGGACGCCGGTCCCGCTCGACGCAGAACCGACACTCGGCGCTCTCGAGAGGAACCTCCGCGGTTACGGGTTTGGCGTGAGCGTGTACTTCATCGAGAGGTACTCGTGGATGCCCTCGAAACCGCCCTCGCGGCCGAGACCTGACTGCTTCACGCCGCCGAACGGCGCAGCTGCGTTGGAGGCAACCCCGACGTTCAGGCCCATCATGCCGGTGTCGATTTTTTCGATCATCCGCTGGCCGCGTGCGAGATCCTGCGTGAACACGTAGCCGATGAGGCCGTACTCGGTCTCGTTCGCCATCCGAACGGCGTCCGCCTCGTCCTTGAACGAGGCGATCGACAGCACAGGGCCGAAAATCTCCTCGGTGAGGATGTCGCTGCCGGGCTGCACATCGCTGATCACCGTCGGCTCGTAGAACGTGCCACCGCCCTGGATCGCCGAACCGCCCGTGTGCACGGTCGCGCCGCGCTTCACGGCATCCGCCACGAGGTCGCCGACCTTCGCGACCGCCTTCGCATCGATGAGCGGACCGATCGTGACACCATCCTCGGTGCCGCGGCCGATCTTGAACGCCTTCACGCGCTCGGTGACGCGCTTCGCGAACTCCTCGGCCACCGACTCGTGCACGATGAACCGGTTGCCCGCCGTGCACGCCTGGCCGATGTTGCGGAACTTCGCGATCATCGCGCCGTCCACGGCCTTGTCGAGATCGGCGTCCTCGAACACGACGAACGGGGCGTTGCCGCCGAGCTCCATCGAGGTGCGCAGCACGCCATCCGCGGCCTGCTTGAGCAGAGCAACGCCGACAGAGGTCGACCCGGTGAAGCTCAGCTTGCGCAGGCGGGAATCGGCGAAGATCGGCTTCGACACTGCGCCGGACGAGGATGTCGTGAGCACATTGACGACACCGGCGGGAAGCCCGGCCTCCTCGAGCAGCTTCACGAACGCGAGTGTCGTGAGCGGGGTGAGCGCGGCAGGCTTCACGACGACCGTGCACCCCGCGGCGAGCGCCGGTGCGATCTTGCGCGTCGCCATCGCGAGCGGGAAGTTCCACGGCGTGATGAGGTAGCACGGGCCCACCGGGCGCTGCGTCACGATCATCGTGCCCGTGCCCTCGGGGTTCGAACCGTACCGGCCCTGGATGCGCACTGCCTCCTCGCTGAACCAGCGCAGGAACTCGCCGCCGTACTTCACCTCGCCCATCGACTCGGCGAGCGGCTTGCCCATTTCGAGCGTCATGAGCAGCGCGAAATCGTCCGCGCGCTCCATGAGCAGATCGAACGCGCGGCGCAGGATGTTGCTGCGCTCCCTGGCCGGGGTTGCCGCCCACGAGTCCTGGGTTTCGGCTGCCGCATCTATCGCTTTCTGCGCGTCCTCCGCCGTCGCATCGGCAATTTTCCGGATCACGGCGCCCGTCGACGGATCGTGCACGTCCAGCGTGCCACCACCCGTCGCGGCAACCCAGGTGCCAGCAATAAACAGCTTGTCGGGAACGGAAGCCAGCAGCGTGGCCTCGCGCGCATCACTCATGAGCAGACTCCTTCATCGTCTGATTCCAGCGTAGTGATTCGAGCAGTACTCGGCTGACCGTTACAGACCGATCACCCTTCAGTTTTCGCGCGAGCCCGCGCCGTCAATCCTCGCGGGCGAGCTTGCGCCACCTCAGTCCTCGCGCGCGAGGAAGTCCTTGATGCGCTGCTGCAGGGGCGTCTTATCGTAGCTCGACACGAGCGCGCCGGCCATCCGCACGGGATCGCCGAAGAAGTAGTACTCGTACAGAGCCTGCCGACTGGAGAACCCGGAGATGGAGGCGTCGTAGGCGAGCTTGAACAGCTTCACCCGCTCCGGCCCGGTGAGGGACTTGCCCTGGAGGTACATTTCGATATCCGGCAGGGCATCGCTCGCCAGATCAGCCTCGCCGGGCAGCGCCATGAGCCCGCTCGCGCAGAACGTGCGGATGATCTGCGGAAAGCGTTGCGCGATCTTCGGATACCAGTTGCGCGCCGCGTTGAGCGTGGGCCAGTTCGGCTGCATCATGCCCCACTCGTTGAGCTTGGCGTCCACCTCGGCGGCGCGCATGAGCGCCTTTCCGATCTCGACATCCACGACGAGCTCGGCGAGGGACTCCTGAATGTGCAGGAACCCGTCGATGCCGATGGCCTCCGCGATCTCGGTGGCAAGCCCGAGGAAGAACTCGCTCTTGGCGATCGTGCGCGTCACGACCTGGTGGGTCATGAGCGCAGCGGCGCCCGTCTCCGAGTAGAACTGGTTGCACAGGTCGGGGTGGCCGAGCATGAAGATTCGCTCGTTCGGGACGAACACGTTGTCGAACACGACCACGGCATCCATTTCCTCGAAGCGGCTCGCGAGCGGCTCGTCGAAATGGGACCCGCCGTTGTGCAGCGACGTGCGGCACAGGTAGCGGAGACCCGGAGTGTCGTTCGGGATCGCGAACGCGTACGAGTACGGGGCGTCCTCCGGGGTGCCGCGCAGCACGGTCGACGGGAACACGAGAAGCTCGTCGGCGATCGGCGCGACCGTCGCCAGCATCCGGGCGCCGTGAATGACGACGCCGTCCGCGCGCTCCTCGATGATGCGGGCCGACAACTGGCCGCCGAGTTGTTCGCTGCCGGACACCGAACGGTTAACCTGCGGCGGAATCAGGGTGTGCGTGGCAAGCAGATCGTTTTCGCGCGCCATCTCGTAGTACGCCTCGATGCGCTCCCCGTACACCGGGTCGGCCTTCTCAAACCACTTCTTCGCGGAGGCCAACGCCGTGAGCGACGAGTTCATGTAGTCGCCGGAGCGGCCGAGGAACCCATTCGAATACTCTGCCCACACCTTGATGCCCGCGCGGCGACGCTCCAGGTCCTCGATGGTCCTGGGGATGAGGAAGGACACGTTGACCGGGTCCCCGGTGGTCGGCGACGGGTAGGTGAGCTGGTCCTTGAACTTGGGGTCGTGCTGGAGGTCGAACAGCTGCGCGTAGGTGCGGGCGACATTCTTGAACGCCGGGTGCTCGGTCAGGTTCTCGCTGACCACCTCGCCGTCGATCGTGATGTGCGGTCGCATCGAGTTCAGTTTGTCGAGGAACTGCTGGCCGGTCCTTGCGCCCATGGGGGTGACTCCTTTGTCTTTTTTGCTCCCTGAGGCTCTCGAAGGGGGCTGGATTGGTGTGGTTCCCTTCGAGAGCCTCAGGGAACGTTGTGCTACAGCAAAGATTCGTGCCCCGGCAGGAACTCGGGAATCACGGTGAAGCGGCCGCTCACGAATCCGAGCGTGTCCCCGTTGCGGTAGTCGTAATCCTGAACTTCGCCGAGATACAGCGTGTGGTCGCCGCCGTCATAGGCGGCCCACGGCGTGCACGCGAACCACGACAGGGTGCCGGCCAGGCGAGGCGCAGTGTCGCCTTCGACCCACTTGGGTTCCTGATTCGGCTTGCCGGCGAAGTGCATGGCGAGGGATTCCTGCTCCGCGCCGAGCACATTCACCGTGAAGTTCTTCCCGGCCAATTCGTCGTGCGAGACCGTGTTGCGCGCAATGCTCACGAGCACGAGCGGAGGCTCCATCGACACGGAGGTGAACGAGTTCACAGTGATCCCGTGCCTGCCGCTGGAGGCTTCGAAAGTGACCACCGCAACCCCGGTAGCGAATCGTCCGAAGCTTCCGCGAAGGTACTGCGCGGGCGGCCGGTACAGCCGCGAACCGGGTTCGAAGCTCCGGGGCGCTTTCGCTATCATCGTTGACTCTCGCTTTCTTGGTGTTCTAATATAGAATACCGTGTTCCGACAGGGAACGATACCCCGCCAGTCCGACGTTAGGCAAGTCATGAGCCAGGAATCGCCGCATTCCCAGACTCTCTCCCGCGGGCTGCGAATGCTCGAGCTCCTCGCCGAATCCCTCACCCCGCCGTCCATCGCCGAACTCGCCGCGTCGCTCGGCGTCCACCGCTCGATCGCCTACCGCATCCTGCGCACACTCGAAGATCACGGACTCGTTTCGCGCGACTCCGGTGGCGGAGTTCAACTCGCCCCTCGGATGGCGGCCCTCGCCCGCGGCGTCTCCCGGGACCTGCAGGCGGCCGCGCTGCCGGCCCTCACCGCCGCCGCAAACGACCTCGGCATGACCGCGTTCCTCGCGGTGCTCGACCGGAACGACGTCGTGACGCTCGTGAGCGTCGAACCCACGCACGCCCACGCCGCCGTGGCCCAGCGACCGGGCTCGCGTCACTTGCTCAGCCAGGGCGCTCCCGGAATCGCGATCCAGTCCCTCGTGTCGTCTGCCCAGTGGCGCGCGATGGGCGAGTCGCCGCGCGCCGAGGTCGAGGATGTTGTGTCAAGCGGATTCGCCACGAGCCACGACGAAGTCATCCGCGGGCTTTCTTCCGTTGCGGTTCCCCTCGCCCTGCCTGGACAACCGCCCGCCGCGGTCGCCGTCGTGTATGTCGCGAGCGCACAGGCCCCCGCCGAGATCGCGCGCCGGCTGGCCGAAGCCGCACGGACCATCGCCACGGAGCTGTAGCCGCCAGACAGTCCGGTCGGGGCGGGGCTTGACGCGGGCACCCCGGTGTGGTGAGATCGTATATCATTTCGTACACCACTGGAGGTGCCATGCACGACAGCAGCGTGCCGGAAATAGACGCCATGATCGGCCAGCATCCGGGCAAAGTTATCGCGGTCCACCTCAACTACCCGAGTCGCGCAGCCCAGCGTGGCCGCACCCCCGTTCAGCCCGGCTACTTCCTGAAGCCCTCAACGTCGCTGTCGCCCTCCGCCACCCCCATTGAGCGGCCGGCCGGATGCGAACTGCTCGCCTTCGAAGGCGAGATCGCGCTTATCATCGGCAAGGATGCCCGTCGGGTGACACCGGAGGAAGGCTGGAGCCACGTTTCCGGGGTCACCGCAGCAAACGACTTCGGCGCGTACGACCTGAAATACGCGGATAAGGGATCCAACCTCCGCTCGAAGGGCGGCGACGGGTTCACGCCCATCGGGCCCTCGGTGCTCGCCGCCAACCTGATCGACCCGAACTCCCTGCGCATCCGCACCTGGGTGAACGGCGAGCTCGTGCAGGATGACAACACCGAAACCCTCCTGTTCCCGTTCGGCCAGCTCGTGGCCGACCTCTCGCAGCTCATCACGCTGGAGGCCGGGGACATCATCCTCACCGGAACTCCGGCCGGATCCACCACGGTGCAGCCCGGGGATGTCGTCGAGGTCGTCGTCGAAGACTCGGAAGGTCGCACGACCGGCCGCCTCGTCACCCCCGTCGTCGAGGGCACCACGCCATTCGGCGACTTCGGCGCGGCCCCGAAGACCAGCGACGCACTGCGTGCGGAAGCGGAAGGAACTGCAGTCCACCCCCGGCTCTCCGACGAGCTGGTCGCGAAGATCAATTCGGTCGGCACGGCGACTCTCAGCTCGCAACTGCGCAAGCGGGGGCTCAACACCGTCTCGATCGACGGCCTCACACCGACGCAGCCGGGCAAACGCCTCGTGGGGAGAGCGCGCACCCTGCGTTTCATCCCGGGCCGCGAAGACCTGTTTACCTCGCACAGCGGGGGATTCAACGCGCAAAAGCAGGCGTTCGACTCCCTCGGCGAGGGCGAAGTGCTCGTGATCGATGCGCGCGGCGAGCGCGGCACGGGCACGGTCGGCGACATCCTCGCCCTGCGCGCGCAGGTGCGCCGCGCGGCGGGCATCGTGACGGATGGCGGCGTCCGGGACCTCGACGCGGTCACCGCGCTCGGCCTGCCCACCTACCACGGCGGAGCACACCCCGCAGTGCTCGGCCGACGCCACGTCCCGTGGGAAACGGATGTGACGATCGCGTGCGGCGGCACCGCAGTGCAGCCGGGCGACATCATCGTCGGCGACTCGGACGGCGTGCTGGTCATTCCCCCTGCGCTCATCGATGAACTCGTGGACGACGCCATCGAGCAGGAGCGTCAGGAGACGTTCATCGCCGAAC